>CADCCR010000071.1:0-10861 GCA_902799985.1 uncultured Bacteroidales bacterium | reverse complement strand
AAGGCGACCCCCCTCCGTCTCCCCCGAGGGGGAGTGGATGTTGCAGCGAAGGAAGCCTCCCCTCGGGGAGGTTTGGAGGGGGTCTCCGGAATAAGCACGGGGCGCTTCTACCAATTCTCTGTGAAGTGCCAGAGGACGATGCCGGCCGTGACGCTGACGTTCATGCTGTGTTTGGTGCCGTACTGCGGAATCTCCAAGCAGCCGTCGCACATATCCACAATCTGCTGCTGCACGCCCTTCACCTCGTTGCCCAACACGACAGCGTACTTCCTGCCCTTCTCCGGGCGGAAGTCCTGCAGCATGGTGCTTCCCTCGCACTGTTCCACGGCAAGCAACGTGTAGCCCATCTCGCGGAGCCACTGCATGGCCTCCTCCGTCTGCCGGAAGTAGCGCCAGGGCACACTGTCCTCCGCTCCGAGGGCCGTCTTGTGTATCTCGGGATGTGGCGGCTGGGCCGTGATGCCACACAGACACACGCCGCTGAGCCGGAACGCATCGCTGGTGCGCAGCACACTGCCCACGTTGTAGAGGCTACGCACACAGTCGAGCACCACCACCAGCGGCTGCTTCTCGGCGGCACGAAACTCCTCCACACTCATACGTCCCATCTCCGTTACCTTAAGCTTTCTCATGTCTCTTACGTTTCTCGCTGCAAAGTTAACAATTAATGTTGATAAGTCGGTTAATAACTCACTACTTATTCACACTAATGTGGACAAAAAGTACCGCCCCGAAGGGTTATAAACAAAAGTGAAAAGTTATAAATTCTGTTTCAACCCGAAAAAAGGAAGTTATCAATACGCTATGTGAAGGAAAAGTATTAACTTTGCAGTGCACATTTAACTCCCTACATATCTAAGCATAAGGAAAGGCAGTGAATGCAATGCTCCAACACCGGCGATGGTGCCTCGGGGTGAGTTATCAACTTATCAACCGCATATCATCATCATCATAAATATCTATTTAAAGAAATAAATATAAAAGAATATAATAATATATTATGGTTGACAACAAGTGGAAAGAGGCAGGATACGTGGCCGAGCCCATACCTGCAGGCACAGACATCAAGAAGGAGATACGCCGCATGGCCCGGGAGAAGAACGCCGTCATCATGGCGCACTACTACACGGAGGCGGAGGTGCAGGACATAGCCGACTTCGTGGGCGACAGTCTGGCCCTGGCACAACAGGCGGCACGGACGGATGCCGACATCATCGTGATGTGCGGCGTGCACTTCATGGGCGAGACGAACAAGATACTCTGCCCAGAGAAGAAGGTGCTGGTGCCCGACCTGAATGCCACCTGCTCGCTGGCCGAGAGCTGTCCCGCCCCCGAGTTCGGAAAGTTCGTCCAGGCTCATCCCGGTCACACCGTCATCAGCTACGTCAACACCACAGCTGCCATCAAGGCGCTGACGGACATCGTAGTGACCAGCGGCAACGCTCTCAAGATAGTGAACAGCCTGCCCAAGGACGAGAAGATTGTCTTCGGTCCGGACCGCAACCTGGGCAACTACATCAATTCGCTCACAGGCCGGCAGATGGTGCTCTGGGACGGAGCCTGCCACGTGCACGAGAAGTTCAGTCTGGAGCGCATCCTGGAGCTGAAGGCTCAGCACCCCGAAGCCAAGGTACTGGTTCACCCCGAGTGCAAGGGACCCGTGGTCCGCGTGGCCGACAAGGTGGGCAGCACGGCTGCTTTGCTCAAGTTCAGTCAGGAGGACGACGCCAAGGAGTACATCGTAGCCACCGAGAGCGGCATCCTGCACAAGATGCAGCAGGCCTGTCCGCAGAAGGTCTTCCTGCCCGCTCCGCCCGACGACAGCACCTGTGCCTGCAACGAGTGCAACTACATGAAGCTCATCACCCTGGAGAAACTCTACAACTGCTTGAAGTACGAGTGGCCGGAGATAGAGGTGGATGCCGACGTGGCAGAAAAAGCCGTGAAGTGCATCAACCGCATGCTCAGCTTGAGTGAAAAGTGAAAAGTAAGTAATTCATAATTTGCTCCCGCACTTATATTATGAATTATGAATTAATAATTATGAATTAAAATGTCTTCTCTCATCACCGACCTTGCCTACATCCTCACCGTAGCGAGCATAGTGACCATCATCTTCAAGCGGCTCAAGCAGCCGCTTGTACTGGGTTATATAGTGGCAGGCTTCCTGGCCGGGCCGCACATGACGTACACCCCTTCGGTGAGCAGTGTGGAGGGCATCGAGGAATGGAGCCAGATAGGTGTCATCTTCCTCATGTTCACGTTGGGACTCGAGTTCTCGTTCAAGAAGATAGTCCGCATGGGCATGAAGCCAATCCTCACGGCCATGATGGTGATGGGATGCATGATAGGCGTGGGCAGCGTGGTGGCTTTTCTGTTTGGCTGGAGCAGCATGGACCGCATCTTCCTGGGCGGTATGCTCAGCATGAGCTCCACTACCATCATCTACAAGGCTTTCGATGAGCTTGGACTGCGCAGCAAACGTTTTGCCTCGGGCGTGATATCCGTGCTTGTCATCGAGGACATCCTGGGCATCCTGCTCATGGTGGTGCTCAGCGCGATGGCCGTGAGCCGGCAGTTCGAAGGGCTGGAGCTGATAAAGAGCCTCATGAAGCTCGGTTTCTTCCTGATGCTTTGGTTCATGGTCGGCGTCTATCTTTTGCCTATCCTGCTGCGGAAAGCCGGTCGGTACATCAACAACGAGACGCTGCTCGTCGTGTCCGTCGGACTGTGTTTCCTGCTGGCTGTAGTGGCTTCCAGCGTCGGCTATAGTCCGGCCTTCGGTGCGTTCATGATGGGAAGCATCTTGGCAGAGACCATCGAGGCGGAGAACATCGAGAAGGTAGTAGGTTCGTTGCGCGACCTCTTCGGCGCCGTCTTCTTCGTGTCGGTGGGCATGATGGTGGAGCCGTCCGTGCTGATGGAGTACTGGCTGCCTGTTCTTGTGCTGACACTCTCTGTGGTGCTGGGACAGATATTCTTCGGCAGTCTGAGCTTTTTCGTAGCGAGCGGCAACGTGCGGACCGCGATACAAAGCGGCTTCTCCATGGTGCAGATAGGCGAGTTCGCCTTCATCATCGCAGGTCTCGGCCAGGAGCTTGGCGTCACAAGCGGCTTCCTTTATCCGGTCGTGGTAGCGGTGAGCATCGTCACAACCTTCCTCACGCCCTACGTCATCCGCCTGTCGCCCAAGGTGTGCAACCGCGTGGAGGATTACATCAAGGCACATGGCGGCAGTCTGACCAAGCAACAGGAATCGGCATCGGCGCGCATTCGTCGGCAGGAACCGGCAAGCCTCTCCTCGCTGGTGCGCAGGCGTTTCATCGTCGACGTGCTGTTCCAGACGGCTGCTTTCCTCACCATCTGCATCGCACTCGCCATGTTCAGCTTTGCCACACTGCTGCCCCTCTTCGAGCATCTTCTGGGCCCCATCTACGGCAAAGCCATCTGCTGCTTCATCACACTGGTGTTCCTCTCGCCCTTCATACGACCTATCATCATCCGCAAGAACAACAGCAAGGAGGCACAGTACTTGCGGTCGTCGAACCTTGGCGGCCGGGTGTTCCTGAACATCATCATTGCCGTGAAGTTGCTCATCGGCTTTTCTATAATATATGATGTAGTGATTTTCGGTTCGTCGCTCTGGTGGGTATGGAACGTTCTGATAAGCGTTGCAGTCCTGATGCTGACGGTGGCTAACCGTACGGTCAAGTACGTGAGCATGCGCATAGAACATACCTTCAAGCAGAACCTTGGTCAGCGCGAGCAACGTGGCACCTTGAGCTACGGACGAAGGCTGCGGGGCAAGGACCTGCAAATAGCGCATGTGAAGGTGCCGATGCACTCGCGTTGGGGCGGACATACGTTGGCTCAGCTCAACTTCGGCCGGATGGCCCAGGTGCATATTGCTGCCATCATACGCGCCGAGCACCGCATCAACATCCCGGGCGGCAGCAGTCGCATCTATCCGGGCGATGTGCTCGAGGTGGTGGGCGGCACAGAGTCCATCGATTCGCTGCGGGCACGTAGCACCGAAGAGCTGTACAAACCGCAGGAAGTCGCAAAGGAGGACAAGCACAGTATGTCCATCATTTCGGTCACACTCACCGAGAGCAGTCCGCTCATAGGGCATACGCTTCAGGACACCGACTTCCGCCGTCGCTACAATTGCATGGTGGTGGGCGTAGAGGACGAACACGGTCATCTCGGTGCCACTCAAGCCAAGCGTCAGTTCCGCCAAGGCGACATCGTATGGGTCGTGGGCGAAGAAGCCGACCTCAGCATGCTCGAAATGGTGATATAGATGCTTTCTTACCCTTTTCTTTGATTGAAAGGAATTAATATAACTTTGTAGCGAGTAAGACGATAGATTAAATATAACCACATGAACGAGGTTCAAGTCATACAGAATAAGATATACGAGATACGAGGCCAGCGCGTGATGCTCGACCGCGACCTGGCAGAATTGTATCAGGTGAAAACAGGCAATTTGAACAAAGCTGTGAAAAGGAATATTAGAAGGTTCCCTCCAGATTTTATGTTTCAATTGACAAAAGAAGAGTTCGATAGACTGAAGAATGACTTGATATTCCAAAATGGAACTTCAAGTTGGGGCGGCACACGAAAACTTCCTTATGCATTCACGGAACAAGGTCTTGCCATGCTTTCAGGATTGCTCAATAGCGATATTGCCATTGAGGTCAATATTTCTATTATGCGTGCCTTTGTTGCCATTCGTCGCATGGCAGCTGTATTACCCAATACAGCTGCAGATGTGGCCCAGTTGCGCAAGGACTTTGAAGAGCTGAAGCTCGACATAGAGGACATCCTTGCCGACCAAAACAACATCAACGAAGATACACGCATGCAGTTGGAGCTCATCAACCAGTCTTTGGCGGCATTGCAAGCACCGCCCAAGAAACCGCATCGCCCCATCGGCTTCAACATCCCAACAGACAAAGAATGAATAAAATCTACCTTATGAAACGTTCTACTATTTCAGCCGCAATATTGTTGGCAAGCGTTTTTTGTGAAGTTCATGCACAGAGCGAGTGGGTCGTTCGCTTTAACGATGGCAGCGAGAAGGCATTCGACATAGAGAACATCAAGGAGATGTTTCCGCGTGAAGGTGCCCCAATCAATCCTACTGAACCCGACAAGATTGTCTTCACTGTACATGATGACACGCCTCAAACTCGCAGCATCGGTGCTGGAATGCAAGGCAAGCTGAACAATCACTTCGTTGTAGAAGGTGTGAAGTATGCAGACAGCAAGCAGACAGTTGTCTTCGACGATTACTTTGTGAAGTATGTTGATGGTTCAGAACCCATCGTCTGGGATTATGTGGGACTGACCAACATCAATGATTGGAGTCAGCCCATCAAGTATTGGGACAACAGTTCAGAGAAGTATAACTTCATTGCCTACTCCACGGGCGATGCCATGGCTGTGTATAACGAAGCAGCTGGGCTCAGCGATGGTCAGGTATTCGTGTCTCCCATCGATGCAAGCAAAATGAATGGCGTCGTTGACGACAAAGGCAAAGTAACGGACGGTGCATTCTTCATGAAAGGTAAGACAGCAGACCTGGCCAAAGCTTATGTTGCTGATGCGAAGACGGTCTATAAGGGCAACGACTACGGCAAGGAAATAGAGTTGAGTTTCCATCCCCTTTCCACTCAGCTTCGTTTAGCCTTCTATGAGACTATTCCCGGCTATAGTGTCAGGGACTTGAAGTTCTATGAGAATGATGAAACTGTTGCAGGCAGCGAAGCAAGGCTCTATACAGACAATACTGAGATATTCAGCGACTATGGCAAATACATTGTATATTATCCTACTACGGGCACCATCAACCAAGGTTCAAATGACTATAACAAGCCTCACATAGCATTTGTAGCTGACACGAATGGCACTGCTGAGACTAACAAGGTGTTCGGAGCATTGAACTATTCAACTAAAGAATACTACGAACCGAATGGTCAATACTATCTTGGACGTTCCTCAAGTTCTGCATCATTCGCAGGAAAGCTTTCAGACAATTACTTTACAAGTGTCAATCCCAATGAGGCTGGTGCAACGTTGAACCTCAAGGTAGATTATAAGCTTGTCAGCACAGATGGAAGTGGTGAGATTATCAACATAAAGGGAGCAACAGCTCAGGTTCCAGCGAAATATACTTCTTGGCAGTCTGGCTATTCATATACTTATTTGTTCAAGATATATGATTTATCTTGGGGTGGAACAAGTATGAATCCAGAGGAAATGTTTCCTATTACCCTTGATGCCGTTGTTATCGAAGAAGTGCGTAGCTCAACAGTCAATTACGAATGGTGAACTCTTAACTCTTAACTGTGAACTTTCAACTATGGACTATGTACTCTTAACTCTTAACTATGAACTGCCTCAGTGTGCCCCCTGTTCTGGCGGATTTGCAATCCACCAGAAGTGAATATAGGCATTTGTAATGCCGACATGAGAATAGTTGCGGGATTATAAATCCCTATAATCCCTACGGTCGGATTGCAAATCCTACCGAACAAAGAAAGTTCATGTCGTAGCTTAACTATGAACTCTTAACTATGAACTCTTAACTATGAACTGCCTCCGTTGCCTTCAGGCAGGTTGTCACTCAAATTTCAAGATGAATGTAGTGTGATAGCCGGTATCAGCTTTATCCTGGAGTTCGAGCGAGCAGCCTAGCATGGTGACGATTTGTCGTGACAGGGCAAGACCTATGCCCATACCCGTGCTTTTGGTAGTGAAGAACGGGATGAAGATGTCTCTCCTTACCTCTGCCGGAATGGGTGTTCCGTCATTACTGATGCGTAGTGCAGACTCATGCCATCTGCATTCTATGTTCTTGGCATCGGCTTCGGCTGCGTTTTTTACGATGTTTACGACGACTTGGCGCAGGAGCGATTCGTCTGTGCGGGGGGCAGCATCTGGTGGAACATCTACTGTCCAGGCTATATCGGGATATAATTCCATGATTCCCGCGAGAAAGTCTTTCAGCCGCAGAGTTGAGATTACAGGTTCTTGAAGCTGAGTTAGCTTGCGATAACTATCTACAAATGTCACCAAGCCAACAGCTGCATCGTTGATGGCATGGATGCCCTTCTCCAACGATGTACCTATAACCTTTGGATGTTCAAGGTACGCCTGACTAATACTCTGGATTGGAGTGCTCACATTCATTATTTCATGGGTAAGCACACGCGTAAGTTTTTGCCAGGATTCCACTTCCTTTTGTGCCACCAACTTGTTGATGTCCTGTCCCAAATCATTCAGAGCTTCTTGCAATGCCTTTTCTCCGTAGAATAGTCCTTTGACTGGTAGACGAAACGTAAATTCATGGTTTCTCACAGCTTCACGCATCAGTCGGGCACGTAATTTCAGTTTGTTCTGGTGGTGAAAAAAGAACACTATACCAGCCAAGATAAGGACGATGACGAAAATTGCAACCATTGTCATTTGCCTAACTTTTTGTATAGTCTTTGACGAGAAATCTCAAGCAATTCCGCAGCCTTGCTGATATTGCCACGGCATTTGTCAACCACCTTGCGGACATGTTCCTCTTCCATCTTTTCCAATGGTATAACTTCGGTGTTGGCATCAATGGCATCCTTCAGCACACGGACAAGTTCGTGATTATCCCATGGCTTGGCTACAAAGTCAACTGCACCACTCTTCAAACCTTTGACTGCTAGTTTCACATCTGCGTATGCAGTCATCAATACGATAGGAATATCAGGATGTCTGCGGTGAATCGCCTGTACCCACAGTAATCCATCCTGACCATTATTCACACCAAGAGAAAAATTCATGTCAAGCAGAATAATGTCAACCGCCTCCTGTTCCAATGTGGTCAGAATGCTTTCAGGCTTTGTGAGGGTCAGTATGCGGTTAAACACACCATCCAGACATATTTCCAGCGTTGTGAATATGGACGTATTGTCATCCACAACAAGTATTGTTCCGTAGTTTGCCATATATTCCTTAATCTTTTAAGCAACCGATAGGTACAACCAACACTTCATCCTTAGGACGCTTGCATGCATAGTCGTCTACTTTCCTTGGTTGCAAAGGTAATGCTTTTTTGTGAAAATACCCACATCGTAGCGTGAAAGTGTATTATTTTAATACAGAAAAGTGTATTGTTTTAATACAATCGTACTTTGGCGAGGTGAAAAACCATTGCTATTTATGACCTTGATTGTAATTTTGCAGTACAAAAACAGCAAAATGAAAAGACTGACGTACATATTAATTATATGCAGCCTCAATGGATATGGCCTGGAGCCGTGGACAGTCGATGATTGCATTCAGTATGCTGTCACTCATAATCATGAGGTGCGCCTGCAGAGTATTGGTTTTGACGACTACAAGGCAGAAAAGGTAAGGGCAATCGGTTCATTCCTGCCTGCAGCAGAAGGAAACATCGGAGGACAGTACAACTTTGGTCGCGCCATTGACCCAGAGACAAACACCTACACCAGTGTCAGCACATTCTACAATTCGTATGGGCTGAGTGTAGGCATCCCTGTCTTTGACGGATTCCAACGCTACAACAATCTGCGTGCAGCAATGGCAAATGTATTGATGGGAAAAAGTAAGTTGATGGCACAGAAAGATGCCACAGCACAGAGGGTTCTGGAGACTTACGTGCTCGCGCTATATTATAAGGGATGTATAGACATATCCACACAAAAACGCGCGGAGAGCGAGATGCTCCTCCACCAGACAAAGGTCATGGCAGAAGTTGGACAAAAGGGAGAAGCCGATGTGGCACAGATGCAAGCCACATACGCTGCCGATGACTACGAAGTGATTCACCAGCAAGGGTTATACGACAGTGCTATCTTGACATTGAAGCAGTTGATGAATTACCCGATAGATGATATACTTGAAATTGCAGACTGTGAGGAAGAATCCTTGGAACTTAACTTAGCCGAAGACTCCGGAATTTATGAGCGTGCAAAGTTCCTTAATCCAGACATCAGGCAAGCAGAATACAATTTACAGTCAGCCAAGTTTGCATACCAATCCAGCAAAGCTGCCTTGTTCCCATCCGTATCTTTAGGAGCCGGTGTCTCTACCACGTACTATAAGCAACTGAATGTATCGCTTGCTACAAGTTTCGGCGAACAATTCCGCAACAATGCCGGTCAGTATGTCTATGCCTCGCTCTCCATTCCGATATTTAACAGGTTGAACACACTTACCAACATTCGCCGACAGCGTAACAATGTCAAACGGGCAGAGGAAGAATTAGAGTATCGAAGTAACGAACTACAAAGACTAATACAGGAAGCCATTACGGATCAGGAGAACAGCCGCAAGGAAACAGAGAAGATGAAGGCAAAAGTGGAGTCAGACAGCATTGCATCACGCTTGACCATCCGAAAGTACGAAGAGGGACTTGCTTCCTCCATCGATGTACAGACGCAAACAGTCACTCTGCTACAGAGCAAGGCTCAACTTTTGCAATGCCGGCTTACATACTTATACAAGACGCGTATATTGAACTATTACAAAGGAACACCCCTATGGACAGAATAATAGAGAAAAAACGAGGTCTCCGGAAGAAGCACATCCCTTACATAGCAGGAGGTGCATTCGTGCTGATTGTACTGCTATGGATTCTCTTCGGCAATCACCAGAGTACCCTGCAAGTTGATGCTGAGGATGTCACCATAAGCGAAGTCACGCAGGGAGAATTCAAGGACTATGTACGTCTGAATGGAACGGTCATCCCCATCCAAGTGGTGCACATTTCTCCCGAGGAGGGTGGCATCGTGACGGAGAAGGTGGCAGAGGAAGGTCAAGCTGTAAAGAAAGGCGATGTCATCATCCGTCTCTCTAATAGCAGCCTTGACCTGCAGATACTCAATGCCGAAGCCGAACTGGCAGAAAAGCAGAACCTCTTGCGAAACACGCAGGTAGCCATGCAGCAGGACAAACTGAACAACGAGACAGAGAATGCCTCGCTCGAGATGGATGTGGTGCGCAAGCGCAGAGCCCATGAGCAGAACGAGCGACTCTACAAAGAAAAACTCATCTCAAAAGAAACATATCTTCAGGCAAAGGAGGACTATGACTTGGCCATGAAAAAGCAGACACTCATCGGTGAGCGACTGAAAAAGGATGCCCAGTACCGCAGCATCCAGATGGAGCAGATGGAGGACAATCTTGCCAACATGCAACGCAACGTTGTGCTGGTACGCGAGCGCAAAAGTAAGCTGGAGGTACGCTCCACGATTGATGGCGAGTTAGGTCTGCTGGATGTTGAGCTTGGTCAAAGCATCACTCCCGGGCAGACGATAGGTCAGGTTAATGATTTGAGTGACTTCAAAATTGAAGCACAGATAGATGAACACTACATCGACCGCATCAAGGTAGGTCTCTCTGCTACCTTCGAACGTGATGGAAAGACGTACGACCTCACCGTCCGCAAGATCTATCCCGAGGTTCGCCAAGGCAAGTTCCGCACCGACCTGGTATTCACGGGCACACGCCCCGCCAATATCCGTTCCGGTCAAACCTATTATCTGAACCTTGAATTAGGTAAACCCTCCAAGGCCATCCTCATCCCAAAGGGCACCTTTTTCCAAACTACTGGTGGCAACTGGATATTCGTGCTCGACAAGAGCGGCACCACAGCCTATCGGCGCAACATCCGCATCGGTCGCCAGAACCCTCAGTTCTACGAAGTGGAGGATGGACTGGACCCCGGCGAACGAGTCATCACCAGTGGTTACGAAGCATTCAAGGACAATGAAGTATTAAAACTGAAATAATATACAACAAAATGATTAAGATTGAAAACCTGTCAAAAGTATTCCGCACCGAGAATGTGGAG
>CADCCR010000070.1 GCA_902799985.1 uncultured Bacteroidales bacterium | reverse complement strand
GCTTATCTCGGAGACCCCTACCAAACCTCCCCGAGGGGAGGCTTCCTTTGCGGCGACATTCACTCCCCCTCGGGGGAGACGGAGAGGGGTCGCTTTCGGAAGCGCCCTGTGCTTATTTCAGAAGCGCACGCCGCTTCGTGTTACGCCTCGCGTATATATATAATGAGGGGTGCGCCAAATTGCTTGACGCACCCCTCTGTGAGAGTTTGTATGAAGTGTGTTACTTCCTGACAATCTTCTTGCCGCCGACGATGTTCACACCCTGCTGAGTCTTGCTCATCTTCTGGCCAAGGAGGTTGTAGATGCCCTTGCTGGCCTTGGTGCCCTTGTTAATCTCGTCGGAAACAATGCCCTTGATGGCATCGGGATCCTGAATTTCACCAGCACCGTAGTACTTCAGACGCCAGTTGTCCATTACAATCCAGTCGCCGCCAAGTCTGTCTTCGGAGTATTCCTTGATGACACCAATGGCAACGTGGCCGGGATCGTCTTCGGGGATGGTGAAGGCAAGCTTGTTCTGGTAGAGGCCATACTGGAAGTACTCGTTTGCTGCCTGTTCGCAAGCAGACATGGGCTGACCGCTGTATGTGCCGGGCATGCTCAGACCGCCGAAGGTGAAGCCGATGCCAGGAACCTTGTTAGCCTCGATGTGGATTGGCATGAGAGGTATGGTCTCACATGCTTCAGGATCTTCATCATAGAGATAAGAACCAGCATAGATGAGTGAACGCTGCAGAATCTCCTCGCCAGCGAGCACCTTCTCGACGTGCTTCTGCTCGATGCCGTCGCGGTAGTAGCCCTGTACGCTCAGCACGTAGGTACCTGCAGGCAGTGCTTTTTCAGCTTCTTCCGGCCAAATGTCCTGATAGTTGTTGAACTCATCGGAGTTGTATGATTCGAGAACGAAGTTGGCATGGTCGCCGCCACGTCCCCATACACTGCCATTGTAGAAGATCCACTGGTCGATGCTCCAGCGCTGGTCGTAGCCGGGGTTCTGGATGAGGAAGGAGAGGTCGACGGGGTTCGTCTCGCTTGCTGTGGCGATGAGGCCGAGCAATTCTTCGCGAGTGATGAACATCCACTGGTTGGTCTCCAAGCTGGCATCGTGCATGTCGGTATCAACCACATAGTAGGAGGGAGCAAAGCTGTTGTCGCCGTTACGCAGACCGAGCAGCTTCTTGCCGCCTGCCTCGTACTCGGTGCCGGCATAGGTCTTGCCTGCCTCTGTGAAGGTCTCACCGAACTGGGCAATGTTGTAGACGTTCTCCTTGCCCTCGACGGGGATGAGCTCCCATTTGTTGTTGCCCATGCCTACGTCAACAAAGCCGTTCCAGCCCAGGAAGTCCATAACACCATATGCACCGTTGGGACGGAAGGTCTCGCTGTAGTATGCACCTTGGATGTCTTCCTCTTCGCCGGTGGGTTCGCCTTCCTCGTCAACGATATCACGCCTTGCCTGAACAAGCATCATCGGGTTGGAGATGTACTCGAGGGCAATGTGTGCACCCCAAGCCTCGCCGCCGCCGAGGAAGTTCTTCGCGCCTACATTATATATATAGTACTTAGGACGGAAATCCTCTGAGGGGTCATACTCTCCAACTTCTTCGATGCTGACAGCTTCGGGCACGCTACCCACGTACTTCTCGGTGTGACGCTCCATAGCCGTAGCCTTGCGGGCGTTGCGCAGAGCATTGATGTAGGTGTTGAGCTGGTTTGCGGTAGCGCAAGTGTCGAGAGCTGCTGCCACATCGGTGAGAGCAGTGCCCCAGTAACCCTTGTCCTCCATTACGCGACAGATGTCGTAAGTGTCCTTCAAGGCTTTTACGCTGGCGCTGTAAGCGAAGATGGTGTTCACGTTGGGTCTGATGGAGTCGCGAGCATAGCTTCTCAGCTCGGCTGCATCGTTCTTGTTCTCGGCAAAGAACTGCTGTGCCCTTGCGATGATTGCCTGAACTTTTGCCTTCATGGCGTTGGTCAGCAATGTGTCGGTCTTGGCGTATGCAATAGCGTCGTTGAACAGCTTGACGCACTCCTCGTAGTTAACCTCGGTGACGTTGATACCGCAGTCGTAGAAGTAGCCGCCCCAGTTCTGCTGGATGTAGGTAGCGATGACGTTCTTACCCACGTTGAGGTACTTGGCAGGAATGTGAACCTGTACGGGATTCTTACCGTTGGTCCAGCCTACGTTCTTCTGCAGCAGGTGGCCGTTGACGTATGTCTCGTAAACGTCATCGTGGCAGACGTTCAGCTCATAGGAAAGACGGTCGTTGATCTTGTCGAGCTCGAAGTTACGGCGAATCCAGTAGTTGGAGCTCCATTCGGTAGCTTCCAGAATACCACTGGGCCAGATGCTCTGCTGTTCGGGCATGTAGTTTGCGCTGCCGGTAGGCATCATCTGCTCGTCCCACATGGAGTCGTCGAAGTCAGCCATAGTCCAAGCCAAGGTCTCTTTGCGGCCCTCAATCTCGGGAGCGTTGGCAGACTCGTAGGAAATCTCTACCTCGGCCCATTCCTTCTCCTCGTCGGTAGCGTCGCGATAGCCGCCTTCGCCGTCGTTAAGTTCATCGTCCCAGATTGTGTACTTCACTACATAGTTGTTCATGTCGATGAAGTTGAAGTAGTGTGTGCCAATCCAGAGTTCCTTCTCTTCGTCGGTGTCGACCAGAGACATCTCCTTGATGGTGACCTTAGTGCTGTCCTGACCGCCGCCGAAGTCGAATGCAACCTTGAAGTTGTTGACCTCCATGCCATTGAAGTATATCTCAACCTCTGTGGGCTCTTCGGGGTTAATCTCGAATTCCTCGTAAGCCAGCTCGATATCATCGTCGTCGTTGTCGGTGAGCTTCACGATGACAGTGGTGAAGGGCTTGTCAGCTTCCAGCTTTGTCTTGAAGTTGTAGCTGTGGCCGTCCTGAATCCTGATAGGAGTCTTGAAGTGGAGCTGTTCCATCCAGGGAGAATCCTCCTCGCTGTGTCCGGGAATGACGAACGAGTAGACGTCGCCTTCCTGAGCCTCGTAGAGAGCAGACCAGGGGTGCTTGGGGTTGTTGCTGGGCGACTGGCCGTCGCGGTTGTAACCACCGGTATTGTTGAAGAGGACCTTGCCCTCCCAAGGTGTGGTGAAGCCCATGTCGAGGCCGCCCTCCAGCTTGGTGTAGAGACCGCAGTCGGCAAAGGCACCGCCCCAGTTCTGGTGAACGTGGAAGGCAAGTACGTTCTCCTCGCCGTTCAGCTTGATGAGAGCCTTCTGCTCGTCGGTCAGCTTGATGTACTCGGCATTGTTCCAACCGTTCTGGTAGTGAACCAAACCTCCGTCGTCGTACCACTCTCCTTCGATACCTGTGCGGGCGAAGATGGTGTCACCGTTGAGGATATACTCGCAGGGGGCATCGTCGTGGCCGCAAGCCAGATAGACGGGACCGGAAAGGAGCTGGTCGGTCGTGAAGGTGCGGCGTACATAGATGTCAGCAATGACGCTGCCGGTTGTCCACTGGTAAGAGGGACGGCCGTTCCAGGGATTGTCAGAGCTGTAGGGAGCTGTGTGCTCTTCCCAGAGGATGGGCAGGGGATTCCCATCGTCGTCGGTAAGGTCGAAGTTCGTGTCACCTTCCTTGGGACCCATGTCGAAGCCTGGCTCAAACCATTTTTTCTCATTGGCATCGGGTTCGGGCTCGCCTACAATCCAGTTGTAGTTTGAGTTACGCTCGTTCCATTCTCCGTAATCCTGTCCCGAGTTGTAAACCCAGGTCCATGCCTTCCACTCGATGTCGTTGTCCCAATAGGAAGAAGGCAACACGATAATGTTTGCTCCGACTGGCACAAGGCCGTCGCCTGCGCTTGCCATAAGAGAGAACAGCGCAGCAGCACAAAGTAGTAGTGTTTTCTTCATTTGTGTAGAGTTTAGTTGTTAATAGATTAATTTCTGTATTTATCACTTTCTGCCTGCAAATTTAGCAAATTTATTTTTAAGTACAAAGTGAAAGAGATGTTTTTTCCCTTGAAGTGCACGAAATAATGCATAAAAGAACGGTTCTGTTGCCTATCTTGGATAAAAATGTCAGGAAAGATGTAGAAATATAAACAAAAACTTGCATCATTTCATACTTTTCCTTAACTTTGTGCATGAAAATAATAACGAAAGATGAAATTCATGTCACTGGGTTCTGGTAGCAGCGGAAACTGCTACCTGCTTCAGTCGGGTGATACATCTATCCTGCTCGATGCAGGCATCAGCACCCGAACCCTGAAGAAGCATCTCAAGGACAACGGAATCAGTTTGGAGGAAGACATAGATGCAGTGTTCATTACGCATGACCATGCAGACCACATCAAGGCTGTGGGTAGTCTTGCTACGGACTATGGCAAAACCATACATGCAACGCAGCTGGTGCATGAAGGCATTGCCATCAACCGTTGCCTGAAGATAAAGGTGCCTGCCTTGCGTATGTTGGTCTTCGAGAAGGGGACGACGCTGGAGGTGGGGAACTTGCGCGTGACGTCGTTCGATGTGCCGCACGACAGTCGCGACTGTGTGGGCTATGTCGTGGAGGCCGACGGAGTTCGCTTCTGCCTCATCACCGATGTGGGGCACATCACAGACACCATACGCGAGCAGGTCGGTCTGGCCAACTATCTGGTGCTGGAGGCGAACCACGACATCAACATGCTCATGATGGGCAAGTACTCGCCTTTCCTCAAGGAGCGCATCAGCAGCGACAAGGGACACCTGAACAACGAGCAGGCGGCCATGTTGCTGGCCGAATATGCAACGCCGCAACTTCGCCATGTATGGCTCTGCCATCTGAGCGAGGAAAACAATCATCCCGAGCTTGCCCGCAAGACCGTAGAGACTATTTTGCGGCAGCACGGCATCATCCCCGGAGTGGACTTCGGGCTTGACATCTTGAAACGTAAGACGCCCTCACAGATGTATTCTCTCACATAGAAGCAAAAAAATACGTAAAAACATTTGGCGGATTAAAGAAAAGTTCATACCTTTGCACCCGCAAAACAACAAAGACATGCGTCCTTAGCTCAGTTGGTAGAGCAATTGACTCTTAATCAATGGGTCCAGGGTTCGAGCCCCTGAGGGCGTACAGAGAAAGAAAAGTTTTGCATGCGTCCTTAGCTCAGTTGGTAGAGCAATTGACTCTTAATCAATGGGTCCAGGGTTCGAGCCCCTGAGGGCGTACAAGGTAAGAAGGATGAGCTGGATGACAGTTCATCCTTTGCTGTTAAATGGAAGTTAAAATGGAAGTTAAAATAGAAGTTAAGCCTGCTGCGCAGGCGGGAAGTTAAGCACTTCGTGCTGGACAATTCTCTTGGGAACCTAAGCTATTGTCCTTGAGCGAAGCGAATTAACTTCTACGAGCGAAGCGAGTTTACTTCCCTTTTTACTTCTTCTTTAACTCCCCCAATAAATATTTATATTATATAATGTATAGGACAAAGACATGCGGCGAGCTTCGACTCGCCAACATAGGAGAGAAAGTCACCCTGGCAGGCTGGGTGCAGAGCGTCCACAACCTGGGTGCGCTTACGTTTGTTGACCTGCGAGACCGCTACGGCATCACACAGCTGGCTTTCAACGAGGACGCTCCCGAGGAGCTTCGCCAGAAGGCCGGACGCCTGGGACGAGAGTTCGTGCTTCAGGCAACAGGCACGGTGGCCGAGCGTTATTCGAAGAACAAGAACCTTCCGACTGGCGACATCGAGATTCTCGTCAGCGAGTTGAACATACTGAACGAGAGCCTGACGCCTCCCTTCACGATTGAGGAGGAGAGCGACGGTGGCGACGACCTCCGCATGAAGTACCGCTACCTCGACCTTCGCCGTCCCTGCGTTCGCAAGAACCTCGAGTTGCGCCACAAGTTTGCCTTCGAGGTGCGCCGCTACCTCGACCAGCACGGCTTCCTCGAGATAGAGACGCCTGTCCTGGTGAACAGCACGCCGGAGGGCGCTCGCGACTTCGTTGTGCCCAGCCGCATGAACCCCGGCCAGTTCTATGCCTTGCCCCAAAGCCCGCAGACGCTGAAGCAACTGCTCATGGTCAGCGGCATGGACCGCTACTTCCAAATCGTGAAGTGCTTCCGCGACGAAGACCTTCGTGCTGACCGTCAGCCCGAGTTCACGCAAATTGACTGCGAGATGTCGTTCGTCGAGCAGGAAGACATCCTGCAGATGTTCGAAGGCATGAGCCGTCACCTCTTCAAGACGCTGAAGGGCATCGACATCCCCGAACTGCCGCGCATGACGTGGGCCGATGCCATGAAGTACTACGGCAGCGACAAGCCCGACACACGCTTCGGCATGAAGTTCGTCGAACTGAAGAACAACCAGCCCGACAACGCCTCGCGCGAGACGGTGGAGAGCATCTTCCCCGCAGGCTTCCAGGTCTTCGACGAGGCAGCCTACATCGGTGCCATCTGCTGCGAAGGTCAGGCAGTCTATACACGCAAGCAGCTCGACCAGCTGACCGACTTCGTGAAGCGTCCGCAGGTGGGCGCCAGAGGTCTCGTCTATGCCCGCGTCGGTGAGGACGGCAGCGTGAAGAGCTCCGTCGATAAGTTCTATACGCCCGAGGTGCTCGAGGTGCTCAAGGAGAAGATGAACGCCAAGGCCGGCGACCTCATCCTCATCCTCTGTGGCCCCGACGCGATGAAGGTACGCAAGCAGCTCAGCGAGCTCCGTCTCGAGATGGGCAGCCGCATGGGACTGCGCGACAAGAGCAAGTATTCGTGCCTCTGGGTCATCGACTTCCCGATGTACGAGTGGAGCGACGAGGAGCAGCGCCTCATGGCCATGCACCATCCGTTCACCTCTCCCAAGCCCGAGGACATTCCTCTGCTCGACACAGACCCCGCCAGCGTCCGTGCCAATGCCTACGACATGGTGGTGAACGGCGTTGAGGTAGGCGGCGGCAGCATCCGTATCCACGATGCCAAGCTGCAGCAGAAGATATTCGAGATACTGGGCTTCACACCCGAACAGGCACAGCAGAAGTTCGGCTTCCTGATGAACGCCTTCAAGTACGGCGCACCCCCACACGGCGGACTGGCCTACGGACTGGACCGCTTCGTTAGCCTCTTCGCAGAGCTCGACAGCATCCGCGACTGCATCGCATTCCCCAAGAACAACAGCGGACGCGACGTCATGCTCGATGCTCCCGGTCCAATCGACCAGCAGCAGCTCGACGAACTCTGCATCAAGACAAAATAGCCTCCTACAAAGAGGTATAACTCTAAGGAGTCAAGGAGTCAAGGAGGTTTTTTTTCGAAGAGAGTCCTCTACTCCTAGACTCCTTAGACAGAGAAATAGTCCCAGTCGCAGGAAACTATCTCTAAGGAGTCAAGGAGTTTTTTCAGGAGAGTCTCCTTTACTCCTGAACTCCTTTGACAAGAATCGTGAAGGGTTCCTGAGGAAGCGGCGTGCGCTTATTTCAGAAGCGCAAGGCGCTTAATCCGGAAGCGCGAGGCGCTTATTAAAAAAGCGCAGGGCGATTTGCCAGACACGGCAAGGAGCTCTGCGCTATTTTTTTGTCGTTTTATTCGGAGCTTTATTGAGCCAGCTGTTGCCACGGAACCTGATGAGGAAGATGATGCCACGGAAGCAGAGCTCTACAGCCATCGCAATCCAAACGCCGCGCAACCCCATTGTGGAGGCCAGGAAGTAGGCCAGGACAATGCGCACCAGCCAGATGCTCGAGAGGTTCATCGTGCAGGGAATCAGCGTGTCGCGTGCTCCAACGAATATGCCGTAGCAGACGATGCTGGCGGCGAACATGGGTTCGGCGAAGGCCTCGATGCGAAGAATCTGCACCGTCAGCCTCTGTACGTCGGGATCGGGCGTCATGAGCGTCATGAGGGCAGGCGATGTGGTGTACATCACGACGGCCATCAGCGTCATCATGCCCATTCCCATGCCCAGTGTGATGCGCCCCAGACTGCGTGCCAGCAGGCGGCGTCCGGCGCCGAGGCTCTGTCCGACAAGCGTTGTGGCAGCGTCCGCGATGCCATAGCCCGGCATATAGCAGAGTGCTTCCACTGTGATGCCGAAGCTGTTGGCAGCAATCGCCACCGTGCCGAGCGGTGCAACGATAATGGTGCTCACAATCTGTGCACCGCACAGTATGACGTGCTCCACGGCAATGGGCGCGGCGATGCGGATGCCCTCGCGCAAGGTGCTCAGTTGCGGAATAAAGGTGCCGCTGTCCTGCCGGAGAGAGAGCTCCTTGCTGCGCACCACCGTGAAGTAGCACATCAGCCCCGAGCAGATGACGAAGGCCAGGGCTGTACCCAATACGGCTCCCGCCACGCCGAGGCCCGCGCCGGGTATCGTTATTGACCATTGACCATTGACCATTGACCATTGGGAATTGAAATCGGTAAATGGTAAATGGTTAAATGGTAAATGATAGGTGCGCGAGGGGAAGATGAGCAGCCAGTTGAAGACCACATCGAGTAGGCACATGCCCATGTTCAACAAGCTTGGTATGTGCATGTTGCCGCTGCATCTCAGCATTCCGGCGCAGAGCGAGTTGAGCATCGAGAAGGGCAGGCACATGGAGAAGAACATGAAGTAGAGGCTTGCGTCGTGGCAGATGTCCTCGCCTCCGCCCAGCCAATGGGGCAGGGAGCTGCTGATGCCTACGCCGATGCCGCTGAGCACGAGGGCAAACAGAATGCAGGATAGGAAACTCTGTCTGAGTACTTGTCGTGCTCCGGCAAAGTCGCAGGCACCTATCCTGTGCGCCACCTGGACGTAGAAGCCCACGCTAGCCGCCGAGCAGAGACTGCCGAAGAGCCATATCGTGGTGCTGACCAGTCCGATGCTGGCACTGGCGTGTGCGCCGAGGCTGCCCACCATGCTCGCATCGATGTACTGCATCATGATGTGCACCAGCTGGGCCATCATGCTGGGGAAACTGAGCAAGGCGGCAAGCTTGACCTGCGATATCGTGTCGAGCTTACCGCCTTCGCGTATGAGCGAGAGCAACTGGTCTTTACTCTGCGTGTAGTTCATGAAATGAAAAATCGGGAGTTAAAATGGGAGTTAAAGTGGGAGTTAAGCCTGCAAGCAGGCTGGAAGTTAAGCACTTCGTGCTGGACGATAGAGATGGAAGCTGAATGTGAGTATGGTATTGTCCTTTTTAACTTCCATGAGCGTAGCGAATTAACTTCCATTTTTAACTTCCTCTTTTAACTTCCAACAGCAGAATCTTTGATAATGCAGTCAGCCGGTGCCTTCTGGTTCTCGTCGATGATGATTTCTCCGATGCGGCCGCTGACGGTGATGCTGCCGCTGGTGGGGTTCTTGATGCTG
This sequence comes from uncultured Bacteroidales bacterium, assembly GCA_902799985.1. Classification (GTDB taxonomy): domain Bacteria; phylum Bacteroidota; class Bacteroidia; order Bacteroidales; family Bacteroidaceae; genus Physcousia. Next base: position 7,334 of record CADCCR010000070.1, on the reverse strand, counting down.
TGGACGTTGCCCTTGATGGTGGCTTGGACGGTGCTGTACTCCAGCATGAGGTTGGCATCGTCGCCGAAGGTGCAGTCCACGAGGGTGAGGTTCTCGCAGTAGCAGAGCGGCTGCTCGCCCGTGATGTGGCAGCGGATGAGGGTCAGGCCCTTACTGTACCAAGCGAGGTATTCGCCGTTGATTTCGCTGTCGGTAATCGTGACGTTCTCGCATTCCCAAAGGGCATCCTTCGTGTTGAGCACGGAGTTCTTTATCTCTACGTTCTTGCTGTACTGGAAGCCATAGTTGCCGTCGAGGTGCAGGCGGTCGATGCGGACGTTGTCGGTGTGCATGCCGAAGTAGTCGGCGTTCTGTATCTGGCAGTTACGGATGCTGACGCGGTCGCAGTCCCACAGCGTCTCCTGGGCGTCGGTGAAGCGGCAGTTCTGGAGGTCGATGCCTTTCATGCGGCGGAACATCTTCGGCGCGTCCACCAAGCAATCACGGAGCGTGCCGTTCTCGCTGTACCAGAGCGAGGAGCGTGCCGACGCTTCGAAGTGACACCTCTCGGCAAGGAAGCCGCGACACTCCCAAAAGACATACTTGCCCTGGAACGTGCAGTCGTAGGCTTCGATGTTGCCGCTTTCCTTGATGCTCGACTCGCCCAGATGGATGGTCACACGTTCCAGCCGTGCGTCGTGCAAGGTGTAGAGCGGCCGCTCGCCGCCGTATTCTTTATCCTTAATAATAATCATATTGTAATTATTTGGGGCGAGGGGCAGGGGGCAGGGGGCAAGAGAATACTTTTCTGCATGAGCTTCTAAATGCTATCCTCTTGCTCCTTGCTCCATGCTCCTTGCCCCTTTTAATCCTCCATCAACTTCCTGTACCTTATTCTCTTCGGTTCTTCCAGTCCGAGGCGCTTGAGTTTGTTGGCCTCGTAGTCGGTGTAGCTGCCTTCGAAGTAGAAGACGTTGCCGTCGCCTTCGTAGGCGAGGATGTGGGTGCAGATGCGGTCGAGGAACCAACGGTCGTGGCTGATGACCACGGCACAGCCGGCGAAGTTCTCCAAGCCTTCTTCGAGGGCACGCAACGTGTTGACGTCGATGTCGTTGGTCGGCTCGTCGAGTAAGAGGACGTTGCCTTCCTGCTTGAGCGCCATGGCGAGGTGCAGACGGTTTCGCTCACCGCCGGAGAGCACGCCGCACTTCTTCTCCTGGTCCGCTCCGCTGAAGTTGAAGCGGCTCAGGTAGGCGCGGCAGTTGACGTCGCGACCGCCCATGCGCATCAGCTCGTTGCCCTGACTGATGACCTGATAGACGGAGAGCTCGGGCTTGATGTCTGCGTGGCTCTGGTCCACATAAGATATCTTGACCGTCTCGCCCACTTCGAAAGTTCCGGCATCGGGCTTTTCCAAGCCCATTATCATGCGGAAGAGGGTCGTCTTGCCTGCGCCGTTGGGACCGATGACGCCCACGATGCCGCCCGGCGGAAGCATGAAGTCGAGGTCCTTTATCAGCGTCTTCTCGCCGAAAGCCTTGCAGACGCCGTGTGCCTCGATGACCTTATTGCCCAGTCGCGGCCCGTTGGGGATGAAGATTTCGAGCTTTTCCTCGCGCTCCTTCTGTTGTCGTAGCTGTTCAGACGCGCCTTGCCCTTTGCCTGACGTGCCTTGGGCGACATGCGCACCCATTCCAGCTCGCGCTCCAACGTCTTGCGGCGCTTGCTTGCCACCTTCTCTTCCTGCTCCATGCGCTTCGTCTTCTGCTCGAGCCACGAAGAGTAGTTGCCTTGCCAGGGAATGCCTTCGCCGCGGTCGAGTTCTAGAATCCAGCCGGCCACGTCGTCGAGGAAGTAGCGGTCGTGCGTCACGGCGATGACCGTGCCCTCATATTGTGTGAGATGCTGTTCGAGCCAGTCGATGCTTTCGGCATCCAAGTGGTTCGTCGGCTCGTCGAGCAGCAGGACGTCGGGCTTCTGCAAGAGCAGGCGGCAGAGTGCTACGCGACGGCGTTCGCCACCGCTCAGCTCGCGAATCGGCTGGTCGGCAGGCGGGCAGCGAAGGGCATCCATAGCCCGTTCCAGCTTGCTGTCGAGGTTCCAGGCGTCGGTGCTGTCGATGATGTCCTGCAACTCGCCCTGCCGAGCGAAGAGCTGGTTCATCTTGTCCTCGTCCTCGTAGTACTCGGGCAGGCCGAACTTCTGGTTTATCTCTTCGTATTCCTGCAAGGCGTCCACGATGTGCTGCACGCCTTCCTTCACCACCTCGATGACCGTCTTGTCGTCGTCGAGCTTGGGCTCCTGCTCCAGATAGCCCACGCTGTAGCCCGGACTCCACACCACGTTGCCCTGATATTGCTGTTCGATGCCGGCAATAATCTTCATCAACGTCGATTTGCCCGCGCCGTTCATGCCCACGATGCCTATCTTGGCTCCGTAGAAGAAGGAGAGATAGATGTTCTTGAGGACCTGCTTCTGATTCTGCTGGATGACTTTGCTCACCCCGACCATCGAGAAGATGATCTTCTTGTCGTCTGTTGTTGCCATATATGAGATTTACGTTTTCACTGTTTGTTTACGATTGGGCAGCATACTACGCTTGCTGCCGCGTTGCCAGTACCACCATGGGAAAACTCCAGTACTACCACGGTGGTACTGGAGTTTCTCCACGGTAGTACTGGCGATGCTCCACGTGGCGTCATCCGCCCCGCCGAAAAGAAAATCAGTTTACTTCAGCTTGTCGTCGCTGAGCTTCATCGCCTTGTAGGCCTGCTGTGTAGTGATGACTGTCTTGAATTTAGCGTACCATTTGCGCAGAACTGCCGGTTCCTGCTCCTCCTGTTTCTGCTTCAGCTCGAAGAGCTTGTCGCACTGTGCAGCGGTAAGCTTGTTAGCGTCGATGGCATCCTGCAGCTCGTCCTTGAGGTCCTCATAGGGGTCTTTCACGTCGGAGAGCTCCTTGAGGAAGGCTTCGAGCAATGGTTTGAACTTGGCCTCTACGTCGCTCTTAAGTCTGAGGTTCTTCAGGACGTAGGCGACACGTGCGTCCCGCTTGGCTCCAGCCTGTGCGGTGGTGGGCATGCCGACTGCCAGGCAGACGAACATGACTGCGATGTAAACGAGGTGTTTCATTGTGTTTCTTATTATTTAAGTTATGGTTATGTGCGGATTCTCCCTATTTGCCGGAGAATCTGCTGTAGAAGATTTGCATCTTGATAGGCTTGGCAGCTGTGCCGCGAACCAGCTTTGTGCTGCAGAGGCTCAGGTCCTGTGTGACGGAGACGGGCGAAGAATTGCCGTAAGCGTCGTTCGTGGAGAAGACCGTGACAGGGACGAGTACCACCCGGTTCCAGTCGGGATGTGCTGCTTCCCACTGTGCTTCGGTCATGCCCTGCGCTTTCATGCCAGCCATTTTCTCGTGCTGTATGTACGAGATGAGGCGGCTCAGGTTGCTGAAGTCGTAGCAGTTGTAGATGGGCAGGTAGGCTGTGGTGAAGGACTGTTGCAGGTCGGCCACCTGATGGTTCTCAAAGAATGAATTGAGGTTCTGCTTGCGTACGAGCAACAGATTTCCCGGGATGCCAAGAGCATAGTTGTCGTCCTGTGCATCCTCGTCCTGGTTGTTGAGGCGAAGCAGGGTGAGTGAAGCTCGGCTGATGCTGTCGTTCTCGTGTCCACGGTAGATGTCGTTGATGGGCAGGACGAGCTCTGTGCAGATGCCGGCCGGCGTCTTCAGCATCGTGTACTCTTCGTTGTTCATGAGTCCGGCGAGGTTGCTGCTTTCGAACTGTGTGCTCTGTATGACTTCCGGCGTTGCAGCGAAGCGGCCCAGTCCCAACAGCGTCGAGTCGGGATATGCTGGGTCGGTGTATCGGAAGTTGATGTTCATGGTGCTTACCTCGACGTTGAGCATGGTGCCGGTGCCGCCGATGGTGCGGAAGAGGAAGCCCGGGCATACGTTGCGGATGAAGGAGTACGAGTCGCGGAAGAACTTTGGATTGGCATAATATGCCTGCATGATTTCCTCGCCAATCTCGCGGGGGAGCATGATACGCACGTTGCTGGAGTAGCCTTTGCTGCTGCGCTGTCCGTCGCTGAGGATGTAGTCGGTGGCGGTGAAGACTTTCGTTGCCACGGGGCCTCCCTGTGTGTCGGCATACTGCCACAGGTCGGTGTTGGTGTAGAGGCTTTCCGATTCCTTGAGCAGCTTGTCGTTGTCCATGCTCAGGGGCCAGACTTCCAGCTTCATGGGGTTGTTATTGTCGCCGAAGGTGTTTTTGATGAAAAGTCGTAATTCAACGGAGTCGCAGAGCAAGCCGTCCGCAGCGGGAATGATGTTTGCGCGGTTGGGGAACGTGAAGTTCTCGAAGGTGTGGAATTGTGCTGCGAAGGAGGCTGTGATGGCCTCGTCCGTTTCGGGGTCGATGACCCTGCCCAGATAGCAGGTGCTGCTGCCGGCCAGCACGACATCGTTGAGCAGGTCGTTGGAAAGGACGTTGACGTTGGTGCTTGAGCTGCTGACGGCGTCTTGCTCGGGGAAGAGGCCTATCGTGCCCGTGTCCTCGTCGCAACTGATGAGAATGAGTGCTACGGCCAGAATGGCGGCAGACCATGACCGGAAGATATGTTTCATGTGATGCTGATATGCGTTGGCAGTGGGGTGATTGTTATTTCGGTTCTTCAACATCCTCTTTGCCAATGTTCCAGATATTGTCATAGAAAGGTGGATAGCTGATGCCGAAGTCTTCTTTGCCGACCGGCTGCATGCAGGGCTTTCCGAGCCCTTCCGCATACTTCTCGAGCTCGGGGCTGGCGGCAAGGAAGCCTATGCCGTCGGAGAACTTGATGCCAAGCTTGTTGAGCATGGGCACAAGCTTCTTCTCGCCGAGGCCGCGTGTGGCGGATATGGTGGCATTGCGGAAGGCGATGATGCCGTCCATGTTGGCGGGGATGGGAGCCGTGAGGGGCTGGGAAGAAGGGGTGAAGATGACTTTGCAGTTGCGGAACGACGGTTCCTCGGCATAGGCAGTCTTCAGGTAGAGGGGCAGGATGCCGCTCATCCAGCCTATGCAGTGGATGATGTCGGGTGTCCACTTCAGTTTCTTGATGGTTTCCAGCACGCCGCGGGCAAAGAAGGCAGCGCGTTCGGCGTTGTCATCGTACTCTTTTCCGTCCTTGTCCACCAGCATGTTGCGCCCGGCAAAGAAGTCATCGTTGTCGATGAAGTAGATTTGCATCCTGGCCGCCGTGATGCTTGCCACCTTGATGACGAGGGGGTGGTCGGTGTCATCCACGACGATGTTCATGCCACTTAGCCTGATGACCTCGTGCAGTTGGTTGCGACGCTCGTTGATGATGCCCCATTTGGGCATGAAGGAACGCACCTCGCGGCTTCCTTCCTGGGTGGCTTGAGGTAAGTATCTGCCCATTAGAGCCATTTCCGTCTCGGGCACATAAGGCAACATCTCTTGTGTGACGAAGAGTATCTTCTTGGCTTTAGTCATCCGTTTTGTGCATTAGAATCATGCAAAGGTACAACTATTTTTTCTAAAAACAATGAAAAACCGCTGCTTTTCACACTTTTTAGAATAATAATGCACAAAAAGCTTTCTTATTTCATAAAAACTGTGTTACTTTGCACGATTTTCCGAATCAGACATGGAAATAGTAAGAACTATCAGTAAGCTGCGCGACTGTCTGGACCTGCATCGCAGGCAGGGACACAGCGTAGGCTTTGTGCCCACGATGGGCGCTCTGCATGAGGGACACGCCTCGCTTGTGGTGAGGAGTGTTGCAGAAAACGATGTCACCGTGGTGAGCATCTTCCTCAATCCAACTCAGTTCAACGACCCGAAGGACCTGGAGCGCTATCCGCGTACACTCGAAGCGGATTGTCAGCTGCTCGAAAAGTGTGGCGCGGACATTGCCTTCGCTCCCACTGTGGCCGAAGTCTATCCCGAGCCGGACACTCGCCAGTTCAGTTATCCTCCCACCGACAGTGTCATGGAGGGCGCCATGCGTCCCGGACACTTCAACGGGGTGTGCCAGGTGGTGAGCAAGCTCCTCTCCTATGTTGAGCCGGACCGTGCTTATTTCGGCGAGAAGGACTACCAGCAGATAGCCGTCATCCGTCGCATGGTGGACGACCTCGGCTTCAAGCTCGAGATTGTGCCCTGTCCCGTGGTACGCCAAAGCGACGGCCTTGCCATGAGCAGCCGCAACACGCTCCTCACCGACCAGGAGCGCACGACGGCAGCCAACATCTACCGCATCATGAAGGAGAGCCGTACGCTCGGCCTCTCGGTGCAGCAGACGCACGACTATGTCGTTGACGGCATCAATGACATCGACGGCCTTGAGGTGCAATACTTCAGCATCGTGGACGGCGACACCCTGGCGGAAGTGTCTTCCTGGGACGACGCTCCGAGCATCGTGGGCTGCATCACCGTCTTCTGTGGCACGAAACCGATTAGGCTGATAGACCATATAAGATACAAATAAAGCCCCTCTCCCTGACCCTCCCCTAAATGGGTGGGAATTGCAAGTTGGGGCAGCTAAAAGTAAGAATCATTAATAAAGAATTATATTCTCCCTTTTGGGGGAGTTAGAGAGGGGCGTTATGTTTATAGAAGTACTGAAGTCTAAGTTGCACTGTGTCACCGTGACCGAGGCGAATCTCAATTACATGGGCAGCATCACCATCGACGAAGACCTGATGGATGCTGCAGGAATCATTGCGGGCGAGAAGGTGCAAGTCGTGGATAACAACAATGGGGAGCGCTTCGAGACATACGTCATCCGCGGCGAACGCGGCTCGGGCTGTATCTGCCTGAACGGAGCAGCAGCCCGCAAGGTGCTTGTAGGCGATGTTGTCATCATCATGTCGTATGCACTTATGGACTTCGAGGAGGCAAAGACCTTCAAGCCACAAGTTGTCTTCCCTAAAGACAACCGCGTATAAATTCCGATTCACACTTACAGAACTCCTTCCCGCGCAAGGGACAAACTCTGCGCAGCGGGTAGGAAAATTATTTTCAAGCCTTGAAAATAATTTTGTATCGAGCCCAGAAGGATTTGTTGCCACGTTGGAAAAGGTTTGTCCCCACGGCTTGTGCCGTCTTGTTCCGGCCAGAGCCGATGTCCTCACCGACTTATGTTGCGTTAATTCCCTTGGACAGACATAAAACAAAAACCCCTCTGCCGATATTGCTATCAGCAGAGGGGCAAGCTGACCTTCAGGGGTCAGCCTTCAGTCGCTTATTCCTCTCCTAAGAGAATCTTCATCATCTCGCAAGCGGAGTAGGGGACAGGAGTGCCGGGGCCGAAGATGGCTGCGACGCCTGCCTTGTAGAGGA
>CADCCR010000069.1 GCA_902799985.1 uncultured Bacteroidales bacterium | reverse complement strand
TTCCCGCCGGACTGCTACGGTCGAACGGGACAACAGCCCTGGGCATCTTTGTCGGCATGGCCGTGCTCTTGGTGTGGGGCAACATCAAGCATCACAACAAGGCGCGCGTGCCCCTCTCGCTCACGACGGAGAAGCCCTTGGCAAAGGACTACAAAATTGTGATGATGAGCGACTTGCACCTTGGCTACCACCACAGGCGCGGGGAGTTCGCCCACTGGGTGGACCTCGTCAATGCCGAGCATCCCGACCTCATCCTCATCGCAGGCGACATCATCGATAACAGCATCCGTCCGCTCCTTGCCGACGGCATGGCCGAGGAGTTCCGACGGCTCCAAGCGCCCGTCTATGCCTGTCTGGGCAACCACGAATACTACAGCCGTGTGCCAAGAGCCAGGGCTTTCTACGAGGAGGCCGGCATCCATCTGCTCGTCGATACGTGCACGGTGATAGACAGCACGCTTTGCATCATCGGTCGCGACGACCGCACCAACGCCGCCCGCCGTTCGCTGAAGGAGCTCGCAGGGCAGGCTCCCAAGGGGATGTACACCATCCTTCTGGACCACCAGCCGTACCATTTGGAGCAAACCGAACGGCTCGGCATCGACTTCCAGCTGAGCGGACACACCCATCACGGACAGGTCTGGCCCATCTCGTGGCTGACCAACCGGATGTACGAGTGTGCGTTCGGCCCTTGGCAACGCGGCAGTACGCGCTACTACGTCAGCAGCGGCATAGGCATCTGGGGCGGCAAGTTCCGCATCGGCACACAGTCGGAATACATCGTCACCACACTCTCACGGAAATAACTCCCTGCGCTTCTTCCAGAAACTCCCTGCGCTTATTGAATAAGCGCGAGGCGCTTCGGCGATAAGCGCGAGGCGCTTCCGAAATAAGCGCGAGGCGCTTCCGAAATAAGCACGGGGCGCTTCCGAAATAAGCACGGGGCGCTTCCGAAATAAGCGCACAGAGTTTTGGAAAGAAAGGCGCTTTGTCCGGACGACCATCAGCTGGAGCTTCTGCTCCGTTTTCCTTGAAGATAGACAAGAGACCCCACGGCGGTGCCTATGCAGACGCCAAGGGTGTTTGCCACAAAGTCGAGCCACTCACCGCTGCGACAAGTGGTCAGGTGAGCTTGTGCCAGCTCCAGCAGGCCGCCCATCGCGACAGGCAGGAGGAAGAGCAGGCAGACCTTCCGGGCAGAGAGAGGCAGACGGGCACGCCATGTCTCGAGCCACAGCACCAGGGTCAGTACGCCGTACATCACCATGTGCGTCCACTTGTCGGCCAAAGGTATGTCCTCCGCCATCTTCACTTCCGGTATGGGCAACAGGGAAAGGAGAACAATGGCTACAATCAAAAAGCAGCTAAACGGGTAGCGACGCAGACAACGGTTAAGCATATCGGGACTCTTTTTTTACAATTCGCTGCAAAGATACGGATTTTAGTTCATAGTTCGTAGCCCATAGTTCATATTTATTTGTATCTTTGCATCAAATTTCTGTGCAGACAGCCAAGAATCGGACCTTGAATCGCAAACAGGACTATGAACTATGAAGCAAAGCTCGACAAAAAACAACTCAGGTAGGGGCAGCTTCGGCAGCCAGTTGGGAGTGATACTTGCATCGGCAGGCTCGGCCGTCGGCTTGGGCAACATCTGGCGCTTCCCGACGGAGGTGGGACGAGGCGGCGGCGCTGCCTTCATCCTCATCTACCTGGGCTCCATCCTGCTGCTTGCCATGCCTGTCATGCTCTGCGAGTTCATCATCGGACGCTCCTCGCGCAGCAATGCCATCGGCGCCTTCCGCAAACTGGCACCAGGCAAGTTGTGGGTGGTGGCAGGCATCATGGGCGTGCTGGGCGGATTCCATTGCCTCTGCCGCCGGACAGCTACGGGGAGCGGCCGGAACAAACGTCGGCGCAGCATTCACGGCCTTTGTGTCCGATCCCTGGCAGCCCATCGCATACCTGGCCATCTTCCTGCTCATGACGCACTTCGTCGTGGAGCGCGGTATCGAGCGCGGCATCGAACACTACTCCAAGCTGATGATGCCTCTGCTGCTCGCCATCATCGTCCTGCTGATGTGCTTCTCGCTGACTATGCCCGGAGCCTCCGAAGGCATCCGCGTCCTGCTGCAACCCGACCTGAGCGAGGTGAGGCCCGACGTCGTGCTGGGTGCCATGGGGCAAGCCTTCTTCTCCCTGAGCGTAGGCCTCGGCTGTCTCATCACCTACTCGTCCTATTTCAGCAATGAGACCCGTCTGGTGAAGTCCGCCGTGAACGTCTGCGTCATCGACACGCTGGTGGCTGTGCTGAGCGGCTTCATCATCTTCCCCACGGTCTTCAGCGTCGGCATCAGTCCCGATGCAGGCCCCGGCCTCGTCTTCATCACGCTGCCCAACGTCTTTGCCAAGATGTTCGGGCAGATGCCCTTCGCGGGCTATGCCTTTGCCCTGCTCTTCTATGTCCTGCTCCTGCTGGCAGCCCTGACGAGCAGCATCAGCATGCACGAGATATGCACGGCCTTCATCTCCGAACACTTCAGCCAGAGCCGGCGCAAAGCTGCAGCCATCGTCACAGCCGTCTGCCTCGTGCTGGGCAGCTTCTGCTCGCTCTCGTTTGGTCCGTGGCAGGAGGTGACGGTGCTGGGGCGCGGCTTCTTCGACCTCTTCGACTTCGCCGTCACGAAGTTCATCATGCCCCTGGGCGGACTCCTCATGACGCTCTTCGTGGGATGGTGGCTCGACCGTCGGCTCGTGGAACAGCAACTCACCAACGACGGCACGCTCTCCGTCCGCCTGATGCGTCCGCTGCTTGTGCTCATCCGCTGGGTGACACCGTTGGGCATCCTTGTCATCTTCCTCAACGAACTGGTGGGCCTGCAGCAACTCCTCACTTCGAACTAAACAACCTTGAATACAGAATCTATATAATTTGAATTGACATAGTGGAAACAAGACACAACTTCGGCAGCAAGATAGGGGCGGTGCTGGCCTCGGCAGGCTCGGCGGTGGGCCTGGGCAACGTGTGGCGCTTCCCGACAGAGGTGGGCAACAACGGCGGAGCAGCCTTTATCTTCGTCTATCTCATCTGCATCGCGGTGATAGGCATACCAGTCATGATGAGCGAATTCCTCATTGGCCGCAACACGCACGCCAACACCATCACGGCCTTCAGCAAGCTCGCTCCCGGCAAATGGTGGCGCATCGAGGGCGTGGCCGGCGTCTTCGTGGCATTCATGATTCTGTCCTACTACATCGTCATCAGCGGCTGGACGCTCTTCTACCTCGTCAAGTCTGTCGGAGGCCAACTGCTGGCCGACCGCGACTACAGCGTTGTCTTCAACGACTTTGTGGGCAATCCCTGGCAGCCCGTCCTGGCGGGTGCGCTGTTCATGGGACTGACGCATTTCATCATAGCACGCGGCGTGCAGTCGGGCATCGAGCGCTTCTCGAAGGTGATGATGCCGATGCTGCTCTTCATCATCGGCATACTGGTGGTCTGCTCCTTCAGCATGCCTGGCTCGAAGGAAGGACTGCGCTTCCTGCTCATGCCCGACTTCTCGAAGCTCACGGCCAGCGTCATCCTCAGCGCCGTAGGGCAGGCCTTCTTCTCCCTAAGCTTGGCTATGGGCTGTCTCTGCACCTATGCTTCCTACTTCCGTCAGGACACGAACCTGCCGAAGACGGCAGTTGGCGTGAGCGTCATCGACACTTTCGTCGCTATCCTCAGCGGCTTCATCATCTTCCCGGCTGTCTTCAGCGTGGAAGGGGTCAGCGTCGATGCCGGACCAGGACTGGTCTTCATCACGTTGCCCAACGTCTTCAACATCGCCTTCAGCCACATTCCCGTGCTCGGTTACGTGTTCTCCGGCTTCTTCTACCTGCTGTTGCTGCTGGCAGCGCTCACCAGTGCCATGTCGCTCCACGAGAGCGTCACCGCCTATCTGCTGGAGGCTTTCCACATCTCGCGCGGAAAAGCAGCTGCCACGGTGTCCATCGCCTGCACGACGCTCGGCGTGGCCTGCTCCCTGTCGTTTGGCGTGTGGAGCGGCCTGACGCTCTTCGGGCTGAACATCTTCGAGCTGTTCGACTATACGGCCTCGAAGATTATCCTGCCCATCGGCGGCATCATCATCTGCCTCTTCACGGGCTGGTACCTGGACCGCAAGCTTGTGGAGCATGAGCTGACGAACGGCGGCACATTGCGTTTCCGCCTGTTCCGCCTCTACTACTTCATCATCCGCTTCGTGGCACCGCTCGCCATCGCCGCAGTCTTCCTTCAGGAAATCCTTGCATGAAACGTCTGCCCTTCCTCACCTCTGCCCAGCGCCGGGCCTTGCTCATCGTCGAATGGCTGCTTTTGATAGGAATCATCGGCTATTCGCTCTGGAGGACCAAGACCCCGGAAGCCACAAAGGTTGAAGTGGCGGAAAGGCGAGAATGGCACAGCGCACCAGTAAAGTCATTCACTTACGCAGAAAAGGAGAGGCCCGTAGAAACCTTTCCTTTCGACCCCAACACGGCCGATTCCACAACACTCCTGCGCTTGGGGCTCTCTCCATGGCAGGTGAGAAGCATCTATCGTTACCGAGCCAAGCTTGGACGCTACCACACGCCCGAGGACTTCATGCGCTTGCCCAACATGACAGTCGAGCAATGGGAGAGACTCAAAGACTTCATCCGCATCGCTCCACAGTTCCGCTATGTTGAACCACCTTCGCACAAATCCTACCAGAGAGAAAGGAGCGAGAAGATTACTTACGCAACAGAATCAGCGGAAAGGGACACCGCGAAGGCAAACCTTTCGCTCCGTGGGAGCCAAGAGTCAGCGGAGAACCATGTTCGGAGGGAGGCTGTTAAGCTCTCGCCGGGCCAGACCATCGACATCAACTCAGCCGACACCACACAACTGAAGCTCATTCCGGGCATTGCCTCGAAGCGTGCCGCCCGCATCGTCGCCTATCGGAAGAGCCTGGGAGGCTTCGTCTCGGTGGAGCAGGCGATGGAGGCCATCGAGATGCCCGACTCGGTGCTCCATTACATGACCGTCACGCCTGTCGAGCTCGCGAAGCTGAATGTCAACCGTCTCTCCGTGCAACAGTTGATGAAGCACCCCTACCTGAACTTCTATCAGGCAAAGGCCATCTTCGAGCACCGCCGCAACAAAGGGAATCTGCAAAGCATCGAGGACCTCAAGCATCTTGATGCCTTCCGCCCCAGCGACATCGACCGCCTCCAACCATACATCGAGTTCTGAACAGACCTGGCACGCCTTGTTCCATAACTATCCATGCTTAGTCAGCCAACTTCACGTGCCAAGTCAGCAAACTGTCCGTGCCAAGTCGGCAAACTATCCGTGCCAAGTCGGCAAACTATCCGTGCCTTGTTGCCAATAAGCGCGAGGCGCTTCCAAAATAAGCGCAGGGCGCTTCGACGATAAGCGCAGGGCGCTTCGACGATAAGCGCGAGGCGCTTCCAAAATAAGCGCAGGGCGCTTCGGGAATAAGCACGGGGCGCTTCCGAGATAAGCGCGAGGCGTGTCCCCTAATTTACTTTGCGAGCTTTACGACGCTACCGTCGGGACGGCGCTGGATGAAAAGGCGTCCGCCATCGCCTCGCCCCTTTTGGGAGAGTGACTCTGTAGCAATCTGGCGCCCCAGCAGGTCGTAGCATTGGCCGATGCCCTCAGCCCCTAAAGGACGTTGGGGAGCAGAGATGGACGAAGGTATCTCTTCTGCATCGATGCGCTGGAGGCGGAAGTGGTCCACCTTGAACCAGCCGTGACTGTCGCCGGTGGAGCGCGTGCCGTCGGCCTTGAAGTTGCTTGTGCGGATGCCAAGCTTCAGGCTCTCGCCATCTTCGAGCGTCACCATGACAGCCATCGGGTGGAGCGTCATCTTGCCTGCACCGGATGCTCCGTAACCGGCAAAGGTGTTCACTTCGCCCGAGGTGAGCATGGAGGCCTGATAGTCGCTCTGCTTGCCGTAGTACTGCACGTTCTTGTTGGCGAAGAGGCGGCAGTTGGCCATCTTCTCCTTCTGTGTGCCGAGCAGACAGGTCACGAGGTAGGTGCCTGCGCCGAGCTTGGAGGCGGGGATGGTCTGCGAGAGTTCGTAGACGTTGGGCATGGGCTTTGCGCTGGCCCAGTAAGCGTTGATGCCCCATAGGTGCTTGGCATCCTGGTTGATGCCCCACGAGTTGCCATTCATCGTGCCCGTTGCCTTCCAGCCCTTGGGCACGCCGCGGACGAGTCCGCCCTGCGGGTTGAGGGTGCCGCCGGTGCCGTACTCGAAGTCGGGATTCGTGATGAGTTCGGTCAGGTCCTCTGCCCCGACGGTGAACGGAACACTTGCCATGGCGCTGACGGAAAGGCCTGGGTCCATGAAGCTGACGCGGACGCGAACCTTCTTCGCCTCCGTGCTGGTGTAATGCACAGCGGCCGGGATGTAGCCCTGGGCCACCGTTTCGTCCCAACTCTCGGTCATGGCAGAGAGCTTGACAGAGATGATAGAGGCGGCCTTACCGTCGACGGAGATGCCGACGCGCAGGTCGTAGGAGGTGTTGATGGGGAAGGTGGGCAGACAACGCACCTGTATGACGTTGAGTCCCTTCTGCACAGGGAGCGTATACTCGGCATAGGGTGCTGCGGAGACGTTGGTGTACTTGTTCATGTCGAGCGGCCAAATGGTAGCGGTACTGCCTTGGATGCCCAAGCCATGGAGCACCTTGACGGTGGACGAGGCCTGGTCGTAGCAGCCACCGGCAATGATGTGCACGTCGGGTTGCAGTATGGAGCTCTGCTGCTCGGCCACGTCGCTCGTTGTTGCCACGGCGGGCATCAGGTGCTGGTTCCAGTTGTTGGGTTTGTAGTCCATCATGCCTTGCCACTTGCCGGAGGCTATGCTTGTGTTGTACTTGGTGGTGAGGGTCTTGATTTCCTCGAAGGCGTTCTGTGCGTCCTTGGCATAAGTCATCGCCTTCTCGCCCTGGCCGGCCCAGGCATAGACGAAGCTCTGACGGGCACGTAGCAGCTTGATGTTCTGGTCGGTACAAGCGCAGATGGGGTACTCGATGAGCTCGTAGTAGGCGTTGCGAAGCGTGGAAGGGATGCGCGAACGCAGGGCCACTACCCTATTGTACAGGTCTTGATACTCGGCGATGCGCTCGTCGATTTCGGCATTCGAGTGGTCGAAGTGACAGAGGTGCACGTGCTCGGGCTTGGCAGCGATGCCGAGGCGATAGAAGACGGCCTTGAGTCCGCTGATTTCATCGGCATAGGCTTCGCCGAAGGTGCGTGCTGCCCAGTCGTGAGTGTACTTGTAGGCTTTCTCGGGAGTCCAGCTGTTGATGTCCCAGGCAAGGTCCATGCAGAACTCCAACTCCTCTTCGGCCGGCTTGATGTCGCCCACGTTGATAATCCACTGGTCGCGGATGCCTTGGTCGTAGGCCTTGCTGAGCTCGTAGCTGCAGAGCGAGGGCGAGATGGTGCTGAGCCACAGATAGGAGTCGGGCGTGCCCCAGTAGGAGAGGTGATAGTATATGGCGTTGCCGCCCGAGCGCGCTTGCTCGGCGGGCGTCGGCATCTGCCGGATGTAGCCATGATTGTCGTCCACCCACATCAGCGTCACGTCGTCGGGCACCTTCAGACCGGCGTTGTAGCAGTCGAGCACCTCTTTGTAGGGGATGAATATCTGCGGGATGGTGGTGGGGTCGCCGATGCTGTCGGCCAGGAGCTGCCGCTGGTAGGCGATGATGTCGGTGAGGGCTGCCACGCGTTCGGCCGTGGAGCTGTAGCCGTTGATGCCTGTATCGTGGACGCCACGCATGCCGAGGGTGTAGATGGCATTCTTGCCGCGACTCTCGCCCACGCGCTCGGCCCAGTAGCGTTGAATCATCTCCTTGTTCGTCTTCCACACCCAGTCCGTGTTGCCGTGACCGCCGAACTTGTCGCCCGTCTTGCCCCACTCGTACTCATTGTCCCTGAGCATCTGCTCGCAATGGCTGGAGCCCATGTAGATGTCGTACTTCATGATGAGGGGGATGTTCGTTTTCTCGAACCAGAAGGCACGGCTGCCGGCGTGCATCGCGGGCCAGAGGGTGTTGGCCCGCAGGCGCAACAGCAGTTCCATGATGGCGGCATAGGTCTTGGGGCCGAAGTTGTTCAGCGATGTATCCATCTTCTTTGCTGCCCAGGGGCGCAGGCCGAAGTCCTCGTCGTTGAGGAAGATGCCGCGGAACTTCACCGAGGGTGAGCCAGAGACGTAGCGGCCGGGGGTGACGTAGAGCTGCGCCTTCGTGGTCGGCGTCACATCGGCCCACCATATCCAGGGCGACACGCCTGCCATGCGGCTAAGGTGGAACATGCCGTAGGCTGTACCGCGAGGCTGGGCTCCGAAGATGACCAATGCACGCTCCACGCCCTCCATCGGATTGTCGACAACCTGCATGCCGAAGGCTTCCCACTTGCCTTCGACGTCGCTCACATCCAGCTTGCCATCGGCTATCAGCTGGTCGATGTGGCAGGACCGCCCGATGGTGCCCACGATGATGGGGTTCTTCATCGAAGCAGGCTCCGTCCTGTACTTCATGAAAGTCTTCTTCGTTACGGCCTTGAGGTCGGACATCAGGCAGTCGATGACCGTGACCACCACCTCGGCATCCTGGTCGTCGTAGAGGATAATGGCCTTGTCGGAGACCGTAGCGCCAGCGATGGCAAAGCAGCCGTCGACGGGGGAGGTCACGACCTGCAGCTCGTCGGACTTAGCTGCAAGTGCGAAGAGCATAAGCAGCATGGAAAGGAGTGATTTCGATTTCATGATTCTTTTTGTTTATGTGTGTTATTTTCTTATGATAAGCTTTTTTCGTCCATCTTTGATATAGATGCCGCTGGGTAATCTGCCATTTGTTATAATACGACCTCGCAAGTCGTAAACGGCTCCCTCTCTTGCTTTCGACAGAGGGTTCTTTATGCTTGTTGGGTCTTCTGCATCGATGCGTTGGATGCGGAAGTGGTCCACCTTGAAGCATCCATGGTTGTTGCTGGTGACGCGTGAGCCGTCGGCTCTGTGGTTGCTGGTGCGGATGCCGAGCTTAAGGTTTTCGCCCTCTGCGACGGTGACGATGACTTCCATTGGCTTCAGTATCATCCTGCCGTCGCCCGAACCGACATAGCTGGCAAAGGTTTGCGTTTCGCCAGAAGTGAAGACGCTTGACACATAATCGCTCTCCTTGCCGTAGTATTGAACCTTGTCATTGGCGAAGAGACGGCAGGTGCCTAGTTTGTCCTTGAGTACACCCAGCAGACAACTGACCAGGTATGTGCCGGGTTCTATCTTGCTGGCTGGAATAGTTTGTGAGAACTCATAGACTTCGGGCATAGGTGTGCTTGTTGCCCAATAGGTGTTGATGCCGTATATCTGCTTGGCATCCTGGTTGACGCCCCACGAGTTGCCTTTCATCTTGCCAGTCGCTGTCCAGCCTTTAGGCACGCCTCGCCCTATATTGCCTTGTGGGTTGAGTGCTCCCGAGGAGTTGTATTCGAAGTCTGCATTCGTTAGAAGAGTTGTTGTTAAGTCTTCTGCATCGCTTCCGAATGGAATGCTTGCCATGGCACACACGGTGGAGCCTGGGTCCATGAAATAGACGCGAACGGGCACTGTCTGGTCCTTCGTGCTGGTGTAATGTACGGCAGCACGCATGTATCCTTGCACGACGGTTTCGTCCCAAGGGGTGGTCATTGCTGTTGTCTTTACAGAGAGGACAGAGGGCGTTTTGCCATCAACCGAGATGCCGACTCTCAGGTCGTATGTCGTGTTGAGTGGAAAGGTCGGGAGGCAGCGCACCTGTATGACATTGAGTCCTTTTTGCACGGGTATTGAGTATTCTGCGTAAGGTGCCTGTGAACAAGAAGTATAGGCAGTCAGATCTAAGGGCCAGACGGTTGCTGTGCTTCCGGCAAGACCTAATCCCGTCAGGCTGACCACGCTGCTGCTTGCACTACTGTAGCTGCCTCCAGGGAGAATTGTGATGTCCGGTTGGACGATGGTGCTTTCGGTTTCGGACACGTCGGCTGCCGAGGCGACAGACGGCATCAGGTGCTGGCTCATGTTGTTCGGCTTGTAGCTCATCATGTAGTTCCATTTGCCTCCGGCAATGCTTGTGTTGAACTTGTCGGTCATCGTGACGATTTCGTCGAAGGCCGCTTGTGCGGCAGCCGAATATGAGAGTGCCTTCTCGCCTTGTCCTGCCCAGGCATAGACGAAACTCTGTCGTCCTCTGAGAATTTTGATGTTCTGGTCGGCACAACCACGGACGGGATATTCGATGAGTTCGTAGTAGGCATTACTGAGAGAGGAAGGGATACGAGAGCGCAGCGCCACTACCTTATTATATATGTCTTGATACTCGGCGATGCGAGCATCTATTTGTGCGTTGGAGTGGTCGAAGTAGCAGAGGTGAACGTGCTCCGGCTTGGCGGCGATGCCAAGACGGTAGTAAGCCATCTTTATCTCACTGATTTCGTCGGCGTATTCCTCGCCAAAGGTACGTGCAGCCCAGTCGCGGGTGTAGAGGTGTGCGCGTTCGGGCGGCCAGCTGTTTATGTCCCAGGCCAGGTCCATGCAGAACTCCAGTTCCTCTTCGGCAGGCTTGATGTCGCCCACGTTGATGATCCATTGGTTGCGCATCCCTTGACTGTATGCCTTGCTGAGCTCGTAGCTGCAGAGCGAGGGCGAGATGGTGCTGAGCCAGAGATAACCGGCAGGCGTGCCCCAATATGAGAGGTGGTAGTATATGGCGTTGCCGCCCGAACGGGCCTGCTCTTCTGGTGTTGGCATCTGACGTATGTAGCCGTGATTGTCGTCGACCCACATCAGCGTGACGTCCTCGGGTATTTGCAGACCGGCATTGTATGCAGTGAGTACTTCCTTGTAGGGGATGAAGATTTGTGGCACGGTTGTTGGGTCGCCGATGCTGTCTGCGATGAGTTGTCGCTGGTGTGCAATGATGTCGGTCAGCGCGGCGACCTTCTCCTCGAGGGTGTTGTAGCCGTTCATTCCAGCGTCGTGTACGGCTCGCATGCCCAGCGTATAGATGCCGTTTTTGTCTTTACTTTCGCTGATGCGAGCAGCCCAGTAGCGCATAATCATCTCTTTGTTCGAATGCCAAACCCAGTCCTCGTCGCGATGACCTCCAAAGCGTTCCCACTCGTATTCATTGTTGCAGAGCATCTGTTCGCAGTGGCTGGAGCCCATGTAGATGTCGTACTTCATGATGAGGGGGATGTTCGTCTTCTCATACCAGAACGCTCTTGAGCCCGGGTGCATTGCCGGCCAAAGGGTATTCGCCCTGAGGCGGAGCAGAAGTTCCATGATGACGGCGTAGGTCTTAGGACCGAAGTTGCCCAGTTCCGTGTCGAGGTTTCTTGCTCCCCAGGGTCGTAAGCCCCAGTCCTCGTCGTTCACAAAAATGCCACGAAACTTGACTGAAGGTGAACCGAAGACACGTCTGCCAGGCGTCACGTAGAGCTTCGTCTTCTTGGCAGGTGTGACGTCTGCCCACCATATCCACGGCGAGACGCCTGCCATACGGCTGAGTTCGAACATTCCATAAGCTGTTGCGCGAGGTTGCGAGCCGAAGATGACGAGTGCTTTTGCCACGCCTTCCATGGGATTGTCAATAACTTGCATGCCAAAGGCTTCCCATTTGCCTTCGACGTCGCTCACGTCTATCTTGCCTTGTGCAATGAGCTGATCGATGTGACTCGACTGCCCGATAGTGCCCACGATGATGGGGTTCTTGAGCGTTGTGGGCTCCGTCTTGTACTTCTGGAACGTCTTTCCTGTTACCGCTTTCAGGTCTGAGAGGAGGCAGTCGGCTACTGTGGTCACCACTTCAGCATCGTTGGCATCGTAGAGGACGATGGCCTTGTCGGCAGTTGTGGCTCCTGCAATGGAAAAACAGCCATCGACTGGGGTGGTCACAACCTCCAGCTCGTCGGCTTTCATCGTCAGCGAAGTGAGTTGCAGGAAAAGTGCAATCAGGAGGATGAATCTTGTCTTCATGCTTAGAGTGGTTTGATGTGTTCTTTGCTGCAAAGATACTTATTTTTTTGCAACAAAACTGCAATCAAAAGCAGGAAAACTCGCAAATTAGGACTCATCTGATTTTTCAGCCCGACAATAAATCGGAAACAAAATTTCTTTTTTTCATTTTCGTCAATAGTTTAGGGTTAGTAATTATTCAAACGTTCCACCGTCTATTACATAGCTTCTGGCCATTCCTCTTAGGTTGTAAACATCATCAAGAGGTATATCTATAGGTCCCTTGTTGGTATAAATCTTTCCTGTTACAACTCCTGATAATACTGATAGCATCTTAAGGCATTCTACGGAAGTCTTGTCTGACATCAAGAAACCTGCCATAGCAACACCTTTCTCGTTTAGTGTTTCAGAAGTATAAGGTAACATCTTATACTTGATGCCTTCATAAACAAACTCCAATCTATCTATTTGGGTTACACCTTTGAAGAAAAGCACCATGCTTATCATAAAGCCGTCTGCATACGAAGTAGGATTTTCAGTCAATAAATCCTTGAAGCGAATGTCGTAGCTTACGTTAAACATTTTGCACTTCCATTTCATGTGTATGCAATCTCTCTCTTCGTCGTATTCGGCTGTAAGGTCATCGTCTGGGTCTGTATGCTCTTTTGCATAAGACTCCATGAATTCCTTAATAGCCTGCTCTTGCTGCTGAGTGTCCTTACCTGTGCATGATGCAATCAGGAACGGAACGATAAGTATTGCCAACTTCTTCATACTAATAACTTTTTATCTCTCCCTCATG
>CADCCR010000068.1 GCA_902799985.1 uncultured Bacteroidales bacterium | reverse complement strand
TTTATGTTTAGTACTTTAATTCCTTCAAAGTGCCTACAAAGGTACGAAAAGTAGAGGTAAATACAAAGGGAAACAGGGATTTTTTAATGGTAAAGCATGAAAACGCCCTGTTTATGAGCCGATGCTTTGCTGTGCCTACAGCTTTATCCTTTTGGCCAACATATGAAGGAGGAAGGACGGCACCAAGGGGCAAAGCATGATGACGAAGCGGTCGGTGAGGCAGGGAATGATGGTTGCCTTGCGCCGGAACATGGCTCGCAGGGCAAGTCGGGTCGCTTTCTCGGGCGTTATCATGAAGCTCAAGCGCAGAAGGAGCTTGCGGTAACGCAGGAAGGGCAGTCCCTGCAAGAGCGGTGTGTCGACGGCTCCGAAGATGGCGGTGGTGACGCTGACGGGTGTGTCGAGGCATTCGATGCGCAGTGCCCGCGAATATCCTTTTACGAATCGTTTGGTGCAGCCGTACATGCCTATGACCGGCCAGTCCATCCCCGCCGAAATGGATGAGATGTTGAGGATGTAGCCCTTGCCATGTTCCTTCATGAGCGGAAGCAACTTCCGGCAGAGAAGCAACGGGGTGGTGCAATGCAGGGCAATGATGCACCGAAGCTTCTCAGGCTCGGTCTCTTCGATGGGCGTCTTGATGAGCATTCCGGCGTTGTTGATGAGTATCTCTACGTGCCAGTCGTTCTCGCGACAAAGGTTCACGACGCAGTCTGAGGCGTCGTCCTGCGAGAGGTCGCAACACAGGACAGGAGTTGGTACTTGATACTGATTGGAGAGTTGGAGGGCAAGCTCCTGCGCTGCATCACCATTGATGTCAACCAGGAGGATACCGTATCCCATCTCGGCCAATTGCATGGCATAGTGCCGCCCCATCCCTGAAGCGGCACCTGTCACTATGGCGTAAGTGTAGCTGTTCATTTGCAGGTCAGAAGAGAACCTTCTTTCCGTTCACGATGTAGATGCCCTTGCCGGGCTTGTCTACACGCTGGCCGGCCAGGTTGAAGATGGCTTTGTCCGTTGTGAACGAACCAGCGGGAACGGCCTTGATTTCCGTTGCATCGTCGAGTGCTTCCTCAGCCCGCTTGATGGCTTGGCGGAGGGACAGGCAGTCGTCGGCCGTAGCAGAGTTTGCTCCGATGCGCGAACGCAATGTCTGCAGCTCTGCCATCAGCGCATCGAAAGCCTCCTTCACCTGTGGTCTGAGATAGTAGGGCGACTCTGCCTCGTCGATGATGGCACTGTGCACCTGGAACTCGCTCATGGCAAAGACACGACTGTCGGAGCGCTTGCCGATGGTTTGCATGACCTGGAAGCGCAGGAAGCGCGAGGAGCCATCGGTGAAGATGACCGGTGAGGTGTAGCTCTCGCTGATGGAGGTGGGCATACCTTCCGCAATGCGGGTCACCGGCAGGAAGTTGCGAGTGGTGGGCGAGGCGCTGATGGAAATGTCAGTCGGGATGTCTGTCAGACCATAATCGAGGTGTTGCGATGGCGTGAAGCTAAAGGCGAAAGCATTCACAGCGCTGCTTGTACGTGCCTGAATGTATGACATCTCCTCAGGCCATTTGATGCCGCTGTACCAAGTCTCGTAATACGTTTCAATCTTCTTGTCGAGCAGCTTGGCCAGATTGTGCTCGGCCTGTTGGGTGTTGTTGGCGTTGGAGGAGAGGTAAGTGCTGCTTGGCACGAGACGCGATGTCAAATCGGGCTTGGCTACGAATGCTTTCGAATAAGTCTGCAGTCCCTGTCCGAAGAGGAACTCCGGGGTGTTCTCATGGGCGGTCTGCTCGGCATCGGTGGTCAGCTCGGCCACGGCTTGTTCGGTGGGCCTCAGGTAGTGGTTGGTGCGAAGCTGGAAGATGGTGGCAACCGAAGCTGTGGAAAGCAGGACTATGGGCGTCTCGGCATTAGGCTGAAGGCCGACATACTTGCCCTGAACGCTGATTGTGAAGCCATTGTCCTTCTTGCTGAGGCTGACGGGTGTGGGTATCTCGGAGAGTGTTACGGCTGCGTTTCCTACGCTGAGGTACTTCTTTGCTCCGATGTTGTAGAGGTAATAGTCGTTGTACTTTTCGGAGCGAAGTATCATCCAGTTGCAGCGAGGGTCGGAGACGGCACACGGCTTAAGGTATGTCTCCAAGGCGTTGCTGACGGTGGGTGCTACGATGCTGGGCACGTCGTCGGCGGTGGCGATGAGGTCTCCGCGACCCGAGGCATTGTGAAGCTGATAGGCTGCCTTCGGTGTGAAGCTCTCGGCTTTGGCAACCACGCCGTAGTTGAGCGTTTGTGCATTATTTCCAACGTCCTCGATGGCCTGCCGCAGGGCATCGATATCGGTGCAGGTGCCGTCGGCATAGACTGCGCGCAGGGCTTCCAGGTCGGCAGGAGCATATCCGCCCCACTGGTCGGACTCCTCGAAGATTTGGCGTGCCAGTTCGAGCATGTCGTCAAGGCGATATTCATCCTTGAAGAAGACCTCGTTGATGAGGAGGTTAGCGCCGTAGCCAGCCGTGAAGCGCAGTCGGAAGTATTGTGCTGTGACGGGTGTGGGCAATACGGCGGTGGGACGTTCGGAATCCTCGAAGGTGACGCGCGAGGCAGCAACTTTCCATCTTGTTCCATCGTCGGAAGAGTAGAGTATCATCTGCTTGGCGCGATAGGTGCTCTCGCGGTTCTGGAAGAGCCCGATGGATTTGACGGTGACGGGTTCGGGCGCTTCGAAGGTGAATGTGTGCGGGTAGCCTACGGAGCCGTTCTTCCACTTATTGTGGTAATAGGTGCTGTTCAGTCCGTCGAGCATCATGGCTGCACGTCCGTTGTCGCCTTCGCCCACCGTCTCTTCGTCGCTGAATTCGATGAGCTTCCATGTGGCCGGGTCGGACACGGTGCTTGTCAGTTCGACGCGTGCCTTCAGGGTCTTTGCCTGGTAGTTCTGGACGCCTTCATCCACTCGCTTCTCCAGACGTGCAATGTTGATGGTGTCCACCCAAGGCATTTCGCCCTTCATGGAAGGCGTGCAGGTGCTGGCGCTGTCGCGAGTTCCCATGTAGCCTCCGGTCTCAAGGTAGAAGGTCTTGTCGAAGAGCTCCGTGAGTCCGTGCCCGTAATCATAGCGTGAGTTGCGCTGGTTCTTGCCTTGTGTGTGTCCGTAGCCAGCGTGGTTCAGGGCGTACCACTGGCCTGTGGCGGCCGAACGCATGGCTCCGTTGCGGAAGTAGCAGCGTCGCATGAGGTGACCGCCCGACTCGCCGAAGTTCTCCAGGAAACTGTAGATGCCACTGGTGAGGCGGTTGGCTCCTGCCATGCGCAAGGTGCCCATGTAGCGCCAGTCGGTGTCCTCGGCCTTCTTGAACCATACGGATTGCAGGGTGCTCTCGTACTCCGAGACGGTGCCGTCCTCGTTGGTGACGCTGATGATGTCAGGGCGTACGTTATAGAGGAACTGTACCCAGTGGTCGAACTCCCAGAAGTCATCGCGGTTGTAGCGGATGCTGGAGCCTGTTCCCTCGCCGCCGAAGCGTGTGGCATATGCTTCGGGACCGAGGTCGACGGCTGCCGAGCGCATGATGTCGGGCAGGTTCTTGTCCTTGTCCACATCGCCGTTGTCCCATACGGAGAAGAGCACGGTGTGGCCATAGCTGCCGTCCGAGCGGGTGGGCATCTGTATGCCGGAGTACATGCCGTCGGTGCCGATTGCCATCTGATAGGTGGCTGGCTGTCGATAGGCGCTGGGGTACATCACTTCGAGGTAGGTCCAGTTGTAGCCTTGCCCGGAGGGTGCTCCCTGGTCTACCTTGTCCCACCACAGATGTACGCTGGGAGCCATGAATATCTCGGAGTCGGTGATGTTGAGTGTCGATGTGCGTTGGAAGAGGAGCAGGTTGAGACGGTCCAGATTGGTTGCTCCGTTCGGACAGGTCAGCTCAAAGCGATACCATCCGTCGAAGGGCATTTCTGTGTCGGGCATCACCTCCATGCGTTGCTCGGCAGCCGAAACGCTGGTGCTGGTGGTGCTGTTCTCGAGTACAACCGTGCCGGTGGCTGGATGAACGATGCGAACGCCAAAGGTGACCCTTCTGCCGCTCTTGCCCTTGAAGACAGCATCGGCGCGGACGTGTCCCGTCGGGAAGTGGATGCCATAGACGAGTGTCGTACCCTCGGTGTAGCTCCAGTTGATGTATGTGTTCGAACGTTGGCTGCCTGTTGCCTTGCCGTTCAGCTCACGATAATGCCTTGCAGGCCAGATGGTGTCGGTCTTTGCCTGCCAATCGGTGGCGTAGGTCGGCATAGTGGACACAATAGCCCAGAATGCCATTAGCAGAAGTCCTTGTTTCATTACTTTGCTTTTCATGGGATAAAAGTGTACTATAATAAATAATGTGTATGGAAATGGTTAGTTTTAGCTTTAGTTAGAGGCAAAGTTACGGCTTTTCTTTTAATCCTGCAAGCGAAAGCGGCAGATTTTAATTCCAATCCGCTTTGTCAGCCCAGTTGCCTCCCTGTGCCTCATCATCTTCCTTGCGCCGATACATTCTCGGTGTCGTGTCGTTCGGTTTTTACTCCGTTCCGATGGCGCCAAGTTTCTGAACCTCAGCATCGGTGAGGGCAACGTCCCAGAAACGTATTTCGGCCGTCTGGATGGCTTTCTCCTCGCCGTCGTTATCGGCAAAGAACAGTGCGCCGGTGGTCAGTTGCCAATGTTGTGTGTTGGCCATTATGCTTTGTCCGACCTTCACCCCGTCGACGTAGGTGGCTCCGTAGCCGTCCTTGACGACAAACGCTATTCGGCTCCACTTATTGTTGGCGATGTAGCCTTTGTAGCCAAGGCTGTGGGTGCCGTTCAATCCCACCTTGTTCTGGTTGAGGAAGAGGCTGCCGTCCTTCGTGTTGGTGAGGTCGTTCTGCAGGAGAGGCACATAGGTGGAGAGGTCTGCCGCCTTGATGTCCCACATGATGCTGTAGGTGTCCATGGTCGTTACGTTGAGGTTGGAAGCCATGAGCAGGCTGGAGTTCACGGGGATGGAGAGTGCTTTGTTGCTGGTTGAGGGACCATCTACTGGCACGATGTTAGCATCGGCAAGTTTGTCGACGGCGGTCACGCTGCCCTTGGCATGCTTGGTGCCCTGAATGGTAGCAATGCCGGTTCCTGCCAGAAGGTCGTTGCTGTCGTCGAATGTCCAGCAGCCTATCGGGTCGGGCAATGCGACGGGTTCGTCGTTGGGCATGACGCTTCCGAGCTTAGTGGCTTGTCCCTTGGTGAGCGCAACGTCCCAGAAACGGATTTCGGAGGCTTCCACCAGATGCTCTTCGCCGCTTTCATCAGCAAAGAAGAGAGCGGCCTCCTTCATCTGCCAGATATTGGCGTTGCTCGATGTGCTTTGTCCCACCTGATATCCGTCAAGATAGATGGTGACGGCATTCTCCCTGACAACGAAGAGGACGCGGTGCCACTTCTCGGACGAGAGCGTACCTCCGTAGCCCAAACCGTTGGAGTTCAGACCAAGAGCTCCGTTTTTGATGAAGAAACTGCCGTCCTTGCTGTTGGTGGGGTCATTCTGGTAGAGGGCTGTATAGTCGTTCAGCTCTTTCACATGGATGTCCATGAGAAGGGTGTAGTCGCTGAGGCTCTTTTCTTCGAGGTTTGTGGTCATGTATAGGCTGGACTTCACGGGAACGGAGATGGCACCGTTGTCTTCTGTCGGTCCTGCAACAGCTTTGATGCCGGCGCTCCCAAGCTCGTTGGTGACATTTACAGAGCCCTTGGAATGTGTGGCGCCCTGCAACGTGGCGACACCTGTGCCGGCAAGCAGGTCGTCGGGATTGTCGAACGTCCAGTAGCCGACCGGTTCGGGTACAGGATCATCGTCGGCTGGAATGGTGACTGTTGCCGTCAAGGGCTGCGACTGGTTGTCGTAGGAGTCGAATGCGATGACTTCCACATTATATTCTGTTTTCTCCGTCAAGCCTTCGAACGTGTAGGAAAGGCTCTGGGGCATGTCTGTCGTGAGATAGAACTGCGAGAAGAGGAAGACGCTCCTGACCTCTGTGCCTCCTTGGATCAAGCGGATTTTGTAGCGGAAGACGCATTCGTTGTCGGTGGCTTGCGGGAAGCTGACCTTTACGCCCATGGGAGAAGTCTTCAGCGTCAGCTTGGCATCTTGGGCAAACACCGGAGCCGGCATGCCATCGCGCAGGACAATATTGTTCGGATTGTCGTCGGCATCGCGAATGTCGGCGTACTGGAACATGCTGCCGTCGAAGGGAGCCTTCACCACCCAGCGGTGCTCGGGGTCGATTTCCACATCGCGATAGGTGTCGTAGCGGCGTATCTCGATGTCGCCATTGGGCAGTTCCTCAACAATCATACCTTCGGTGACATACGCATAGCCTTCGGGGTGGATGCCTGCAGCAACGGCTCCGGGATTGATCTCCGAATAGGTTGTGCTGGCAGTATTGACCACGGTGTAGTAGTTGTTGCGCGAGCTGTTGGGGTTGGCGCCTTGGTGGATGCTGCGCGGGTCGCCGAGCGGATAGTGACTATGGCCGCAGAAGACGATGGCCTGCGGATATTTATTGAGAATGGGGTTCAGCACCTTCATGGCCCAAGCTTCGCCCTCGAACTCTGCCCAGGTGCTGTAGCAAGTCCAGCGAGGTGCAACATGTGTGAAGATGAAGATGGGTTTGCCAGGAGCCTCCTCTACTGCTTTCTTCAGGTAGTTCTCCAGTGTCCTTACAGACGAGGCAGGGTAGGAGGCTGTGCCGTTACCAGGGTTGATGATGTCGTTATTAGCAGAACCGAGGTCGCTTATCGAGATGAAAGGATAGCCTTTGATGAGCACATATTGATGCAGAGGGTATGACATCTGCCTGTTGAACGCCTTCAGGCCGCTCTTGTAGTTTGCCTGCCCATTGCTGTCGAAGTTGTCGTGGTTGCCCATCATGAAGAGGAACTTGTTGACGGGGTTGAGGATGTTGGTCTCGCTCCCGAAGAATTGTACGAATTCCTTGTACTGGTCGGTGCGTCCGTTGTCGGTGAGGTCGCCCACCACAGCCATTGCGTCGAGCTTGCCGTGGCGTGTCAGGTTCTGCAGAGCCTGTGGAATCTTGACCTTATATCCGGCGCCCCAATTGTTGCCGACGTGCGTGTCGGAGATGACGGCAAAAGCAAGCCGTGACTCTTGTCGGACAGTTATGAGCAAGGGGCGGAAGTCTTTGCTGCGAACGGCAAGGATAGCTGTGCGGGCATCCTCTGAGTCGTTTTGTGTTGCGGTCAGCGTCAAGGTGCCGTTGGCATAGGTGGCCTGGCACCAGTCGGCATCGGAGGAGACTGTGGCATCCTGGTTCGTCTCAATGGGAATAGCTTCTGTTGTGGCGGCGAACGGCAGGGAGATGACGCCATCGACAATCTTGTCGGACTTGAATGTGGCAGCACCCGGGGTTGCCACCGAGCTGACAACATAGCTTTGTGCCCACAGACTCGACATGAAGCAAGGGGCAATGAGCAAAAGGAGAAGTATGTGTTTTTTCATCTTGATTGGCTTTTTAATTGATTCGTTACGTTATCGCGTTCTTTCGTTATCACGTTATTTCGTTATGACGAGAGCTTGTCCTCATGGCACAAGCACTTTAACCGACTTCTGCTGCATCCTGACCATATAGATGCCTGCAGGCAGGGAGACCGTGCGAGGCATTTCCTCGCCTTTGGCATTGAACAGTTGCCATCCGGTACAGCCCTTTACAGCGATGCGTCTGTCCTTTACTTGAATGACGGGGTGGCTGGCCTTCATGGTGCCGATGCCTGTCTCTATCTCTACGGGGAAGAACTTCCAACCGATGACGGAGGTGCTTTCGTCCGATTCGGGATAGGTGATGGCTTCTCCATTCTTCTCGGCCATGGCAAGGCAACGGTTCACACCATCGTCCTCGATGCTTTGCAGGGAGTAAGCATTATCGCCGAGGGCTGTGAGGGTGAAGCCCTGCGCGCCCTTGGGAGTGAGTTGTGTGACATTGATGTTGTCGACGCTGACAGAGGCGTTGCCAATCATCAGCCCTGTGCCACGGTTGGTGAGGAGCACCTTGCCGTCCTCGGCGGCTGTCAGCTTCCATTGCGAATGGTAGTCCTCGGTATCTGTCTGCATCAGATATATTGCAGGACGCCAGAGGTCGTCGTGGTCTTCGCCATCCATAAGTGCGTTGAGGTCTGTCATGGCATAATTGTCCATCCCTGAGGCCGCATTGCAGATGCGGTACCAATAAACGGTTTCCTCGTTGCTCAGCTGTGGTTCTGAGTCAAGGTCTTGTGCACCTGCCGGCAAAGACATCAGCAGGACAAGACTCCAAAGGGTTCTTTTAAGGTTTTTGTGAATCATAGCAGTTAGATATTAGTTATAGGTAGACTTTCGAGTTGCAAAGTTACGATGTTTCTCTTAATCCTGCAAGGAATAAAAGGGTTTTTAACAGCAAATCCCCGAGGAGCTGAATGCTCCTCGGGGATTTAGCCTATTAATTATGGAGATTTACTCCTCGTTGTTCCAGATGTCCCAGGCACTTTCCTTTGTCAGTGCCTCGCTGCCATCTACCGATGTATCACTGTTAATTGCCAGGCTCTCTGCCAGCATCTGAGCGACTTGAGCCTCTTCTACCTTCAAGGCAGGAATCAAATATGTTTTCTTCATATTTGAATTCTTTAGGTTGAAATTAGAAGAGAATCTTCTTGCCGTTCACGATGTTGATGCCCTTCTGAGCCTTGTTCAGGCGCTGGCCAGCGATGTTGAAGATGATGTCCTGAGAGTTCTTGATGTCCTTCAGGTCGTTGATGCCGGTAGCCTCACCGTTGAAGTCGAAGAAGAATGCCTTAATGTCGGAATCAAGTTCCAGATAAGCCTTGCCGGCAGCGATTGTGCCGCTTTCAGCCTTGTAGAAGCATACATCCTTATCTTCGGGCTTAGCAAGAACGTACTTGCCGGCAGCCTCGATGGGTTCGAATGTGCCCTTCAGGACATTCTCTTCGAGAGCGGGAGCGAGTTCCTTTGCGAGAGCTCTGCCACCGTCCACTGTGGTCTCGTAGAGCTTCAGAGCACCATCGGGAACAGTCTCTTCAGCCTTCTCGCCTACAGCGAATACGTACTTCTCGGGAGAAGCCTTGAGGATGACGGGAGTAGCCTCGGGAATTGTGCCGTCCAGTTCATCCAGGCTCAGGTACTGGCTGTGGCCGCTTGCGCTCTCAGCGAGGGTAGCGATGTAAACCTTCATGTCAGATTGCTTGGGCTGGGGAACATAACCGGCGGCACCAAGCTTAGCAACTTCTTCAGCTGTCAGAGCCTGAGCCCAGAAGCGTATTTCAGCTGCATTAGTCACTTTCTCTTCGCCATCGTTATCAACGAACAACAAGAATTGCTTGTTGTCCTTCATACTCCAAGCTCTTACGTCCTGAGCACTGGTCGGTCCGCCAATCTTCGTGCCATCCAGATAGAGTGTGCAACGGCTGTCGTTCATAACAACTACAATACGATGCCATTCATTGGTGTTGATTGTGCCGTTGTAGCTAAGACCAGCAGAGTTAAAGCCAACCTTTCCGTCCTTGATGAAGAAGCTACCATCTTTAGAACTGTCGAAGTTGACATCATTCTGGAAGAGACAGTTATAGCCGCTTACATCGGGGAAGGAAACATCGAACATGAATGTATAGGCACTTGATACTTCGCTGAGATGTGTGTCCAGCAAGAAGCCGCCGCCCACAGGAGCGCTTACGGCACCATTGCTTGCATCGGGACCATCGGTGGCAGTTACGCCATCACCATACAAAGCGAGAGTAGCCTTGCCAGAGCCGGCTGTGAGATTTGCGGCGTCGTCGAATGTCCAAGTGCCAAGAGCCTCGGGAACAGTAACGTCGTAAACGCCAGCGGGTGTTGCGGGGAAGGGCAGGTAAGCTGTTGCATAGCCTGCTTCGCCAACTTCGAGCTGGATGCTTTCTGCATCCTCTACAATCCACTGAGAGGCTGCGGCGGCAGCTTCCCAACCTACGATAGAACCACCACCTGCGCAGTGCAGGACAGACATGTTGTTTTCTGTGTCAGCCTGGAATGCAGCATAACCAAATGCAGGAATAACAACGGTGTAAGTGCCAGCTTCAGCGGTAGCTGTAACTTGCGCACTCTGTGCTACAGCTGCAGGAGCGAACTTGCCCATCAAGCCGATAGTATAAGTATTGTCGGCATTCTTGGTCAGCTTCACAATATGCTTGGGCAGATTAGCTGCGGCATAGTTGCCATACATATTGGCGTCGCTGGGATCGATGCCCATGTATGTGCCATAGTACTTGTTCTTCAAGGTGTAGAAACCAGTCTCGGGAAGAACGAAGTTGCTAAGGTCAGCCTTTGCTGCAGCTAGATTCTCCTTCAGACTCTTGTATGTATCGAAGGGGCAGTCTGTCTTGTAGGCGGGATCCCAACCGAGGGTAGCCTTTGCAGCATCGGAGAGTGCGAAGTAGCCAGTAGCTTCGAATTCATCAGCAATTCCTTCTTCGACAAGGAAGGATGCGAAGTTGCTGGGAACATCAAATACGGTGAAAGCAGAACCTGCGTCGCCAAGGTTGTTGGCACTGTTCCAGAACTTCACGCTGCCGCCTGCACCGCCAAACTGGTTGATGTAGAGGTTCGTGCCGGGAACATTCAGGCAGAACGAGCCGGCGGGAACCGTGGTGTTGGTGCTGGGAACGATGTTCCATGCGTGGTGACCTTCAGCGTCATCCATGACGGTAGGAATACCGGCGTTGGTCTGCTGTGCGTCTGTCCAGCCGAAGCTGAAGCCGTCGTAGCCGTTGCCAAGGAATGCCCACTGATAGGAATCCTCAACGAGACCCATTGTGTTGGCGTTCTGTGTCTTGTATGCACCGTCTCCGTCCTTAATGGCGCTCGTCACATACCATGTGCTGCGCATTGCCATGTCGTACCAATGTGCGTTGTTGAAGCTTGCAGAAATCTCGAACGGGCCATTCCATGTAGCAACGACGCCATAGACTGTTTCCTGTTCAGAAACGACAACTTCGTTAGCTGTGTAGGTGTAGAACGGACGCTTGAATTCATCGGGGAGTCCTGCGATGGTAGCACCGGGAGTTGTCGGCTGAGGCTCGGACCTGAAGATAACAGTTCCGTCAGTTCCGCAAACCTCGTATGTCACGGTGTATGAGGGATGGAAGTAATCTTCCAGAGCGGCGATAGCTTCTGTGGCGTCGAAGTCGTCAGCACCTACGATATAGTACTTGTTGCCCTGGTCGGGAGTGCTGTAGTCGTTGATGACATATCCCAGAGGAGGATTGCTGTTCGTGTTGAGAACCTTGTCTGTAGCGTTGAACTGCAATATGAAGAGGCCACCATCCTGCGGTGTCATTACGATAGCATCTTCTACACCATTGAACGACGAAATCAGGTCGCCAGTCAGAGCACCGGTGTTCTGAACGAACTTCTTGTCGGTTACGCTGTACAGGTAGTAGTTGTTTTCGTAGCTGATGATTGCAAACTTGCCGACAGGTGCATCGTATGCAGCAGCATTCAGGCAAGATGAAATCATATTGCCATTAGCGGTGAGGAAGGTGCCGCGCTCGCAACCGATGTAGTAAGCCTTATCGTTGCTCAGGTCGGTCAGAGCTGCCACGTTGCTGTCCTTCTTCGTACGGGTAATGGTAACCGTGCAGTCGGTGTCGCCGATGGTGCCTTCAGCAGTATACTCGTAGCGTAAGTCTTCAATCATGAAGCCTTTATAAAGCCATCCATTGATTGCGCTTAAATTCTTGTAGGTGACGTTGACGATTGCGGCAGGAATCTCGAAGTTCCAAATGTACTGGGGCTCGTAATCGTAGCGAGGCGTTACGGCATCGCCAACCACATAGCAGTTCCAGTGTGTACGAGCTGCATCGTTCCAGCTGCTGGTACCATCCTGGCAGTTGCAGGAACGGATGGCATACGTGCCTCTGCTGCCCAGGTAGAGAATCTGCCTTTCCCAGTCAGCACGGTCGCCTGTGGAATGTGCAAAGCTGCCGGGGGTCAGATTGGCCATGTTGTTAGCCAGAGGAGGATTGGTGAATCTTTCTGAGTCGGAGCTGATGCGGAAACCTGTTCCGAAGTAGCCTCCGGAGGTCTTGGTGATTTGGAAGAAGCCGGCATTGTCTTTGTTGCTTGTCAAACTACCAGCTGTGGTAACATAGTACGCAGTACCGGCATAGTTTGTGTAGATGCGGTACGTTGCACCATCCTGAATGGCCTCGAGGGCAGCCTGATATTCAGCGCTGCTTGTGTCCTGTGCCATTGTGCCTGTCCATGCCATCAATGATAGCGCGGCGGCCAAGAGAAGTTTGATTTTTCTCATGTTGGTTAGTGTTTAAGGTTAATAAATAAGTTTTTTAGGGTTTCTTAAATGTTTATCTTTTGTTGTTCTTCATGATATGGTTTTGCAGTTGCAAATTTACACATTATTTATTATATAACAAGCGAAACACGTTTTTTTTTATAAAAAAATGCAAAAAAGTTTGATAAGCACGAGGCGCTTCCGAGATAAGCACGGGGCGCTTCTGAGATAAGCGCGAGGCGCTTCTGAAATAAGCGCACGGTGTGTTTTTGTGCGCGGAACGGAAAATAATCTTGTCCCACAGACTGTATTTCATGTTTTTTGTGTATCTTTGCGGCGATTAACCTAAAAACCAACATGGAGAAACGCTTTTTACACCTTATTGTTATAGTCCTTTTCGCATGTCTCGGAGGCATCCTCCCACAGCATGCGCATGCCCAGACAACCATCGAGGACGGCATCTACTACATCACCTGCACCAAGCTGGATGGCTATCTCGGCTTGGGAGCCAATCATGGCGTTGACGCTTACATATATTATGTGACGGACGGACAGAAGACGGCAGAAGACGGCTATTGGCTGGTGACCGGCACCGACCAGGGATATACCATCCGCAATCAGGCTTCGGGACAATTGCTTGTCTTCACCTACGACCGTCAGGACCAGTACTATAAGTACATGACGTTGGCCGATGACTCGCCCGGCGACTATTCGGAATACTGGAACATCATAGCTGGGAGCGACGGCGCTTTCTGCGTGCAGAGTGCCCTCGACACCGACTACTACTGGAACCTGCGTTCCGGGACGAACATGCTGGGGACCTACAAGGGCAGCAACGGCAATTCGGACAACGAGCGATACGTCTTCCACCGCGCTGGCGACACACCTGTGCCCGAACCGGAACCCGATGCCATGCCTTCCTTCCCCGAGGCCTTGCACGTCTTCCTCTCCGATGGCAGGATTGAGGCCTTTCCGCAGAAGTTTGTGACCGGCTACACCGAGAACGACGGCAAGCTGACCATCGAGACCAACATCGGATGGAACTACACCTACAACCTTGCCCAGGTGGACTCTGTGAGCCGCCTCAAGCCGACGAACCTCCCGACCTTCGATTCGTTCAAGTTCAACAACAAGTTCAACGACCAGCTCTTCTCCGATGCCCTCGGCGAGATGGTGGGCGACACCGTCTTCGTGACGCTTGCGGCCATCGGCAAGAGGCTGACACCCTCGTTCCAGGTGGCCGACGAACAGGTCGAGGTCTATGTGGACGAGGTGCTCCAGCAGAGTAAGGAGACGCGTCTGCGCTTCGACGAGGACATCTATTACCTGGTCAGCAGGAAGGGCTACAGGATTCTGACCGCTGAGCCCGACAACAAATACTTCATGCATCCCTACGGCCGCTACGTCCGCGTCCATGTGGACTGGCTGACGGACAAGGCTCAGGTGCCTACCATCTACATCAACACCGAGGACGGCAAGTCCATCACAAGCAAGGACTACTACAAGAATGCGGAAATCACCATCGACGGCCACGGCATCTTCCCCTCGATGGAGACCACACAGGTGCAGATTAAGGGCAGGGGAAACAGCAGCTGGAGCTGGCCCAAGAAGCCCTATCGCCTGAAGTTTGCCGAGAAGGTGAAACCGCTGGGCATGACGAAGGGCAAGTCGTGGGTGCTACTCTCCAACTACCAGACAGGCTCGATGATGTCGAACGCCATCGGCATGAAGGCTGCCAACCTCATGGGAGCCAGCGCCGCCAACCACAGCGTGCCCGTCGACCTCTACCTCAACGGCGAATACCGCGGCAGCTATAACTTCACGGAGAAGGTGGGATTCTCGAACAACAGTGTCGACCTCGACGACGAGAGTGCCGCCGCCCTGCTCGAACTCGATTCCTACTACGACGAGCCCTCGGGTCAGAAGTTCCGCTCCACCCCCTACAACCTGCCCATTAACATCAAGGAACCTGTCTTCAGCGAAGGCACGACCACGCTGACGCTGGAGACCGTCCAGACGAGCTTCAACAACTTCATGGCTGCCCTCTATCGCGGAAAGGACATCTCGCAATATGTCGACATCGAGCAGCTTGTACGCTTCATGATGGTCGACGAGCTCACGCTCAACTATGAGTTCTTCCACCCGAAGAGCACCTTCTGCTACCGCGAGAACTTTGCCGAGGACACCTGCAAGTACGTGTTCGGACCTGTATGGGACCTCGACTGGTGCTTTGGCTACGAGAAGAACAGGAACTACTTCATCAGAGAGGCCGAAAGCAACTACTGGAAGGACATGCCCTCGATGAATGCCGTACAGTTCATCCAGGACCTCCGCTTCAAGTACGAGCCCCTCAGCGATGTGTACCAACAGCTGTGGAAACAATTCATGGACAACGACCTGCAGGAACTCGTCGAGTACTGTCAGGACTACTACGACTTTGCCAAGAACTCCTTCATCGCCAACCGGACGGTGTGGAACGACAACACCGACTATGCGCAGCAGGCTAAGTCGGCAGCCGAATGGCTGAGCGTCCGTTCGAAGAAAATCTACGCGGACATCGTCAACGGTGTGCGTCCCGTCACGCCCGACCCCGTGGAGCCCGTCGAATTTGCCAACAACAAACTCTACACCATCACCTGTAAGCGCGGCGACCTGATACTCTCCTACGACTACAAGGGGCTGGAAGCTGGACAGAGTGCCTGGTGGACGGTCTATGACTACGAGAAGCAGTTTGCCATCATTAACATCGACGGCAACAACTATCTCTACAGCCCCTACATGAAGAAGTACCTGAGGACCGGCAATGTCCTGAACGGCGAATGGGTGGCTACACTCGGGTCGCCCATCTATTTCGACACGTCGCACCCCAACGGCGAGTACCTCTATATGATGAGCACCCTCACCGAAAACGGAAACATCCAGTGGTTCAACAACAACGGCAACACAATTGTCATCAACAACTATAGCACGCCCGACGACGGCGACCGCTGGAAGATAACCGAAGTGGGCGAGTTCGACCCCACGGAAGCGCTGGAAATGGCTACACAATCCATGTATGCCGTCACCTACCGCTACCTCTGGAACGGCGATGTGATTGGCTCCGAGACACGCAAGATGCCCAAGGGCGCCGAGCTGCCCGCACCTTCCGGCAGGTGGGACAATAACTTCGTCAAACTCATCGAGCCCATGAACATGCCATACTTCGTCACGGGAGACATGACCATCGACTATAAGGTGGAATGGCAAGGGCCCTTCGACTTCTCCACGTCACCCGATGATGCCAGCTGGTACAACATGACCATCCGCAGCCAGTATCACGTCGGCAAACAGGCCACGGAACCTTACTAGCCGGCCATCGCCGACGAGGAGACCCTCATCTACGACGAGGGCTACTACTGGGCCTTCGGCGGCAATCCCTATCAGGTGAAGGTCTATAACTACAGCAGCGGCTTCGACCAGACTCTCTCGCACGAAGGTGACTATGCCGTCATGCGGGCGGGTGACTTCGTCTGGGACTTGATTCCCAACAGCGATGGCTTCGTCCTCCGTCTGCCCGGGACGGACAATACATGCATCAATCAGTTCGGCGGTACCAGCGGCCCCCTGAAGTTCTGGACTGACCCGAGAAGCCTTACCGATGACGGTTCCACGTTCCGCATCTTCGAAGGCCAAATAGATGGCATCGCCTCGCTCAAGGAGACCGAAGAAAAGGGCATCGCCATCTACGACCTTGCAGGGCGTCGTGTCAACCGCCCAGCACATGGTCTTTACATCATAAATGGCCGCAAAATTGTGATGAAATGAAGATGATAATGCCACATTTTGCGCATAGTTATGTTAAAAACAATTAAATTAAAGAAAATTTTGTTGAATTGATTAAGGAAAGTTCGTGCATAAAATATAATTTTGTGAAGAAAAACACACTAAACTAACTGCGTCTTGCAACTAACAATATACATTATTAATATTACATTACTAACCTTAAAAACATTAAAGCAATGAGGAAACTTTACTTACTTCTGTTGCTATTGTTCCCAGTAGCAACGATTGTTTTGCCGAGTCGTGCCTTTGCTGCCGACCCTCCAAAAGCCGACTATGACCGCGCAATGGAAGCGTTCACAGACGGTCTCTACTACATCACCACCACAACCGAAGCCGGTATCAAGTACTACGTCACTATGGATGGTGGCTTGACCGACCTTCAGGCAGAAGCACACCTCTTCACCATCAAGAAGGATGCTGGCGGTGCCCTCTATGACATCGGCCTCTTCATTGATGCCGGTACAGGACAGTATTTTACCAATACGAATCTTGAAGACAGCAAAGCTATTCTGAACTTTGGCTCTTACCGCATGAGCGATGCAAACGGCCATCGTCACGATTGGGAAAGCCAGGTGCCTTTCATGAACGAAGAAGGTCTGATTGCCATTCGTTCCTGCAACACAGCCTACGGCGAGAGCAGCTGGGCAGATGCAGGCCGCACCTTCTGGTCCTACGAGCTTGGCGACTTCGACATCACTCCTTGCTACAGCTACGACCCTGCTTATGTGTGGAAGTTTGAGGTGCCCACGGATTTGACGCTGATTTTGGGCATCCTCAATGGCATCTACGACACATACTCCGACTATGCTTACGACGACGGTGCAGGCTTGAACATCGGTACAGGGTTCGGTCAGCATTCTGCCCTGGATACGTATGAGGAGTTCAAGGAAAAGGTTCTTCACGCAGAAGAAGTTCTGTATCAAGTTCAGGAAGGCGAGGACGTCATCGATTTGGCAGGAGCTGAAGCCCTGAAGGCTGAAATCGATTCCTTGTATCAGGCCATTATGGACAGCGAAGTTCCTTATATGATGCCTCAGGACGGTTACTACCGCATCATTGCACACAACCGTTACAAATCTACATTCTCTGAAGAAGGTTTTGTCGACAAGGCAATCGCTGCCTCGTTCGAGAAGGAACATGCAGACAAGGCCGTTTATGGCACACTCCGCAGAGACAGAGCCAACTATTTGTGGAAGTTCACCAAGAGCGAGACAGGCGACAGCATTCTGATTCAGAATGCTGGTATGGGAACATATATCAGTATTACCTCCGGCAATCCCACGAACAAGGTATTCATGACCGCCGATCCTGCTGAAGCAAGCTACGTCATGTT
Organism: uncultured Bacteroidales bacterium; assembly: GCA_902799985.1. Taxonomy (GTDB): domain Bacteria; phylum Bacteroidota; class Bacteroidia; order Bacteroidales; family Bacteroidaceae; genus Physcousia. Next base: position 4,323 of record CADCCR010000068.1, on the reverse strand, counting down.
CGACTATGCAGCCTTCGACTATGTGGAGCCCGATGGCAATGGCGTTGAAAAGGATATCTTTGCCATTCGCCTTGCTGCCAACCCCAGAGACCACGAAAGCCAGAAGTACGTTCACCAGATGAGTCACGGTTCTGCCTCTGACCAGACCTCTCCATGGGGTACCTATGGCACCGATACAGGTGTTGACCAAGAGCTTGGTTTCTGGAGAAGAACCTTCGACTACGACCTCACCAGAAGTGATGCATGGGCCAGCGAATGGTATCTGGAATATGTAGAGGATGAAGAAGCTGAGGAAATCATTGCTAACTTCGAAATGATTAAGAATCACGATGTCCTCGTAGCTCAGAACAATGAGCTTCGTGCTAAAGTCCTCGAGACTCTGACACTTGCTAAGGATGTCATCAAGACGAAGTTGATTACCTCTGCCAGCCAAATGTCTTCTCCCTACAGCCATAATGATCAGGCTGGTAATGGTCGAGATGGCGGCGACCTCTCTGCCGGTGTCCTCATTGATGGCGATGCATCTACCTATTGGCATAGCGCATATGCGAATAGTCCTGAAGGCCAGCACTACATCCAGCTCACCGGTATGGAGAACATGGTTGGCGACTGCGAGTTCTATCTCCGTGAAAGAGCTGGTGCAGCCAACGACCGTCCAAAGAAGTTCCAGATTCTCGGTACAGACAACCTGAAGAATGAAGACTTCGAATGGGTTGAAATGGCAATTATTGATATCCCCAACTTCGCAGCCGGTGCAGAGAGCACTGTTCCTTTCTACATCGAGACTCCTTATCCTTATGTTCGCGTAGTCGGTATCGATTGCGATCCCTCTTACCGCACCTTCTGGCACGCTGCCGAACTTCAGATTCTCACCGTTCGCGATAATCCCAACTCTCAGTTTGCTCAGCTGGGTGAAGTAGCCGAGACGCTTCAGCAAACCTACGAGGATAACGTCGCTACACCCGATGAGGAAATCACTCTCGCAATCTACGAGGCTCTGCTGAATGCCTACAACACATTCCTCGCATCCGGTTTGGTTGATCCCGCCGAGCTGCGTGCTGCCCTGGCAGCTTATGCCAAGGTGACAGAAGGCGTTGTGGAAGGCACAAATCCCGGACAGTGGGCAAATGCTCAAGTCGCAGAAGACTACAATAAGCTCTATGCCGAAGTTGATGCTTACGAGAAGTCTGGCAAGTGGAACGCTGAACAGATTCATAAGTATGCTGTCATGCTCAAGGCTATGCAGAAGAGCGTCATGGAGAAAGCCAACGGCATCGAGACCGACAAGTGGTATCGCATCATGTATCCCACCGAGGAGATGTTTGATACTTACGGCTTCAGCAAGGACGGTGGCGACAAGACCTCTCTCCGCGAAGATCAGCCCAACCTGTGGGGTACCTTCGTTACTGTTGCTAAGGAATTTACTGAGCAAGTTCCCAACCCGACGGACGAAGATCCGGATGCTGTGAAGGATGAAGTTCATCTGGAAGTTGTATCTAAGGATGACACTCGCGAGGATACACGTCTGTTCTTCATGAGTGATGACGAAATAGAAGATATGGACCTCAGCGAGTTCCGCTTCATTGAGCGCGAGGCTGACGCAGCTGACTATACTACTCTCTTCAAGGATGTCAAGGAGAATATGCTGATGGCTCTCGACATGAGCACCACCTACACGAAGGGTGAGGGCTTGATTACAAGCGCTGCACAACTCTCAAGTAATTCACTCGACAGGTCCGAAGGCAATCGCCTGGAATATCTGGTCGATGGTCTGCCCAGCACTTACTGGCATAGCGACTATCACAAGGATGTCCTCGCTGCTCCCTATCTGCAGGTAGCCTTCAACGAACCCATCTCTGGCTTCATTCAGGTGGAGATTGCACGTCGTAACACTACGAACGGTCACATCACCCGTATGTATGTTCAGGGCAGCAACGATGCAGCTGAGTGGACCAACATCGGTTACATCGAGACTCCCTTCACAGATGTCAACACACCTTCCTCCAGCCAGCCGTTTGAATTGGGCGGCGCATACAGCTATCTGCGCTTCACCTTGACGAGCAGATACGGCACCGACGCTGGTGGCAACATGGAATTCGATCCCTTCGTAGAAGTTGCCAGCGCAGACGATTACAATAAGACTTGGACATACTGCCACGCTTCTGAGTTCCAGATTTATCCTTTGACAGCCGACAAGGCACTGAGTGCAAGCGGTCAGGCTCTTCAGCAGGCCTACACAGCTGCCAACAAGGTGCTCCTGAAGGACGTTACCGCAGAGGATCTCGCTGCTGCAGCTCAGGGCTACAAGGCATTCAAGGATGAGTTCAACGCTGCAGAAGGCAAGGATGTCCTGCCCAGCGGCGCAGACAAGGCTCCTTCTTCCTACGCTATTCAGAACAAGGCTACCGGTCTCTTCGTCTTTGTTGACGGCACTGGCAATCAGGACAATGTTTACCTGAGGACTGTTCCCACTCTCTATACTTACAAGGCTCTCAGCTATGAGAGAAGCTTGCTGAGCGGTAGGAACCTCAAGAACGAAAGCACCAACAACATGCATGCCGGAGAGAGCAACCGCAGATTCTGCACATGGAGCAGTACTGAGGCTACCTCCAACTCTGGTCTCGTTATCTGCGAGGCTGATGACGAGTATGTAGCTCCCGAAGAATTCACCTTCATCAGGGACATCAAGCCCGGCAAGATCAATGCATGGTGCAGCAGCGTAACGCTCACCGGTAAGGGCGAAGGTGTTGCTTACACCTGCCTTGGCAGCTACACCGACGATGAAGGTCAGCAGTTCCTGGCTCTGAAGGAGATTGAGACTATCCCGGCTGGTCAGCCGGCATTCTACATCTACGATGATACACTCAACTACGACGCTGAGGACGACTATGTAGAACCCATGGAGTTCACCATCCCCGGAGAACAAGAATTCGTAGTCGAGGGTGACACCATCAACGGTCTCATCGGTAGCCTTGTGAACCATACGCTTCCTGCTCACGAGATTTACTTCTCTGGCAACCATGCCGTATGTATTGGCAAGACAGGCTATTATCTCACTGGTCCTTGCGTAGCATTGGATATGGTTTCTTGTCCTGTAATCGATCCCGATGGCGTCTATGACTTCAGCATCCTCCTTGGCGGTGCAGCAGACGAGGCCGACGGCATCGATGTTGCAACAGCTGTTGAGAAGATTAGCCAGCGTGGCAACGTCTACAGCATGGACGGCAAGCTTCTCCGCACCAATGCAACGCTCAACAGCCTGAAGACTTTGGGCAAGGGCATGTACATCCTCAATGGTGTTAAGGTAGCTGTAAAGTAAAGAACTAATCTTTCTATCAATAGAGGGAGTTTTCGGGAGAACCCCGGAGGCTCCCTCTTTTTACATTATTATATTTATATGAAGAACCTTAAGAGTCTGCTACTGATAGCAAGTCTTGTGCCTGCCTTGCAGAGCGTGGCACAAATCGAGGAATACACCATGCCGGACGGCAAGGTGGTGAAGATTGACCGCAGCGTCTTTCCCGACCTGAAGTATGATGTCAGCCCCAAGGCCAAGCCTGCCGACTATGTGGCGCGCAGACGGGCACGCCGGGCCAAGGAAACCTCCTTGCCTCCATTCGTCTATAACGGGCAGGACAAATATTTCCCGCCCATCTTCAATCAGGATGGCGGTTCCTGTGGCTCGGCAGCAGGCGTCGGCTATCAGTTCACGCACGAGATAAACAGCTATCGCGACGCCGATGCTTCTCTCCCCGAGAACCAGTATCCCTCGCACTTCACATGGCTGATGGCCTACCAGACCAGCACCACGGAGGGAATGGCCAAGGGCACCGGCATCCCCAACGTCCCCACTTATGGTGGACGCACCTATAGCAGACTCTTTGGTGCACAGACGCACGATGACCCCGACTATGGTTGGATGCAAGGCTACGACAAGTGGTACAGCGCCATGTGGAACCGGTCGGCCTACGATTTTACGATGTCTCCCACCGACACCCCCGAGGGCCGGCAGGAGCTGAAGGAGTGGCTCTACAACCACAGTGGCGACGCGACGATGCACGGCGGTGGCGTGGCTGGCATCGGCGTCGCAGCTTATGGCACTTGGGCAGCCATACCCAGTTCGGCTGCTAACAGAGAGGCAGGCGTCGTGGGCATGAAATATGTGAAGGCGTGGGGCGATACCTTCAACCATGCGCTGACAGTCTGCGGCTACGACGATCGCATTGAGTTCGACCTGGACGGCGACGGCATTGTCGGCGAGGCAGAAGAGGACGAGGTTGGTGCCGGGATTATTGCCAACTCGTGGGGCGACGGATGGGAGAA
>CADCCR010000067.1 GCA_902799985.1 uncultured Bacteroidales bacterium | reverse complement strand
GGATGCGAGATGATGGCGAAGGTGCGACGACGCGCTATTTCATTTACCATTTATTATAATTCAAAATTTATAAATTCAAAATTCAAAATTGCTTCGCCTTTTCTTCTCCGAGACGGAGCAGTTCGCTTATCGGCTTCAAGGCTGCCTGGGTGCCTGCTGAGAGTTCCTTGCCTTGCATTCGGAGCAAGGTGGCTCCGTAGAGGGCATCGATGCAGTTTTCCATTTCCGATTTGTCCTTGTTGTTGCCTTGCGTCCTCAAAGCCACGATTTGCGGCAGAGCCTTGTAGTAGGCCGACTTGTACTCCTGCTCGTCGTTATCGGCAAGGAGTTCCTTGTGGTGGTCTTCGAGGAGGTCGAGGGTGTTCTGCACCACACGGACATGTCCTGCCTGTTCCTTGCCTTCTTCCTTCATCATGCGTGCAAGGGACTCGTACCACTCCTTCGCTTCCTTCATCTGCGCCTCGTCGTATCCGAAGCGCAGCAAGTACTCGGCAGCGATGCGCTCGGCATCAAGTCCATAGGCACGAATCAAGTCCTCCACCTGATACATATATATAAGGTAGGCACTGACGCTTTGGCTTCTGAGTTTCTTTGCGATAAACACCTTGTATATTTACTATTTAAACATTTACCATTTATTCTACCCAAAGGGGAGTCAGGAGGTCTTTTTATCCCCCTCTTCTCGGAGAGGGGTCAGGGGTGAGGCTTTTACCTGAACAGCGTATAGAACAATCCTACGATAGATGCCACCATGACCAGCAGGCCGAGCAAGCGGTTCAGGAGGCTGATGGTGCTCATGTCGAAGCGCGAGCCGAGACGATTGAGCGCTGTGGTCAGGATGAGCCACCAGACAATCGCTCCTGTCAGAACGCCTGCATAGCCAACGAGTTGCTCTATGGGATGCTCAGGCACGACGAAGCCGACACGGGCAAAGAGCGCCAGGAAGAGGAAGACGATGAGCGGATTGCTGACCGTAATGGCAAAGCCCGTGAAGGCATTGTGCCAAAGCGTTCCCCGATTGCCGCTTGGTTTATGAGGCTCGGCAGGTTTCGTGTAGTAGGTATAGGCACCGAAGCAGAAGAGCAGGATGCTGCCCACTATCTTGAGGTAGAAGATTGTGGTGGGCTTTTCTACAAAGTCCATCACCAAGCTCATGCCCAGGCCTGTAGCCACAGCATATATCAGGTCGCTCAATGCAGCGCCCACGCCTGTAGCGAAACCGTACCAGCGCCCCTTGTTGAGGGTACGTTGCACGGTAAGCACCCCGACTGGTCCCATCGGCGCGCTTGCCACTATTCCTACCACCATTCCATGCACCGCAAGGTCGATGGCATTGACTGATTCAATCCACATATTTCTTTTGCGATTGCAAATTTCGCATTTTTTGTCCACATTTCACACTTTTTCCTGCTAAAAGTTCTCTTATATCAGAAGAAATGTCTACCTTTGTGGGGAAACGGACACTAATTTAACCATAATATATATTTATTAACTATCAAACATGGATAAAGTGAAACCTTACGTGATTGGTGTTGACCTGGGTGGTACGAACACCGTTTTCGGAGTTGTTAACGCTCGTGGCGAGGTTGTTGCAGAGAACAGCATCAAGACGCAGCAGTACAAGACTGCAGAAGCCTTTGTGGAGGCTGGTGTGGCTTGCCTCAAGCCGCTGCTCGAACAGATTGGCGGAGCCGAGCAAGTGCAAGGCATGGGCATCGGCGCGCCCAACGGTAACTATTACAATGGCACCATCGAGTTTGCTCCCAACCTGCCTTGGGCACACGACGGCATCATCCCCCTGGCCGAGTTGTTCAACAAGGCAACAGGCATCCCCGTGAAGCTCACCAACGACGCCAATGCCGCCGCAATGGGCGAAATGGCTTATGGTGCAGCCCGTGGCATGAAGAACTTCATCGTCATCACCTTGGGCACAGGCGTTGGCAGCGGCATCGTCGTGAACGGACAGATTGTCTACGGCAGCGACGGCTTCGCAGGCGAGCTGGGTCACGTCATCATGGACCGCACGCCGAAGGGTCGCAGCTGCGGTTGCGGCAGAACAGGCTGCCTGGAAGCTTACTGCTCGGCAACGGGTGTAGCCCGCACAGCTCGCGAGATTCTTGCCACCACCGACCGTCCCTCCCTGCTCCGCGAGAAGCCTGCCGAGGAAATCGAGTCGCTCGATGTCAGCATCGCCGCAGGCAAGGGCGATGAAGTGGCCAACGAAATCTTCCAGTTCACCGGCAAGATGCTGGGCGAGGCTTGTGCCGACTTCGCAGCCTTCTCCAGCCCCGAGGCATTCATCTTCTTCGGCGGTCTGTGCAAGGCTGGCGACCTCATCATGAAGCCCATCGAGGAAGCCTACAACAAATCCGTGCTCAAAATCTTCCAAGGCAAGGCCAAGTTCCTCGCCTCCGGTTTGATGAACGCCAATGCTGCCGTTCTCGGAGCAAGCGCCCTCGGCTGGGAGGAGTAAAAGCTCCACGTCGCTTTGGCGAAAGCGCCCTGCGCTTCCAAAATAAGCACGAGGCGCTTCCGGAATAAGCACAAGGCGCCTCGGAAATAAGCACGGGGCGCTTCTGGATTAACCACGTGTCGTTTGCGAACTAACCACGCATCGTAAGCAAACTAACCACGCGTCGTAAAATAGAGAAGGGGCTGTGCCAAAGTGACACGGCCCCTTTTCTTATACATGCATGTGCGAACTCTAACGGTCCTTGTAGATGCTAATCTCGCCGCTACCATAGCAGATGGTGGCATCAGCATCGTAGATGCAACCGAACTGCCCGGGCGCAATGCCCTGTATGGGAGTGTCGCTGTGGATGTGGTAGCCCTCGTCATCGAGGCTGATAGTGCCTGGCATGAAGTGGTCCACATGGCGGACTTTGAACTGGATGGGAACAGACACTCTTAGACCTCCAGACCCTTCCAAACCTCCCCTTAAAGGGGAGGCTTCCTCCCCTGAGTTCTCCCCCTTTAAGGGGGAGTTAGAGAGGGTCTTTGAGTTAGAGAGGGTCTTGAATGGATTCTCAGTAATGAAGTGGAAGTCGGCCAGGCGGAAGTCGTGTCCGTACTGCAATTGTGTGTCCCAACCGTTCGCCACAAAGATGATGTTCTTGCGGATGTTCTTCTTGACGACGAACCAAGGTCCGCCGCTCAGACCGAGTCCCTTCCTTTGGCCGATGGTGTGGAACCAGTAGCCACGATGCGTGCCAATGACCTTGTTCGTCTCGATGTCTATGATTTTCCCCTCCTGTTCGCCCATGAAGCGGCGCAGGAAGTCGTTGTAGTTTATCTTGCCGAGGAAGCAGATGCCCTGGCTGTCCTTGCGCTTGGCACTCGGAAGCTTGGCATCGAGTGCAATCTGTCGCACTTCCTCCTTCATCAAGTGACCGATGGGGAAGAGCGTATGACTGAGCTGTTCGTAACTGAGCTGCGCCAGGAAGTCCGTCTGGTCCTTGACTGGGTCTTTGGCTGTGCCGAGCCACATCTTGCCGTCTCGCACGACATTCGTGGCATAGTGCCCCGTGGCGATGTAGTCATAATGTCTGCCCACCTTCTCCTCGAAGGCGCCGAACTTGATGAGACGATTGCACATCACATCGGGATTTGGCGTCAGTCCTTTCTTGATGCGCTCGATGGCATAGCCCACGACCTGTTCCCAGTATTCCTTCTGCAAGTCAGTCACCTCCAACTTCAGCCCGTACTTGCGAGCTGTAGCCTCCGACAATTCGATGTCCTCCTCTGCCGTACACGACGAGTCCTCCCCGTCCATACCTATTTTAATATAATGTAGGTCGGGCTTCAACCCTGCCTCGCAAAGCTGATGCACCACGACTGCGCTATCCACCCCGCCCGAGATGAGCACGGCAACGCTGCCCTTTATCGATTCATAGTTCATAGTTCGTAGTTCAATGTTGGCTATTGATCCTGCTTGCCAAGTTGCTTCTTTATCTCCTCATACTCTTCTGGGGCGATGATGCCTTGCTTTTGCAGACGCTCCAACTTCTGGAGTTCTTTGTCGGCGTAATGGTTCGAGTTGTTGTATCTGCGGAGCAGTTCTGCCTTCATCTTCTCGTACTTTGTGGCATCGATGAGTCCTTGGTCACGGAGCTTGACCAGATTCTTTATCTCGTGACTGAGGGAATGGTCTTCGGGGCCAAACAGTCCGCCTTCTCCGAAGATGATGGAGTTGAACTTGTGCTTTATGACAAACACGACGATTGAAAACAGTATGATTCCGAATAAAACAGCGATTTCTTTCATAGTTGTAGGGGGGCGACAAATAAGTTACTTCTTGAACTTCCAGACCTGTTCTCCCTTGAAGGTCTTGATGTGGAGGGCGAGTGAGTCGCCGGCGGGAATTGCCCTGAGGCTGTCCACGGGGAGGCTGGCATAGACCGTTGCCGTGTAGGAGAGCGGGTCGCCGTTCTGCCGGTGATGGAGAGTGATGTGAGTTGTTCTGCCACGGACTTCGCCTATGCGATAGCCCCAGTATTGCCTGCCGCCTTGCGTGAGCGGCGAGAGGTGCATGTTGATGTATCGGCCCGACTGCCATACGCTCGTCACCTTGATGGCATCGGGTTCAATGGCGAGTTCCGTCGAGTCGCGAAGGAGATAGGCTTCCGTTGCATGATAAAGGTATACTTTCTGCATGTCGGGCACATAGCCGCAGACAGCTCGATACCTGAAGTTCTTCTTGTATCCCTCCTGCGGATTGCTGATGGCGTAGGTGCGTTCGTCGTCGGTCGTGAGCTCCACCATCGTGCCTTCTGCATCGGTCCGTATCGTAGCAAACTCAGTCACAACATTGGGATAGAGGTCCGAAGTGTCGTCACTACCCTTGCAACACGAGAGGAGACAAACGGCGAACAATAAGATATACTTGACCTTCATAAACAGATGAACTGCATTTTTTCTTTAACCACAGATTTAACGGATTCAACGGATTTGTTCTTCACGCATACCTTAATCTGAGAAATTCCTTAAGCAATTAAACGGATTGTTTGCTGACTTGAATCAGCTTAATCCGATTAATCTGTGGTTTATTTGTAATAACTATTATTTAGTTTCTATTGCTTTCTGTTTGTTCAGAACTGGGTTGGCGTACATCGTAAGGATGCGTTCCCTGAGGAAGTCTTCGTCCTTGTTCTCTATCTTCACGAGGTCGATGCGGCTCTGCAGGTAGGCCATGAAGGTCTTCTTCTCCTCTTCGCTGTACTTGTCGGCATGCGCAGGAGTGCCATTGAGCATGTCGAGAGCCACATAGTTGCCCGGGAAGAGCTGGTAGCCGGAATGAATCTGCTGGTCGATGCGACGTGCCACTTCGCCGAAGACTTCCGTCCTGGGCAGGTCCGAGAGCTCGTCGAGCCAAGTGTTGATGCAAGGAAGGGCTTCGTAGTGGATGTGACCCTTCTGTCCGAAGATGCCGGTCTTCATGTTGTCCAGGTCGTCCTGCTTGCTCTTCTTGAACGACGGATTGTCCCTCTTCATCTGGAACTCCTGTGCCTTGAGGTAGTCGCAAGGGTCGTACTCGTAGCTGATGCTGAGCGGCACGAGGTGAAGGTCCTTGAGTCGGTCCACGATGCTGCCCTCTCCTGCCATCGCAAACATCTTCAGGAGCGACTCTTGTGTCTGGTCGCTACTGTCCTTGGCTCTGCCTTCGCGCTGGGCAATCCAGATGTTCTCGTGCTTCTCGTTGATGGCATAGTGCATGTAGCGGCTCATGGTCTGACTGCTCTCCAGGAGCTCCCGCGGGCTGAGACCTCTTTTCACCGTAAAGGCTTTATTGAGCTTGACGAGCGTCTTTATCCACGGATAGATGAGGAGGTTGTCGCCGATGGCTATCTCGCAGGTCGTGGGGAATCCGTATTCGTGGAGCATGAGGTCGAGGATAGCGCTGTCGAGCACGATGTCGCGATGGTTACTGATGAAGGTGTAACGCTCCGGTCCGGGTGCAATACCGCTGTAAGCGAAGGTGTAGCCGCTGCTGCATTTCCTCAGGATGCGCTTCAAGACGGGCTTGATGAACCGCAATTGGAACTGCAGAGGCGTGTTGACGCCAACGAAGGCCAAGCGTATCAAGCCGTTTCGCATCCACTTCGGCATCCAGGGCACAAAGCCTTTCAGTATCCGCGAGAACTGCCTGTCGGCAAGCAGACTCTCTACGGCTCCTTTCACTTCGCCCGCCGCAAAGGGGCGAATCTCGTCAAATTCATAATTCATAATTCACTTTTCATAATTCACAATTCATAATTCATAATTCATAATTAAGGCTACGCCCTTGTTAATTCATAATTCATAGTTGACTTACGTCGAGCTAAAGCTTCATAGTTAGGCTACGCCCTTGTTAGTTCATAATTCATAGTTGACTTACGTCGAGCTAAAGCTTCATAGTTAGGCTACGCCCAGACTCTTCGCGAAAATAATTATGAATTGAGAATTATGAATTATGAATTGAATACAGCCTGTCCTCTATGATGTCTGTCATCACATCTTTTATGTCGAGGCCTGCGGCACGAACTTGCTGGGGGATGAAGCTGGTGGCCGTCATGCCTGGTGTGGTGTTTACCTCGAGGAGATTTATCTTGTCGCCCTCGGTAACGATATAGTCGATGCGGATGATGCCGAAGCAGCCCAGGATGTCGTATATCATGGAGGTCAGCTTCGAGACGCGTTCAGCAAGCCTTTCGCTGATGCGGGCAGGCGTTATCTCGTCACTTTCGTTGTTGTACTTAGCTGCATAGTCGAAGAACTCGTTCTTCGAGACCACTTCCGTGATGGGGAAGACGACGCTCTTCTCCCTTGTCTTGTAGCAGCCGCAGGTCAGCTCGGTGCCGCCCATGAATGCTTCCACCATCACATCTTCGCCTTCCTTCAGGGCGAGGTCGATGGCAGGACGCAGTTGCTCGATGGTCTTCACCTTCGTCGTACCGAAGGATGAACCGCCCCGACATGGCTTCACGAAGCAGGGCAAACCGATGCGCTCCACGATGTCCTGGTCCGTCACCTCTTTGTCGTGCCCTATCTTGACGAGCAGACTGTCGGCCACCGACACGCCGAATGCCCGCATGTAGTTGTTGAGCACAAACTTGTCGTAGGTCATTGCCTCGACGAGCACGCCGCAGGTTGAGTAAGGCATCCCGATGAGGTCGAAGTAGCCTTGCAGCTCACCGTTCTCGCCCGGAGCACCATGGATGGTGATGTAGGCAAAGTCGGGATGGACTTCCTTGCCTTCATGCATGAAGCTGAAGTCGTCCCTGTTAATCTTCGAGCGTGTGCCGTCGGGCAGCAGAGCCTCCCACTTGCCGGCATGTATCTCTACCTTATATATATTATAGCGCGCGGAGTCGATGAAAGAGGCGATACCTTCCGCGCTACGCATGCTTACATCATGCTCCGAACTGTCGCCACCACAAACTATTGCTACTGTCTTCTTCATTATATCATTTACCATTTAACTATTTCTTGTATTCTTTAGAAACAAGGCGCGCTTTTAATGCGCGGAGTTCCATTTACTATTTATTTCCCCTCTCCTCGGAGAGGGGTTAGGGGTGAGGCTTTCCGCCACTTGTTCAGCAGGGCTTCGAAGTCGTCGGGGAGTTGGCTGGAGAAGAACATCTCCTTGCCTGTTGTGGGATGAGCGAAGCCGAGTGTCTTTGCGTGGAGAGCCTGTCGCGGACACAGTTCCAAGCAGTTGTGGATGAATGCCTTGTAGGAGGCCGTCTGCTCGCCTCGGAGGATTTGGCAGCCGCCGTAGCGTTCGTCGGCAAAGAGGGGATGCCCGATGTGCCGCATGTGAGCACGAATCTGATGCGTGCGGCCTGTCTCGAGGTGACACTCCACGAGCGTGACTGGCCCGAAGCGTTCCAGCACCTTGTAGTGTGTGATGGCAGGCTTCCCCACTTCTCCGTCCATCGGATAGACATCCATCTGGAGGCGGTCCTTCGGGTGCCGTCCGATGTTGCCGGTGATAGTGCCCTCGTCATCGGCAAAAGGTCCCCACACCAGGGCATTGTACTCGCGCTTGGTCGTATGGTAGAAGAACTGCTTGCAGAGACTGGTCTTGGCATCTGCAGTCTTGGCAATGACGAGCAATCCGCTGGTGTCCTTGTCGATACGATGCACGAGGCCTACCGTCGGGTCGTTGGGGTCGAAGCCTTTGTCGTCGCGAAGATGCCAGGCGAGGGCATTGACGAGTGTGCCGCTATAGTTGCCGCAGCCTGGATGCACCACAAGGCCCGCAGGCTTGTTGACGACGAGCAGGACATCGTCCTCGTAGACGACATCGAGGGGAATGTCCTCGGGGACGATTTCCCAGTCGCGCTTCGGATGGTCGAGCACAAGTGAGATGATGTCGCCAGGCTTCACCTTGTAGTTGCTCTTGACGGGCTTGTCGCCTGCACGGATAGTGCCTGCCTCGGCTGCCTTCTGTATGCGGTTGCGACTTGTGCCGGGCATGTGGTCCATGAGGAACTTGTCGACGCGGACTGGTGTCTGCCCTTTGTCCACCTCTATGCGCCAATGTTCGAAGCCTTCCTCCAACTTCTTCCCGGGGAGAGAGGCCTCTTCGCTTAGCTCAGACGAAAATGGGACCTCCAGAAGCTCGTCGTCAAGCTCATCATCAAGCAATATGTCTTCCACGTTCAATCTTATATTTATTCACCTTTTCAACTCTTCACCCTTTCACCTTTTCCTATAGTTCTTCTTCGTATTCCTCCTGCGTTTCGGACGATGCTTCGGCTGTCGTGTCGGTACCCCACGGGTCGGTGAGCTCCTCGTCCGCCATGTCGTCTCCCATATCGCTTCTGCCCACCACGAGCACAACGGGCACATCGCATGGCACGCGCTCGCCGCTATAGACTTCGCGCCCGCCAACCTTGAGGGCAACAACCCAGTCGGGGTCGCCCGAGACAAACTCCATGGGGCCTATCTTGAAGCCAAGTGCCCGCAGACGGGCCTCTGCCTCTCGGCGCGAGCAGTTGCCTGCTATGTCGGGGATGGTGTTGGTGGGTGTCTGACGCTGATTGATGGTAAGATAGATTTCACGGCCCGACTTGACGCGACTGCCGGAACCTGGCTTCTGCTCCAGCACAATGCCGGCGGGCTGCTCGCGGACGTAGGCAGAGTCCACCACAACAGTCACCAGCTCCAGGCGCTCCAAGGCGTATGTTGCATCGCCCAGGGTCATGCCCTTCACGTCGGGAACATCCACGCCCTCGCCATGCATGGTGTAGTGCGACATCCACATACACATTCCGACAAAGAGTGCCACGCCCACAATCACCATAGCCAGCAGGTTCCCCCAGACGACGGAGCCGAACAGCTTCTTCCTAATTTCTTTCAGAGACATAATCGTTAGTCTGACTTAAAATATTATTATCCGCGTACAAAGATAGCACAAAAAAAGAAAAGAAGTAAAGTTTCCCCTACTTCTTTTCCTCTTTTCTGTGAAAATGTAATTACTTGCCGTGTCTCTCGTCTGAAACAGTGAGCTTCTTGCGGCCCTTAGCACGACGGGATGCAAGCACGCGGCGACCATTGGCAGTTGCCATTCTCTGACGAAAACCGTGCTTGTTGTTACGGCGACGGTTGTGGGGTTGAAATGTCCTTTTCATATCGTTTTATTGTTTGGTTGTTTAGTCGTTCTGTCGTTTAGTCGTTTGGAACAGTCTGCGAAGGCCGACGGGCAAGTCCCTAAACGACCAAACAACTAATCTCCTAAACGACTAATCTTATGATTCGGGGGGCAAAATTACGCCTTTTTTTTCATTTACGCAAGTACTTTGCAACTTTTTCTTCCATAATTGTTCTACTTTGACATATTTTTCTTACCTTTGCAGCGCAAAACGGATTACACATACATAATATAAACAAATAAGAACCCCAATTTTATGATCAATTCACAGGACATCAAGAAGGGCACCTGCATCCGCATGGATGGCAAGCTCTATTTCTGCATCGACTTCCTTCACCGCAAACCCGGTAAGGGCAACACCATCATGAACGTGACGCTGAAGGACGTAGTCAACGGAGGCGTTATCGAGAAGCGTTTCAACATCGGCGAGCGCCTCGAGGACGTGCGCGTAGAGCGTCGGCCCTATCAGTATCTCTACAAGGACGGCGACGACCTGGTATTCATGAACAACGAGACCTACGAACAGATTACCATTGCTCCCGACCAGGTGAACGGCGTGAAGTTCCTCAAGGAGAGCGAGAACGTGGAGGTTGTCGTGGACGCCAGCACCGAGACCGTACTCTATGCCGACGTGCCCGTGAAGGTGCATCTGCAGATTGTCTGGACAGAGCCCGGCCTGAAGGGCGACACAGCCACCAACACGCTGAAGCCCGCTCGCGTAGAGACCGGTGCCGAGATTCGCGTGCCCCTCTTCATCGAGGAAGGCGAGATAGTCGAAGTGGACAGCCGCGACGGCAGCTACCTCGGCCGCGTGAAGTAAGAGAGGAAAGACTACTTCTAATCACACAACAGCTCAGAGCACCCGCCCTGGGCTGTTTTTTGTTCTGACACGCCGGAATAAGTGAAAGTGAAAGTGCTTCGCAAGTGAAGAGTGAAGAGTAAGAGTTACATGCTTCGCAAGTGAAGAGTGAAGAGTTATGAGATAGTTTAGAGTTTAGTGTTTAGAGTCAGTTGAGAGTATATATGTCACACAGAACCGAAGGTCGACGTTAAAGTCAAAGCAAAGAAAGAAAATTTCTAACATCTAAAAACACAAAAAACGCGAAACCACGAGAATGAACATCTGAAGATGCGAAAGACACGAAAAACAAGTCACACAGAAAGCACGGAAAACACAGAAATATTTATTTTTAAGTCCCGCAGAAATAAAGGAAATAAAGGAAATAAAAGAAATTAAGAAATCACGGAAAATAGATTTCATGTATGAAATCTCAATTCGTTAAATTCGTTTTAATTCGTTGTTGAAAATCATTCCGTTAAATCAGTTCATAATTATTTGTATCTTTCGTGTTTTTAGATGTTAAATATTCCTTTTCTGATTTCTGTGTGAACTTATTATTATTCGTTAAATTCGTTTTAATTCGTTGTTAAAA
>CADCCR010000066.1 GCA_902799985.1 uncultured Bacteroidales bacterium | reverse complement strand
ATAAATCTTAAATCATAAAATCCTTAAATCTTTAAATCATAAAATCCTTAAATCTTTAAATCATAAAATCCTTAAATCTTTAAGTCTTTAAGTCTTTAAGTCTTCAAGTCGTAGATGTTTCCGTTGTCGTCAAGAAGCAGAATGGTGAGTTCGCCTTCGGGCAGGAGCGGTTTGCAGCAGTCGAGGCAATGGCGGATGATGGAGTGTGCGAAGTCGCTTAATTTTTGAGGGGGAATCTTTTCCCATAGTTCGCGTGCCAAAGTAATGTCGTCGATGCTGACGGAACAGCCTGCCTCGCTAAGCAGTTGACTGATGAAGTCCTTGTCCATCACAGTCTTGCGGCTATGCGTATCGAGATGCCCTTGAGCCAGCTTGACTGCCTTGCCGAGCATCACGCCAAGCGTCACTCTTCGAACAGAAAGCTCATGTGCCATTCGGAGTGTCTCGCCTATGTAGTTGCCGTACTGCACGAAAGCCTGAGCGGGAAGGGTAGGGTAGAAGGCTTTCAGGAATTGCTCGCTCTTGAAGCCGCTGTTGATGACGACTCGCTCTGCTCCACTTGCCTTTGCCACCTCCATGCACTTGCGGATGGAGTCGATGAAAGCCTCCTCGCTGAAAGGTTTCACGATGCCCGACACGCCGATGATGCTGATGCCGCCCTCAATGCCAAGACGCGGATTGAAGGTTCGTCGGGCTATCTCTGCGCCGCCTGGAACGCTGATGGTTATTGACCATTGGCCATTGACAATTGACCATTCTTCCCTTTGCTCAGGTGCAGACGGAATACCATTGACCATTGAAAATTGTTCGAGATTCTTTCGAATCATCTCGCGAGGTGCTTTGTTGATGGCTGGTTCGCCTGGCGGAAAGTCAAAGCCTGGAAGGGTGAAGGTGCCGACGCCTTCGCCGCCATGTATTTGGAACTCTTCCGATGGCTCAACCGAAGCGCGTACCTCGATGCCATTCGTCACATCCGGGTCATCGCCTGATTCCTTAATACAATAGGCGTAACCGACTTTCATTGACCATTGACCATTGACCATTGACTGTTGATTGTTGGAATAGCCTACCGGCACCATGATGGTCTCGCCGTTGGGCAACAAGACGGGCACTTCGCTAGGCATTTCGTTTTTGCACAGACGGATGGCAGCAGCTACGGTAGCGGCGGTGGCACAGGTTCCCGTGGTCAGTCCGCTGTGCAGGGGAAAGAATTCCGGCAGGAGCTTTTCTACAGCCCGTCGCAATCCATAGGGACCGTTGACGGTGGTAAGGTGAAAAGGTGAAAAGTTGAAAGGTTTAAGAGTTGAAAGGTTGAAAAGTTGAGGGCGCTTCAAGGCGATAATTTGCATTCCTTTCTTCTTTGCTGCTTCCTCTTTCTCCACGAACCCACCGGAGAGGCCGCTCTCTTTTAACAGGATAGCCTCTGCATCGGGCAAAGCGTTGACTTCCCCTTCGGCCGTCGAGCGATGCCTGTCCTCGTAAAAGCACAACTGTTCGTCTGTGGCGCCCTGCTGATGTGCCAACTGAATGCTGCTCTTCCTGTTCAGTATCCGATAAATGACCTTCACTCCTTTCTCCTCCAGCCACTTCAGTTTACCGATGCTCTGCACCCCTGTAGTGGCAAGCAACCTCAAGCCTCCCCCAGCCCCTCCAAAAGAGGGGAGAACGCTGCCAACTTCGCTGTAGTCGTCAATCCAAATGATGCTGGGGTCGCGTGGAGGATAGATGCGCTCGTAGCGAACGACAGGCAACTGAAGGTCGGAGCAGACATGGGCAATCGTCTCATGCAGCTGGGAAGCGAAGGGATGTGCTGCGTCAACAACAAGAAGAATCCCCTGTTCGCGGCAGAATGCCTTCATGGCAATGGCGTCCAAGGCTCCGCTGATGATTGTGCCGTGATGCAAGACTATGTCCTGCTCACCGGTCTTCGTGCTGTAGAAGTAAGGCGAACCGGCCTCTTCGAGCACCTCAGCAGCCTTGCGGCCCTCCGTTGTCCCTCCGAATATGAGAATCATACTTGTTATTGATTTCAACTTAACGTGCTTAATCGCTCAACTAAGCGTGCTTAATCGTTCAACTAAGCGTGCTTAATCGTTCAACTAAGCGTGCTTAATCGTTCAACTTAACGTGCCAAGTCGTTCAACTAGGCGTGCGACGTTTTCTGTTAGTCTCCTAATTCTTCTTTTCCTTTCCTGAACAGATGTGTGAAGTGCTTGTTGTAGAGCTCCGAGAGTCCCTGCCTGTTGTCGATGGCTTCACCTACTACGAGCATGGTGGTGAGGGTGAGATGATTGTCGTGAACCATCTTGGCTAGATCCTTCAGCTTGCCGCGATAAATCTTCTGGTCGGGCCAAGTGAGGTGATAGCATGCGGCGACGGGCGTGTCTTCCGGGTATTCCTGAAGGAGTTCCCTCTGCACATCGTCCACGATGGCGGCAGAGAGGAAGATGCACATCGTGCTTTGGCTCCTGGCCAAGAGGTGCAGTTGTTCCCGCTCGGGCATGGGTGTTCTGCCTTCGCCACGAGTGAGGATGATGGTTTGTGTCCGTTCGGGGATGGTGAACTGACTTTGCAGTTCGGCTGCTGCAGCGAGGAAGGAGGAGATGCCAGGCGTGATGTGGTAGGACATCCGTTGCTTGTCGAAGAACGCCATCTGCTCCTGAATCGCTCCGAAGATGCAGGGGTCGCCCGTGTGCAGACGGACGATGAAGTGCCCTTTGTCGTAGTGTTCCTTCATCAGTTCACATTGCTCCTCCAAGTCCATGTCGGCAGAGGAACGCACCACAGCTCCCCGCTTGTGGCATTCCGTCAACGCCTTGGGCACAAGCGAGCCTGCATAAAGGATGAGGTCGGCCTTCTCGAGCATCTTCCTTCCCCTCACGGAAATCAAGTCAGGGTCGCCCGGACCAGCCCCAACAATCTCGATGTGACCTTCTTGGGGAGCTGCATCGCGCAGGTACTTATGGTCAATGGCAAGAGCGGCTGTCCAGTTCTTGCCTTTTACTTTAGGAACGACGAGTTTGCCGTGATTGGAGCCAAGAATGGCTGCAGCCTCGCAGACACTTGGTGTGCCGACATGCTTTTGGACGGTTTTGCTGGGATTGGGCACCTCAACAGCAGCCAGTTCTTCGGCAGAATAGAAGACCACCTCCTCGCCATACTCCTCTTCAAGCATCTCACAGAACTCCTCTTCCTCTTTGACGTCGATGGTGCAATAGCGATGGGCGCATGGCAGAATGCCACATTTGGCAAAAGCTCCATCAATCTCGTCGTAGATGGCTTCGTAGTCATCTGGATGGTGAGCCAGGCCGAAACCTATCGTTCCCACCATTGGCACGAAATGCAGTTCGAGCATACCCAAAGGCGCCTGTCTGTTATAAGGGGACACGATAATCAGCAGTTTGTATTTCTGAGGGTCGGCTTCGCGGATGTTGTTGATGATGGTCACGTGCTCGGGCTTTGTGGCCTCAAGATAGTCCGTGCCCTCGTCGCGAACCTCAAGGAGCAAGGCGGTAGGCTGTCGGCCCACGAAAGCAAAGATGCAGTCGTTCATGTCCTCCATATCGCTTGCTACGGGCCAGTTGAAACGATTCTCGAAAGTGTCCAGCGCCCAAAGACCAGCATTGTCGCTCTGAGTCGTGACGACCGCATAGGCTCCGATGATGGCAGCCACCTCTCGGGTCAGGTCGTTAGCGCCGCCGATGTGTCCGCTCAGCACAGAGATGACGTTCAGCCCCATGCTGTCGATGCAAAGCACAGCAGGGTCTTCGTGCTTGTCCTTGATGAGAGGCGCAATCGTTCTGACGCAGATGCCCATTGCTCCGATGAAGACAAAGGCGTCGAACCTCTTCCATTGGCTGCCAACCTCCGAGCGTTGAATCATGGAGGCATGAAGTTTCCTCTCGAGCGAGGATGCCAGCTTGCTGCCGGCTTCGCTAATCGGTATAATTGCTATCTTCTGCATTTGAGTATTTCTATGGGATGATTGTCGTTGAGGATGATTCGGGTGGGCGGCTCTTGCGTAAGGCCGAGCTCACGGCAAGCCTCGTCCCAAAGCTGATGGCTGTCGGTCGTTACCTTGGGGGCTTTCACGCTGTTCATCACGATGCAGCCATCGGGAGCAAGGCACTCTAAGACCTTCTCCATGATTTCCTTCAAGTGTCCGCCATGCCCTCCGATGAAGACGGCATCTGGACGGGCACATGTGGCTATGTCTTGGCAAGCGAGGAAGTCGCCGATGTGAATGTTGATGCCTGGTGCACCGTGCCTCCTTGCATTCTCCTTGATGATAGCCTCGCATTCGGGACGAATCTCGAAAGCCTCTATCCGAAGGTGCGGGAACTGGAGCCTTGCCTCTATCGAGATGCTGCCGGTGCAGAAGCCGATGTCCCAAAGCACATGTCGCTTGGGCAGTTCGAGAGCCTGGAGCGTGAGCAGACGGATGGGCATCTTGGTTATCATCTTCTCCCTGCCGTCGAGCAGGGCAAACTCCCTATCCATGATGCCAAACGGTCTTGCTGACGGACAGCAAGCGCGAAGGATGACGCAATTGGGCATGGAGAAGTCTTTTGCAGAGGCTTCCTCCAGCGAGAGCGAAGTCACCTTTTCCTGTTCGGGATTGCCCAGATGCTCGCCCACATACATATTATAATATGTGTAGCCGTAGTCCATCATCCGCCGGGCAATGGCGGCAGGCGTGTGCTCCTTGTCGGTGAGGATGCCCATCTTCTCCGCCTTCTCAATGAGAGCCTTGTCGAACTCCTGCCACGGACGGCCCGTGAGCGACACAATGCGCAAGTCGTGATACGGCATCACCAGCTTGTGTGCCAGCATCTGCAGGGAGTTGAAAGTAGGGTAGAGCACAATCTCGGCATCGGGCATCATGCGCCTGATGGTGTTGGCAAAGCCGAAGAACAGAGGGTCGCCGCTGGCAAAGACGATTATAGATTGAAGATTGAGGATTGAGGATTGAACATCGCCCCTTCCTGCGCTCCCTTGGTGCTCTGGCGGCAAGCCGGAAGCCCCTTGCCCCTTGTATTGCTCGAAGACTGCATCCAGGGGCACGGTGATGTCAATCCATCGGGCATCTTCGGGCAACAACGGCGCCACTATCTCGTGGTGACGCTTGCCGCCCGAGAACACCTTACCTGTCCTTATCACCTCCATCACCTCTGGCGGAAACCAAGGCGACGGATTGTCCGTGATGCCTATGACGATGAACTTCTTCATTTTTTCATTCCTTCATTCCTTCATTCTTTCATTTTTTCATTCCTTCATTTTTTTTCATTCTTTCATTCTTTCATTCTTTCATTTTTTATAAGTCTTTTCCTGGCTTCAGTTGTTCGGCATCGTCGAAGGTCAGGATGGCGTTGCACAAGGTTGCAGCCAAGTTGCTTCCGCCCTTTCGCCCCTCTACGATAATCTTGGGAATGTCCCTGAAAGGCTTCACCATGTGCTTCGATTCCCTGACATGCACAAAGCCAACGGGTGCTGCAATGATGCCTGCCGGACACGCCTTCCCCTTGCGAATCAAGTCGCAGAGTTCCATAAGAGCCGTTGGCGCATTTCCGAAGGCAAAGAGAGCATCGGGATGTTCCTCTGCGGCCAGACGAATGCCAGCTTGAGTCCTTGTTATCCCCAGCGACGCAGCCATTTCAGCCACCCGAGGGTCGCCGAGGTAGCACTTCGCCTCGATGCCCAAGCGTTGGAGTGCCCCCTTGCGGATGCCGCTTGTCACCATGGTCACGTCGGTCACGATGGTTTTGAGCGTTCCATCCTTCACCTTATTATATAATGTCTCCACGGCTCCGGCATCAGTATAGAGGATGCGTTCCATGTCGAAGTCGGCTGTGGTGTGTATGGCATGAAGGAGCGCCCATTTGTGGTCCAGCGGCCAGTCCTTTCTGTGCAGCTCCCCCTCGATGGTGCGGAACGACTGAATCATGATGTTCTGCCCAATCTTAGTGCCGCCCGTCACTTCCTCGCGATAATAGCCTCGTGGCGTAATCATCTTGCCTTCCGACACATACGACTGCGAGTTGCCGATGATGATGACCGTGAACATGTCCACATCCTCTGGGTCGAACTCGGCCAGCGTGACCGTCTTCACCTCCTGTTCCTTGCGCCCAGCCTGTCTGACATAGCCCACAGGTGTTTCTGTCGAACGGTATTTCAGGAACAGTTCCTGCAGGCGGTACAGTTGCCAGTAGCGACCATTTGACTTCGGGTTGTAGATGGCCGTCACGAAGTCGCCCACGGCAGCAGCCTTGATTCTGCGCTCTATCACCTCCCAAGGCGTCATCAGGTCGGAGAGCGAGATGAGGCAGAGGTCGTGTCCGATGGGAGCTCCAAGCAAGGATGCTGCTTTCTGGAAGGCAGAGATGCCGGGCAACACCTCGATGCTGATGTCCTTGCCACGCCTCTCGCGCATCTCATAAATCAGCGGAGCCATGCCGTAGATGCCAGCATCGCCGCTCGAGATGACAACCACGGTCTTCCCTTCTTCGGCAAGGCAGAATGCCTGTTCCGCCCGCTCGCGTTCCTTCTTCATGCCCGTGTCGATGCACTCGCAGCCCTCCTTCAAGTAAGGCTTAGCGAACTGGAAATAATACTTATAGCCGACGATAGCATCAGCCTCGCGCATCGCTTCCAGCACAGCAGGCGTGGTGTCAGCCTTGTCCCCTGGGCCGATGCCCGCCACGATAATCTTTCCCATTTTTATTCGTCCTTTCTGTTTATGTGCATGCAAAGATACGGAGATTAAATCAAAATTCAAAATTATTAAATTCAAAATTCAAAATTAATAAACTCAAAATTCTTTTCTTCTTAGCATCAATCGCTGATGAAAGCAAAAGCCGCCTATCTTCGCAGACGGGCGGCTGTGTTACGCTGTTACGGTTACTTTACCATGACCTTCCTTGTTGAGCCGTCGGAGTAGCGGATGATGTTGATGCCCTTCTGGGGCTCTGCTATCTTGCGGCCTTGAAGGTCATAGTAATCCTCTTCTTGGGCAATTTCCGACTTCACATTCCCAATACCATCGTCGAAATTCCTTCCTTCGATGAAGAAGAATTCTTTCCATTGCTCTGCCTGCTGATAAGAAGCCAGACTTCTTTCATTCATGGAAGGCATAACTGCCGATGCTTGTCACGCTGTTTGGGATAGTGACGGAAGTCAGGCCGCTGCAATTATTGAAGGCAAATTGACCGATACTTGTCACGCTCTCAGGAATGGCGATGGAGGTTAAGTTGGTGCAGCTATTGTTGGTGCAGCTATTGAATGCGTAATCTGCTATACCTAATGTTCCAGGTTCAAGTATAATCTCTGTTTCTGCTGGCATTGTTCCCTTATATGTATATACTACTTTGCCCGCATATACTAAGCCATCAGGCTGGTTGTTTAACCAAGCTGTTCCATAGAAGGCACTGCCGCTAATGCTTGTCACGCTGTTCGGAATGTCGAGGGAGGTGAGGCAAGTGCAACCATGGTATCTGAGTATCTGTTGTTCAAAGGTGGTACAAGTCTCAGTAAAGGCTGGGACATCATTAACCGATTCAGCGAAGATATAGATTTAGCATTGAGCCGTGACTATTTTCTGAACGTCAAGCAACTCTCTTGTGCAAGCTGCACCAGTAATACGCAAATCCATAATCTTCGAGAGAAAGGACAGGACTTCCTGTTTGGTGAGTTCAAAGACGAGTTAGCTGCCAAACTTGCAGAATTGGGACTTGAAGTAACTGTTCTCACAGACAACGATATTACCAATGAAAATGGTGAGCCAAGAAAGGTTCCACAGCAGGTTCATCAGTTCCGATTCGGAGCTGGTCAGTGGTTTCAGGTCTTTTGTCTGTTTCATCGTCGTCAATATTCGTTTGGTGTTGCAAAAATAGTCAAAAGGTTGCCTGCACGCAAAAAGGCGAAAGACAGATTCTGGATTTCCTCGCCGTTTTTAACGTTTATGTTTAGTTGTCTGCCGTCCCGTTTTTAGTTATTAACAAATTTGCCCCTTGCAAACGAAATGCAAACTCCTTTTGGCAGTGGCACTGATGAGCGCCCTGCAGGTGAATGCCCAGACGGTGAAGGTTGCCGACAGCGACCTGCACGGCGTATGGCTCATGGAGTCGATGCAGTTTGAGGGCGAGAAGAAGATTATGTGCGGCAAGGAGCGTGGCTACAGCCAGTTCAAGTACTACGGTCCCGAGGGCGAGTATGCCTGTGCCGAGCTGGTGATGGGCAAAGACGGCAAGTGCAGCGTGCTGCCCCACGAGTATGGCACCTACACCTACAAAGACGGCTGGTATTCCGAGATGGGCCGCGAGAAACGGAAAGATGCCATCGTATGGGTAGACAAGACCACGACGAAGGGCACATGGAAGACCCGCCACGACATCTGGAAGAAGCAGACGGCCATGCCCGAGAAGCTGCGCCGCTATATCGTGGACTGCTGCAAGAAGAAGGAGATGCCTGCCGACATGCAGCAGCTGATGAAGGAGAACGTATTCAAGTAAAGTTAGCAGATATCATTACCACGTGGAAATGGCCGGAGACCGCTGTGAAGCGATGCTCCGGCCATAATTCGTGTTATACGTCGCCGAAGGGGCGACGTTCTTTCGCCATGAGGGGCACTGCAGCCGCCTTCTTACATTTTCACTGGGTCGGCGAAGGTATAGACTACCCTTTTCACGGCATCATAATACTTCAGCGTGACCGACTCGCCGGCAGTGCGTCCGTAGATGGTGAGCTCCGTAGACCGCAGGTTGGGGTCGGCGACGAACTGTGTCACGCCACGGCACTCGTCGCCCACGAAGGCTGCCATGATGCCATTCCGCTGGGGTGTGATGCCAACACTGGCGAGAATGCTCTCGGCGGTCACCGTCTTCACCACGGGATACTTGGCCGAGCCAAGCGTGAACTCGGGAACGTATTCCTCGTCGATGCCGAGGGTAAGGTCGGTGTCCATGTTCACCTTTTCAGAGAGGGTGAAGATGTGGTTGAGCTTCTTGCAGTAGTACTGCAGCCTGACGGTGTAGCTTCCAGGCCCTGTGTCGGCGTTGCCTATCTTCATGAGGAACCTGGTGTTCACCTTATCGCTGCCGCCGACGCTGATGGCCGGCCTGGCCAGTCCGCACATGTATTCGTCGGCGAAGATGGCCATCATGTCGTCGTTCGACACGTATGGCTTCAGCGCATCCTCTATCTGCACCATCACGAAGGTCCATGTAGAGAAGAGGCTTGCGTCGGGGCCTTGCCAGTTGGGGCGCTCCTGGTTGTAGCTCCAGTCCACCTGCCACTGTGGTGCCTCGCTCTGCGGGGTCTCGGTATAGGCGGTGTTGGTGCCGGTGCCGTTGTCTTCGCTGGCATCGTCATCGCCGTGACAAGCCCCAAGCATGAGGCCAGCCAGCAACATAAGCATTATTTCTATTCTTTTCATCTTTTTTCTTTTTTTTCGTTATTTCGCTTTTCGGGGTTTCCTGAGGCGGGGTACCGGGATTCCGGTTTTCCGAGGCCTTCGGGATTCCGTTATTCCGTTATTCCGTTATTCCGAGGATTCCGGCATTCCGCCTTCAGGACACCTCATCACTTCAGCACGACCTTTCTACCATTATAGATATAGAGGCCCTTTCGCTTCGGCTTCTGCTGCAACTGCAGACCACCGACGGTGTACCATTTGCCGTTCTCGTAGTCGGCGCGCACGAAGTTGATGGCCGTGGGCACGTCGGGAGAGCCTACCACGTTGTTGGCCTTGAAGGTCATCAGCTCGCCGGTGGTGGCCACGATCTCGCCTTCGCGCTCTATGGCAAACCAGATGGGCTGCTCCTTGTCGCCTGCAATGCTCATGTAGAAGAGAGGTTCGCCGGCTGCGGTAGCAAATGCCTCGTTCTCCACTCTCAACTCTTCACTACCCACCAGTTCGCCGTTGGCGTAGGCCACCAGACGGTCGCCCTCTTCGAGCGTCACGCCCTTGACCACGGCCGAGAGGCTCATGGTGTTGCAGGTGCTGACAGGCACTCTCATAGTGTTCTGTCTGGCGTTCATGAAGTAGCTTCCAGCCTCATAGTAGGGATAAGTGAACGAAACCTCACCCTCGCCCTTGTGCAGCATCATGTATCCCTCGCCGGGTTTCATGTACCGCAGGCTGCCGCGCCATTGTCCGGTGTTGCCCATCTTGGTGAAGTAAGCAAACTCGGTGTGGCTCTTGATCACGTCGCCGGACTCTGCATGGTCGAAGTAGTCGCTCAGCGCCATCTCCACGGGCAGGTTCACGATAGGCGTATAGCCGATGCCGTTCCAACCTGTCTTCAGGTCGATGGTGCGGTCTTCATCGCTGGTGATGACCTTTCCTCCCACCGGGATGGCGCAGTCGTCCTGCACCTTGATGGCGTAAGCCGTCTTGGGCGAAATCACCACGTTCTGTATGCTGTCTGTCGACAGCCACTCACCCTCTTTATAGGTAAGCGTCAGCGTGCCGCCCAGTTCGGTGATCATGTCGCCTTCCTTCCAGGGCATGCTGGAGAGCAGCGTGTTCATCTCGCTGAGCTGCTGTGTCTTCTGGTTGAACGACACCCAGTTCCATCCCTGCTTCAGGTCGAAGTACTGCACGAAGCTTTCGCCGGCTTCGAAGCGCACGGGGGTGTCGGTACCGAGCATGGCCGACTGCCGGAACCTGATGGTATCCTTCGTCTCCAGCACAATCTCTCGTCCGGTGTTGTACTGCCAGAGTCGGAAGTACAGGTCGCGTCCGGAGTCTTCGCTGTCGTAGACGGTGAGGAAGAGTCCGTTCTCTCCCGACTGGTTGTCGTGGCTGATGTTGGCGAAGCCGTGGCAGACATTCTCGTGGTCGAACACGCCTACGATGTCGCGTGTGTCGGTGTCGAGTTCGTCGTAGAGATACACCTGTCCGCTGATGCCCATCGAGTAGCGCAGCAGGTCGCCATTGACGCCCTGTGCCCATTCGGGCTGATTACCCTCCACGGTGAGGTTGAGGTAGAACGGCTCAGAGATGCCCTCCTCGTCGGTGAGGTATAGGATCTCGTTGTAGGTACCCACGTTCAGGTCCTTGCTCACCTTCGCGTCGATGACGCCCATGGTGAGCGGTGTCAGCTTGTCGCTGTAGTGGTCCAGCGTGAGCCACTTCGGGCAGTTCTCGATGGTGTAGTTGTGGGTGGAGGCGCTGTTGTTGTAGAAGGGCAGCGAGAGCACCTCATTCGAACCATATTCGATGGAGGTGTCGAGGCGGTTCACGGCCCACTCCAGGCTGCTGTTGGTCACGTAGTAGCAGGCTGTCTGCGGCGAAGCCATCGTGTTGCCGTTCAGGTCCTCGATGTCGCGCAGCGTCACGTAGATGTTGCGGTGGTTCAGCTTCGCGTTAGGCTCGTCGAGTTCCACCAGCACCTGGTTGCCGCGTCCGATGAACGAGAACTTCAGGTTGGTCACCTCCTCGTAGGGCACCACAGGTGCAGCGTCCTTCTTGTCGAAGTGCGTCAGCACCACATCCTCATCGTCCACGAACAGGTAGTCGCGCACCAACGTGCCGGTGGGCTCCTTCGTCTCTGGGTCGAGCTGATAGCGCGGCTGGCCCTTGTCATCGAGATAGAGTTTCTTGCTATAGACATAGGGCACCAACTCGATGCTGTTGTCCTTCTGGCGCTCCTGGCGGTCGAAGCTCAGGTAGGTCAACAGACCGGCCTCGTCGCCGTTGGGGCTCTTCGACGCATAGGTCTTGATGAGCTGTTGCGGCAATGCCTGAGCAAAGAACAGCAGTTCGTCGACGTTACCCTTCAGCGGAGTCTTTCCGTCCTGTCTCAGCAGGGTGTCCTTCTCGTTGACGATGTCGTAGCGGCTGGCACCGATGAGCGGATAGCCGCCGCTGATGCCGCCAAGGCTGTCGGTTTCGAAGGTGGTAATGAGCTCCTTGTCCATGTAGATGTTGGCCACGCTGCGGCCGCGGTTCACGGTCATGGCGTAGTGGTGCCACTTGCCGTCGCTCCAGTTGCCTGGAACGTTGGCTACAAAGCCGTTGGAGCGGTACTTCAGCGTGTCGGCCTCGAAGCCGATGTGGAACTGGTTCACAGCGCCGTTGTCCTCCTTCAGTCCGCGACCATTGGAGAGCAGCGTGCCGCGTCCGTCCTTATCGGTCTTAAACCAGAACATCAGCGTGTAGTCCTGCTCGGCGGTGCGGTTCATGGCGTTCTTATCCAAGAGCACACCCTTGTCGGCCTTATCGACATGTAGCGACAGGCCCTGTGGGATGGCCCACGAAGCGTTTATCAGCTGAGCGTTGGCACCCTGGGTGTAGTCAATGACATAGTCGCCCGAACCCTCGTTCATCGGATAGTAGTCCACGAGGTCCTTCTCGTAGCCCGTCAGATGGTGTCCGCCGTAGGTCGAACCGATGAGTGTGCCGTCCATGGCGTTGTACCACAGGCGGGCCTCCATCATACGGCCCTCATAGTACTGGCTCTTGTTGCTGTCCTGCTCTTTGGCGCGACCGAAGATGAGCGTACCCGTGCCCGTGTAGAGCGACGAGAGCTTCTGTCGGCCCACCTCCAGGCCACCGTGGTAGAGTGTCACCAGGCTGTCCGTCTGGTTCAGCACCAGGGCCACCTGCTGGAAGATGTTCTTCGGCATCTCCTTGCTGGCCGTCAGGGTCTGGCCGTTCACCACGGCCTTTAGCTTGAAGTCTGAGGTCAGCCACAGCTGCAGCGTCTGGCCGTTGGTGCCGTGCGAGAACAGCGGCATGTCGCGGCCCGTCTCGTTGGGCTTCACCATCAGGTCGATGGTCAGGTCCTTGCCGCTGAAGTTGCGCTTGGCCTCGGTCTCCACGCTGGCCGTCGTGCCGTCGAACTGCACGCTCACCATCTCCGACAGTGAGTTGTTGTTCACCTCGCCCTTCACCTCGAAGTTGGTGATGGCACTTAGATAGTTATATTCAATGTCTTCAGAGAAGTTGAACACGATGTCGTCGCCGGCGGTCAGCAGGCCGCTCTTCGGTTCTGGCGTGCCGAACAGTTGCGGGCGGCGCGTGTCCTTGATGCCGCTGATGACCTTCGACGAGGTAGTCAGGAAGTCATTGCCGTTGCGGCAGAACAGCACGGCCCTCAGGTCGTAGGCGCGCTCCATCGTCCAGCCTTCGCCGTAGAACTCGGTGGTGATGTTCGCGTTCTCCTTCATCAGTTCGCGCACGCCGTTGGCCTTGGCCATGAGCTCAGCGTCGGCGTAGTACGAGCAGAGGTTCGTCCACGAGTCGTCGCCGCGCTGCGACTCCTTGTACTGGAACTCAATGTGGTCGAAGTTGTGCTGATGGCGGTCGAAGCCGTTGATGGTCACAGGGATGTACCAGCCGCGCTTGCCGTCCATCTGGGCATTGGTGTTCAGCACCCACTTGTCGCCCGGTGTGGCGATGGCCAGGCCGCCTGCCTCGCGCAGGAAGTGGACGTCGAACGGGGTCAGTGCCCATGTGTGCTCAGGGTCGGTGGGCGACATCACGCCGATGACCAGACCCTCGTAGTCGAAGCCTTCGCCGGCGCGTACCTCCATCTGCAGGGCCGTCTCCGTGCCGGGAACGCACGTCACGGTCATGCCGCCGGTGGTCAGCGTCTGTCCGTTGATGCTGATCTTCGCGCCCTGCGGGTTCAGCTGGTCGGGAACGAACACCTGCAGGATGGTGATGCCGTCGGTGGCCTCAGGCTTCTCACTGTCGTTGCCCACATAGACGGTGAACTTGGCAGCGTCGTCGATGGCCACGCCGCTCACGCTCTGCTTGTCCAAGCGAATCTTCGGGTTCACAATCTTCAGCGTGCGCTCGTCGAGCACCTTGCCCGGGTTGTAGACCTTCGTCACGCGCTGGTCCTCCCACGGGTTCTGGGTGGAGCCGCCACGGGTGCGGAACACGAAACTGCGCGGACTCAGGATGTCCTGTTTCTTGAGCGTCTTGCCAATATAGTACTCCATTTCGTCGTTCAGGACGTTGAAGTTGTAGTTCGTGAAGACATCCTTGGCACTCACGTACTCCTCGTTCTCGTTTACCACCGTTTTCACGCGGTAAACATCGACATTCAGGTGGCTTGCTGGGTCGGTGGCAATGGTGAAACTCTCCGTGCGGTTGTATGCCCGCGTTTCAGCATCGGTGCCCACCGTGGAGCATACAATCACGGGCAGGATCTTCCATTGAAGAAGATGACCCGAGAAAGAGACACTCTGGTTCGTTCCGTTTTCTTGGGCTATGGTGAACGAAGGGTCTGACCATGTCTTCATCTCCTGCATGGAGAGCGCGATGCTGGCAGCGATCGTAATGCCCAGTGTGACTCCCGAAGTGATTTGGTTCAGCTCCTTGGAGCCGGTGCCGAAGTAGTCCACCTCCGTAGCGATGGGGAAGTGGTTCATCCAGGTGGTGGAGTAGTTGTTGTCGAAGGTCTCGCTGTAGTTCACGCCCTGTGTGCCAGCCACGTCGTAGTTGGCCACCAGGTCGCGGGCAGTGAGTTTCTCACCCTCGTTCTGGGCAATCATCTCTAACCAGGCCTTGATGACCTGGTACTTCTCAATAATCTCATCGCTGAAGTCTTTCTCTTCCTTGCCCGTTGGCAGCACCACGAGGTAGTTGATGCCCTCCTGGGGCGTGGCGATGCTCGTGTTGTAGGCATGTCCTTCTATCGGCTTGTTCACCACGGCAAACGCCGAGTCGGTGGGCAGGCGCAACGACAGATAGACTGCCTTCTTCGTGCGGTTGGCTATGGCCTGCGCCTCCTCCTTGGTGCCAAAGAACATCATGTCGGCAATCTCCTTCGCCTTGTCGGGGATGATCTGCGTGAGAATCTGCTTCTGCGAGTAGAAGAACTGCGACTGCACCTCCGGGCCGTAGCCTAAGGCCACGTCGCGGATGAGGTGGATGGTGTCGCCATCGGCGTTCAGACCCGAGGCTATCACCGCCACCGTGCCGTAGCTGACGTACTTCTCCAGTTCGGAGTTCACATCCGTGCCGCTCAGCAGCTTGATGTTGTCCTTGCCTAAGCGGGCAATCATCTGCTTGAGCATGTCGTGGGTCACGGCGCGGATGCTGGACATGGGTGTCACCACCACGTTCTGCACCGTGCCGATATAGACGTCGGCATCGGCACCCACCATCGACGGGTCGCCGCTGGTGCTCACTGCGTTGTTCAGCACCATCGTGTGCGAGAAGGCTTTGCTTCCCTGTGCGTTGTACATCAACTGGTCAACGGAGCCCTCTTCAAACTTTCCGGTGCTAATAGGACCGACGACAGTACCCGTAATAGCCCCTGCCGCAGCCGTACCGACCATCTGGCCCATCATGACCTGCATATCCTCACCCGACTTATAGGTCATGTTAAGACCAGCCATCAGCGTCAGGTTCATCATGTACGTGTTGTTGAGCGTGGCACCCTTGGCCAGCGTGTTCGAACTGTAGGCACCCGGTGGGTCGCGCAGGATGTCGAACAGCAGGGGCTGCCCTTCCGTCAGGATGCTCTTCGCCGAGCCTATGGGGTACATGTTGAGCACGTAGGCCTGCAGCGGCTCAGCCTCGAAGTAGGTGCTGTCACGCTCAACGGTGAACGTCACCGTGCGCAGGCAGTCGCTCATGTTCGACGTCTGGTCGGCCTTCAGGGTGAAGACGCACCGACCCAGGCTGTCTAACAGCTGGTACTCCTTGATGGTGTTCATGTCGTCAAACGACAGCCCCCTCATGCCGTTCTGCATGTAGGCCATGCCGCCCTTCAGGGGCACCATATCGACGCGGCCCACCGGGTCGTTGTTGTACAGATAGCGCTCGCCCACCTGCAACTGGATGTTGTACCTGCGCTCTATGCTGAACACGGGGTGGCCCAGCGTATAGACGGCCATGAGCGAATCCTTGCGGTTGGCGGGCCAGTTGGGCTTGCGCACGCTATATACCAGTGGTACCTCGGTGGCCTTGCCCGTCAGTTCGGTGGCCATGTAACTCTTGTCGCCGAAGTAGTCGAAGTTGTCGTAGCCTATTTGCCGGTAGGTCACCTCCACGGGGCTGTGGTAGATGCGGTTGTACACGGCGTGATACTGGGCCGTGGGGTTCTCCACGCGGTTCTCGTCGGCGTCGTAGTAGATGCCGTCGTAGCTGACCTTCAGCGTGTCAAGCGCGTTGGTCAGGTCGATGACCTCGCTCACCTGTCCCTCCTGGAACAGTGTGGCGTAGCCCTTGCAGTACACCTGCTGCACCTTCCAGCGCACGGGTGGCAGCTGCAGCTCGTACTCGCCAGTCGTCAGGTCGGGTGTCACCACCATGCGCTTGCGCTGTGTGGTCACCTGGGTGTAGTGCTTGTCGCCGCCTCGCTGGTGGGGCACCACCTCCTCGCGCTGCGAGCGGTTGGGGTTCAGGTTGTCATAGATGAGCCACGACGTGTTGTCACCCTCCAGGGTGAGCACCATCGTCAGCGAGTCGCCCAGGTTGTTCTGCGACAGGTTGTTCATCAGCGGCTTCAGGCCCTGGTCATCACCACCGACCACGCGGCCCGTCAGCGTCACCTTCGTGGCGTCGTAGAAGTAGATGCCAGCCACGTCGGCGGTCAGGTTCTGCTTCTGGCTGTTCTTATACCAGCCTTCGTTCGTAAACACGTGCTTGTCCATCACGGCCTGGATGGTGTGCTGGCCGTTGAGCACGCGGAACGAGAAGGAGCCGTCGTAGTCGGTCTCCACATACTTGCCCTGTGCGTTGTGGATGCGGTTGCCATCTACCAGGAAGTTCACGCCCTTCACGGGGATGCTCGTGCCCTCGTACATCACGTAGCCCGAGAAGCGGCGGCCGTTCTCGATGGTGAACTCGCGCAGCACGCGGTTGTTGCTCGTGGCGTCGAAGGTCACAGACACGGGCTGGATGCCGAGACCACTCTCGGCGGGGCCTACACTATAGGTGACGTCCGTACCGCCCTGGTACGACAGCTCTTCCACCTCGAAGTAGCCGCTCTCGTCGGTCTCCACGGTGGCCACCGTATTATTGTTATATGTAACGATTACGCTGATGCCGGGGGTGCCGGTGCCGTCGTTGAAGCGCACGTAGCCCTCCACGCGGCCGGTGTGCTTACACTCGCCCACCTTCACCTGTGTCTCGGTCGTGGTGATGCCTTCGCAGTCGTTCACAGCCTCTACCTTATATTGATACGTAAGCAGCGGCGACACGCTGGTGTCCTCGTAGCTCATGTCGGTCAGGTTGGTGGCCACTTCCTGCCACTTGTCTTCGCCCTGACCCTGCACGCGGCGCAGCACGCGGAAGTAGTCGATGGGTCTGCCGTCGGTGGCCCACGTCAACACCACGCTGCTCTGGCGCGTCTGCGTCAGCAGCGTCTCGTCTATCGTACCGTTGCTCTTGTGGTAGAACAGCCCCTTCAGCTTCGGGTCGTTCACGGTGGCGTACTCGTAGTAGGCTACCGTCGTGGTCTTCGGATTGATGGTGTTGCCTTCCTTCACCCAAGAACTGCCGAGTTTCGCCAGCAGGTCGTCCAAAGAGGTCTCAGAAACTACAGCGGACGCCTTCTTGGGCACGGCCTTGCCGTCGACAACCGTCCAGTTGTCCTTGCCTAAGGTCTCCACCAGCTGGGCTGCGGTCAGATATTTCTCTGTAGTCTGCATCACTGGTACGGCATTGCCGTCAACAATATGCCACGTACCTGCTTCCCTGCCGTTCATCAGATTGACGACTTCGCTCTGATCGGTCTTGTTGTGCTGGTTCACATTGTCCCAACCGTGACGGGTAACGGTGTAACTGCTGCTATTGGTACCCCAACTCGAACCAGCGACAAGGCAGAAAAACATCCAATGAGCTTTCGGCCATCCGTAGTCATAGACGCGCTGTAAGGACCAGCTGCCACCATTACACCAGCCGATGATTTCACCAACATAAGAATTGTCCGCATTATTTGTGTTGACTTTGCCGTCAAAGAGGACGTCGTTCATGTTTACATTTGCATTGTAAGA
>CADCCR010000065.1 GCA_902799985.1 uncultured Bacteroidales bacterium | reverse complement strand
CCAGCCATAGACGTTGGCCTTGCTGCCGTCCCAGGGATTGCCGCCCACCCAATGCACGTCGGGCAGGACATCTTCCTGCGCCTTCTGCCAGCGGATGCATTCGGCGAGGTCGCCCCAGAGCTTGCCGGCATTGATGCTGTTCATCAGCGAAAAGTCGGCATAGACCTCCACCATGCCGCTACCCCAGGCGAAGGCACAACGCAGTTCGCGCACGATGTCGGCGTAGTTGCGGCTCATGTTGGCCACGCCCCCGCCATACTTCGAGAGCATGAAACCGTGCGTCATCAGGGTGTTGATGGGACAGAGGGGCGAGTTCTGCACGAAGTTCTGATAGACGAGGCGGTCGCGGTATGTAATCCATTGCTCGCGTGTGTTGCCCTGGTTGCCCACTGTGCCCCAGTCGTTCTCCTGCCGCCAGACAGCATCACTCACTTGGAACCAGAAGGGCGACGCCCAGGTGCCGACGGTGGTGTTGAGGAACACGTCGGGCTTCACCTCGCGAAGCTTCTGTTCGATGTCGATGATGCCCTCGGCATTCTCTTCGCCCGTCGCACCGGCATCCGGCCCGACTGCGCTGAACTGGCCGCTGATGCCGTCGAACTTGAAGTAGTTGAAGTGGTAGTTGTTGAGCATGAAGCTTGTGCGGTCAAGGAAGACGTTGTAGTAGGCAGGATTGGAGAGCTGCATGCCGCCCTTGCTGCTCCAGTAGTTGCGGCGGTAGTTGCCGCTCTGTCCGTAGCCGCCCACCGGGCCGAGCCATGCGCCAATCTGCGAGTCCATACTCCAAGCCTTGTCGCTGAGTTTCTGGAAGTCGTTGGGGAAGTTCGGGTTGAACTGCCACGTGCCGTACTCGTCCCAGCCATCGTCCCACATGAAGGTGCTGATGCCTACGCCATACTTGTCGAAGAGGTGCATCTTCCATTGGTCGAGGACCTCGAGGCACTGTGCCTCGTTGAAGTTCGTGGTGTAGTTCGGGTCGTTGTTGCGGTCGATGTTCAGCTCGAACCATGAGTTGTACATCGGGAAAGCACGCCAGGGCACGGCTCGTTCGCGCTCGCTGTAGCAGAGGAAGGAACGGCGTGCCTGACCGGGAGCAATGAGGCCGACCACGGCGCCCACCTTCCAGGTCTTGCCTTTTGCCAAAGTCGTCTGCCTGCTCCATTCGCCAAGGATTTCCGTTTCGGTGGGTGCGGCGAGGTGCAGGTACTCGTTCTTGGTGTAGCTGAGGTTGATGTTGCCGGAGGAAGTGTTGTCGCTGCCGTCGGCATTGAGTACAGCATAATAGCGAAGGTCGTAGGAGCCTGCTGCCGGAACGGTGAAGCTATAGACGTTGTCTGTCTTGGCCGAGCCGGAGAAGCCCTTGTGATAGTCGGAAGCCGCCACGTTGCCGTCGGCATCAGCCAGCTCCACGCCGGCGATGGTCAGGCCGTGATAGCCGGAGGCATACATGAACTGCGCGGAGAAGAGGCCGCCGCTTCGAGCAAAGCTGACGGGCTTCGTCATCATCTTTATCCTGTCGGACGTGTAGCCAAGCTCATTGATGCGGGCAGGAACAAGGGATGGAGTACTCCACGAAGCGGTGTTCCACGAGTCGGTGCGCGTGCTGCCAACAGCGAGCAACGAGGGCAGGGACGAGGACGAACCACTGCTCTCCGGCAGGATGTTAGCTTCGGTGTGGCCGTCGAAGACTAACTCAGGAGCAATCACTTCGCAGCTCCAGGTGATGGTGCCGTTGCTGTTCCACGTGCCGCTGATAGCATCCGTCTGCGTGTCGCGGAAGTAGCGGACGAGGTAGTAGCCTGCGGCAGGAATGTTGAGACGATAGACGTTGTTTGACTTCGCCCCTCCCGTATAGCCTTTGTGATAATCGCTTGCCACAACGTTGCCCACGAGGTCCACGATGTCAACGCCGGCGATGTCGAGGCGATGGTTGCCGCTTGTGTATTGGAAGGTGACGGTCTGTCTGCCGCCTTTCAAGATGCCGAGGTAGCCCTGAGTGCCGCAGATGCCGCTGGCAGGCAAGCCAAGGTTGAGGATACCCTGCGGCGTTTCTGAGCCGGGCAGCCAACTGAAAGTGGTGCCGGACCATCGGTCATAGACAAAAGGAGCTGCATTCATGGCTCCCACGACGCTGTTCTTGCCCATCGGAGTCTCAAGGCCGGCGAAGATTTTGTCGCTGGCTATGACAGCTCCCCGCGTGTTGCCGACGACAACGGGTGCCTGCTCGCTGCTGCTGTTATCGACGGTGTAGTGCATGGGGATGATGGCATTCATGGCCACATCCCTTACGGCTGTCAACTCCAGCTCGGTGCGCAGGTAGTGGGAGCCGTCGCGCAGCACGGCCCGCCACGTCAGGGCGAGGTCACCGCAGGTGTAGCTTGCCTTGATGCACTTGCCGGGGAGCTTCAGCGAACCCTTCGCGGCTGTGGCATCGGCAAGGAGGTCTTCTGCCTCCACGTCGTTCAGCGTCATTGCCGACGAAGCCACTTCTGTGCCGTTAGCAAGGCGGATGCTGAAAAGGTCGTCGCTTGGCAATAGCCCCATCGCTTCGCAGCCGCCGAAGGTCAGCTTGCCGTCAGCAAGGACAAACGAAGCCGAGAACAGGTCGTTGGCAAGGGTGTAGGAAAAGCCTCCCCCGTCCCCTCCAAGGGAGGGGAGAACCACCGAGGTTGCTGTGCCGGCCTGCTGCTCTTGCGGGAAGATGACTTTTTGTGCCGAGGCATGGAGTGCCATTGCGATGGCAAGCACGAGGAGTGAGAAGACCCTCCCCGTCCCTCCCTTAAAGGGAGGGCGTTCTCCCCTCCACATAAAACGAGAGGGGACTATTATACGCGCGTACATTATATTATATTATATAGAGAAAAGAAAACTCCCCAACCGCCTTTAGAGGGAGGGGAGGACGCCCTCCCTTTAAGGGAGGGACGGGGAGGGTCTGTGAGCCTGTTGGTTACAGGTTAGGATTGTCATCCTTCCAGTCTGCAACGGGCGGAATGATGCCGAGACCGATGATTTCGTCGCGCATCTTCTGCAGGTGCTCGTAGGAAGCCTGGAGGGCAGCCATTTCCTCTGCCGTGCCTTCGGGAGCGGTGAAGTGTACGCCATCCTTGTCGATAACAGAAGGCATAGCCATCATCACGTTCTTGTAGCCGCACTTGTCGCAGTTCACGTAGCAGCCAGCGGGCCAAGTGAAGGGTTCGCCGCCCATGGCACCTTCAATCATCTTGACTGCCTGGTAAGCGGGGCTCTGGAATGAAGAACGTCCGCGCAGCTTGATGATGTTGCTGCCGCCCTGGGTGGTCATGTGCTTGATTTCTGCCCAGCGCTCGGGAGAGAGAGGAAGTTCGCTGAGGGGCTTGCCGTCAATCTTTGCCTTAGAAGCGAAGACTGCCATCTGTTCGCCGTGGCCGCCGTAGGTGTAGGCGTCCGTCACCTTGTCCTGCTGCACGCCGAACTCCTGAGCAAGCTGCTGCTGGAGGCGGGTTGAGTCGAGGGCAGCCAAGGAAGTGAGCTGGTTGGGCTTCAGGCCGGAGTGGATGAGGGCTGTGAGGGCTGTCACATCGGCGGGGTTGAAGATAACGACCACATGCTTCACGTCGGGGCAGTACTTCTTGATGTTCTCGCCGAAGTCGGCAGCAATCTGGCAGTTGCCCTTGAGCAGGTCCTCGCGGGTCATGCCTTCCTTACGGGGAGCGCCGCCGCTGGAAATGATGTACTTAGCACCGGTGAAGGCTTTCTCGGGGTCGACCGTATAGCAGATGTTTGCACCGGGGAAGGCGCAGTGGCACATTTCGTCATAGACACCGTGTACACCGGGCTCATAGATGTCGTACAGGCAGATGTTGGGAGTAAGGCCGAGCATCAGGACGCTCTGCACCATGTTGGAGCCGATCATGCCGCCGGCACCAACGATAACGAGTTTCTCGTCAGTCAGGAATTTCATGTTTGATTACTATTTTAGTTGTTTAACTTTCATTCAGTGTGCAAAGATAAGGTTTTTTCTCCACGCTTCAAAGTTTTTTGGATGAAAAAGCATCCATCGCCCCTGCAAAACCTGCCTTTTGACAACTGCATAGGCCATTCCCGTACCGAATACCCCCACTGCACGTTTCTCATTTGCGAGATACACATTGTAGACGCACGCGCTTCCGTATTAAAATTAAACACCGTGCGCTTCTGAAATAAGCGCGAGGCGCTTCGACGATAAGCGCAGGGCGCTTCCGAAATAAGAGCCTAGCGCTTCCAAGATAAGCACGAGGCGCTTCGACAATAAGCACGGGGCGCTTGGCAAAGCGGGACATTGGCGGTCCCTCCTAACAAAATGCTGCTTTTCCTTCACTTTCTTTGACTTATTCTTGCACGATTAGCGAAAAAGCTGTACTTTTGCACCCGGATAACAGTGATACAGTATTTTATTAAACAACAAAAACACTAAAAGTTATGCGCGTAATCATTGAACCCGACTACGAAAACCTCAGCCGCTGGGCTGCAGAGTATGTTGCTGCTAAAATCAACGCAGCGAAGCCTACACCCGAGAAGCCCTTCAAACTGGGCTGCCCCACAGGTTCCTCTCCCCTCGGCCTCTACAAACATCTGGTTGAGATGAACAAGGCTGGAAAAGTTTCCTTCCAGAACGTCATCACATTCAACATGGACGAGTACGTAGGACTGCCCGAGGAACATCCCGAAAGCTACCACTCCTTCATGTGGACCAACTTCTTCTCCCACATCGACATCAAGAAAGAAAACGTACATATCCTGAACGGCAACGCCAAGGACCTGCAGGCCGAGTGCGCTCAGTATGAGGCTGCTATCGAGGCTGCCGGCGGCATCGACCTCTTCATGGGCGGCATCGGTCCCGACGGACACATCGCCTTCAACGAGCCCTTCAGCTCCCTGCAGAGCCGCACCCGCGTGAAGAGCCTCACCACCGACACCATCATCGCCAACAGCCGCTTCTTCGACAATGACGTGAACCAGGTGCCCAAGACAGCCCTCACCGTCGGCGTAGGCACCGTGATGGACGCCAAGGAGGTGCTCATCGTCTGCAACGGCCACAACAAGGCCCGCGCCCTGCAGCACGCCGTAGAGTGCGCCGTCAGCCAGGAGTGGACCATCAGCGCCCTGCAGATGCACCCGCATGCCATCATCGTCTGCGACGAAGCCGCTACCGACGAACTGAAGCACGGCACATACAAGTACTTCAAGGACATCGAGAAAGACAACCTTTAACCCCAAATAACATATTACTATGACAACACTCATCATCGGTATCATCACCGGCATCCTGGCCGGATTCATTGCAAGCAAGCTGCAGAGCGGCTCGGGCAAAGGACTCCTCGTCAACCTCTTCCTCGGCATCATCGGTGCCGCAGTGGGCGGCTGGCTCTTCGGCCTCCTGGGCATCGAGGCCAACGGCTTCATCGGCACACTGATATGCGCCGTCGTCGGTGCACTCATCGTACTTTGGGTAGTGTCGAAGTTAAAGTAAATAAATGTTAAAAACTTAGCTTTGTGCAAAAAAAGTCCTGCGCGGTATAGGCAATTCACAGAAATTGTTGTACCTTTGCAGCGCAATTGAGGCACAACCTCTTTGCACAGGCTAACACGGTGACTATAGTTCAGTTGGTTAGAGCGTCAGATTGTGGTTCTGAATGTCGTGGGTTCGAGTCCCACTAGTCACCCACCAGGAAACTTCCCCAAACAGGGAAGTTTCTTGTTTTCTGCCCCACTCCACACCCCTCAGACACGCCGGACACGCCAGAACAGAGCAGAACAGCACTATTGTCGTTAAAAATAGTGAAACGATTTGGCAGTCACGGGATTTTTTCGTACCTTTGCACCCGAAATGGAATAAAAGTGTCCGATTTGCTACGGACAGGACACAACACAAGAACACTGCAAAATGGAAAGAACCCTGGTGCTGCTCAAACCGAGCACTGTAATGAGAGGTCTGATAGGTGAAGTAACATCCCGTTTCGAGAAGAAGGGGCTGCGTATCGCAGGCATGAAAATGCTGCAGCTCAACGACCAACTGCTCAATGAGCATTACGCTCACCTCGTTGGCAAACCATTCTTCCCCGCACTCAAGGCATCCATGATGCGGACACCGGTCATCGCCATGTGTCTCGAAGGCAGAGACGCCATCGAAGTCGTACGATTCATCACCGGCTATACCAACGGACGCAAGGCAGAACCCGGCACCATCCGCGGCGACTACTGCATGAGCAATCAGCAGAACATCGTGCACGCTTCCGACTCTCCCACGTCGGCCGCCATCGAACTGCAGCGCTTCTTCAAGCCCGAAGAACTCTTCGACATGGGCGACCTCAACATGGACCGCCTCTATGCAGTGGACGAAGCTAATGTTGTGAACGAACCCTGACCGACACAGACACCAAACTAACAACCGCCTCGAATGAAAAAGATACTCACCATAGCCTTGCTCTTCGCACAATGGACAATGTTCAACGGCTCCGCAGCCTTTGCACAGGACCGGCTGGCAAGCATTGCACCCATCGACCACAAGATGCGTGCCATCGACAGCATCTCGCTGGTACGACTCACAGAACAGGAATCTCTCTACGACCTGGAGTTCCCGGCAGCATCGCTCTATCCCGAATGGAACAATGAATACGCACGCAACTACAGCGTGACTCTCCCCAAAGAATACAAGATCGACCTGCGCGACTTCCACATGCCGTGCGACAGCCGCATGGTCACCAGCCACTATGGCTACCGGCGTTCCTTCCGCCGCCAGCACTATGGTACGGACATCAAGGTCTTCGTGGGCGACACCATCCGCGCTGCCTTCTCGGGCAAAGTGCGTGTCGTTCAGGACCAAGGCTACCGCCGAGGCTACGGCAAGTATGTGGTGATACGCCATCCCAACGGCCTGGAGACCGTCTACGGACACATGAGCAAGCAGCTCGTGAAGCCCGACCAGATTGTCAGGGCAGGCGACGTCATCGGCCTTGGCGGCAACACCGGACGCAGCTACGGCTCGCACCTCCACTTCGAGACACGCTTCCTCGGACAGTTCATCGACCCCGAGAAACTCTTCGACTTCGAGGCTCAGGACGTGAAGGGCGACTACTATCTCTACTGCTCTAACGGCCGCGGCACCATGCTCGCAAGCAACAACATCGACGGCGGCGAGGAAGAGATGGACGAAGAGACAGCACAGGCACTCCTGGAAAAGGAGGCAGAAAGCGAAGCATACCAGCAGAAGCGTATGCAAGAGATGAAGGCCAAACCCCGCACATCGGTGCATAAGGTTAAGTCGGGCGACACGCTCTCATCCATCGCACACAAATACGGCACAACCGTCGACCGCCTCTGCCGCCTCAACAACATCAAGAAGAACACCGTCCTGCGCCTGGGACAGATTCTCCGCTACAGCTAAAAAGATTCTCCGCTACAGCTAAGAAGATTCCTGCCGCAGACAGAAGGATTCTCCCCTTCAGCTAAGACAGAAACATCCCACCGCGCAGACACAAATTCTACACCTCGAGGATAAAAACAATTTCCGTGCCTCGGAAATCTATTTCAAAGGCTTGGAAATAAATTTCAGTGGCTCGGAAATATATTTCCAAGCCACTGAAATTGTTTTATAGCCTGCCGCTTCGAACTTCATCGCAGCCAGGCAGGAACTTTATCACGCAAAGCTTACTGTTTATTGTCGCGCACGATGCACTCCACCTGTTCGGCGAGGGGCAAGGTGCCGTCTATCCAATGTATGGTGAAACCACGCCGCTCCATGCCGCGGAACCACGTCATCTGGCGCTTGGCAAACTGATGGATGCTGGTTTCCAGCTGGCTCACCATCTCGTCGTACGAGAGCCGACCCAGCACATAAAGGGTCAGGTACTTGTACTCGAGACCATAATAAATAAGGTCCTCGGCAGGGACATGCTCCAGGAGACGGCGAATCTCGCCCACCATGTCCTCCTGTTCCAGGCGGTGACGCAGCCGCTGACTGATGCGCCGGCGGCGCAGGTCGCGGTCAATGCTGATGCCCACGATATAGCTGTCCAGGCCGGGGAAGTCGCGTTCCAGCGTGCCGTGCTCGCGATAATAAGCCTGTATCTCGATGGCACGTATGGCTCGCTTCGTGGTGTCGAGGTCCGTGACGTTGTGCAACGTCTTGTAGCCCTCCAGTATTGTCTTGAGCTCGGGCAAGGAGAGGTCCTTGAGCTCTTCGCGCAAGGCAGGGTTCTCCGGCACAGCCTCCATCTTGTAGCCCTTCAGGACCGACTCGATGTAGAGTCCCGTGCCACCACAAAGAATAGGCCTACGATGACGTCGGAGGATGTCATCGTAGGCCGTATGGAAGTCTTCCTGGAAGCGGAAGAGGTTGTACTTCTCTCCCGCCTCGCAGATGTCAATCAGATGATAGGGGATGCACCTGCCGTCCACCTTGTAGTCGGCCAGGTCCTTGCCTGTGCCGATGTCCATGCCTCGGTACACCTGGCGGCTGTCTGCGCTGATGATTTCCGCATCGCCCAGACGGGCAGCGAGGTGAGCGGCAAGTGTCGTCTTGCCCGAAGCCGTGGGACCAAGGATGGTGATGAGGGGCATCGCGGGAAGGAGAGATTACTCTTCGTCGCTCCAGATCGCCCAATTGTCGTCCTCCTTTGTCAGGACTTCAGCATTGGGGTCGGCATTATCGTTGAGCAGGCTCACAGCCATCATGTTCACTACTTCTGCTTCATTGACCTGCACAGCAGGCATCATATATGTCTTTTTCATTATATCAGCCCCCTCCATGCCTCCCCCGAAGGGGAGGTGACAATGGGGGTATGGGTCATTATGTTTTTAATTATTCTCGATTCTTACTTCACCAGGACTTTCTTACCGTTCACGATGTTGATGCCCTTCTGCATCTTCTGGATGCGCTGGCCGGCAAGGTTGTAGACGGGAGTCTCGACATTTGCAGCGTTCTCGACGCTCTCGATGGCTGTTGCATCGTCTGCGTTGAAGAAGAATGCCTTGACGCCGGCAGCAGGAGCTGTCAGATAGCAACGGTTAGCCTTCACGGTGGGCTGTGCCTGAGCAACATAGTAGAAGCCAATCTTGTCGTCGATGTTCTGCAGAACATAGCTGCCAAGGGGAGCAGGAGTGTCCTCGTAGACACCGGTGAGCAGGCCAACGGTGGGAGTACCCTTCACGTAGATACCGCTGACAGGCATCTCGATAGCCATAGGAATCTGAACGACAACAGGAGTGTTGGCAGGAACGACGGGAGTGTCAACAGTAGTAAGCGTCA
The DNA here is from genome assembly GCA_902799985.1 of uncultured Bacteroidales bacterium. Classification (GTDB taxonomy): domain Bacteria; phylum Bacteroidota; class Bacteroidia; order Bacteroidales; family Bacteroidaceae; genus Physcousia. The sequence goes on along the minus strand of CADCCR010000065.1, from coordinate 8,950 downwards.
GGACACCCATTTCGTCAGCGCCCGTAACGGTGCTTACATATTGCAGATATTCCTCGGGCAGAGCAACAGCGAAGGGAGCGCAGAACGTGCCGATGAGGGACTCGCCTACCTTGAATGTAGCATTTGCCACATCGCCCACCTCAACCTGAACGGGAGCGCCGGGGATGTTGATGTTCAGATGAACATAGAAATACTCGTCCTTAATTGTGCCTTCCAATGTGAGAGGAATATCGCCAAGAGCCGGGCCCATCCACATATCAACGCCTTCCTTGTCACCAGCTGCAATCTGGATGACACCGTCGAAGGCAAACTTACCTTCATTGTCAAAGTCAAGGCCAGCAACAGTTACGTTGCCCACATTCAGGTCATTGGTACCGTCGTTGAGGATGAAGTTCTTCAAGTTGAAGTCGATAGTGTTCGATTCCTTATATGTCACCTCGATGGGAGTAGCAACAGGTGTGCCGAAGCCAACAGAAACATACTTGTCATAAACAATCGGTTCGTCGCCGTAAACCAGCTCTACATCGTCAATAAGCAGGTGGTCACCATCCTGTCCCTGACCGGGATCGGCGTTTGTGGCAAGGTTGACAATGATATAAATCTGACCTTCGGGAGTCTTGTCTGTCCACTCGAAGGGAACAAAGAACTCCTTCCACTCGCCGTTTGTCGTCGGGAAATCCTTCTTTGCCTTAGCAAGGACGTGAGACTTATTTTCCTCGGTGTCGTAAGAAGGACTGCTATAAGTAATATAATCGTATGCATCATGTACAACGACTTCCATGTGTGCATTGGGATGTTGTGCATTCACCTTGGCGGGAGAGAACTTAGCCCAGAAGCGGATGGCTGTAGGAATCTGGGCGAGTGTCTCGCTCTTCGACGGGTCAGACGTCTTACTATAGTTGTAGTTGTCCTTATGAGAAGCGCTCGTTGCGCCTGCATTGATGCAGCCAGTGGTCAGATTTCCCTGGGCAGCAATACCAAAAACGGAACGGGAGTAGATATCAGCGCAATAGAAGCCATCGCTGCCGGGGCGTCCTTCTGCCATTGCCACCTGCTGAGCACGGGCAAGGCTGGCATACTGTCCTTCGTTGGTCTCGAAAGAGTTCCAGTTGTTGGGAGCATGGTTATCATTGGTCACACCGCGCCAATCCTCGAAGTCGCCGTTGCCAATCTGAGTAACACCTGCTGCAACATCGTCAATCACGGTGAGGATGTAAGTTCCTTCACCTGCACCGGACTTAGCCTTAATGACACATGAGCCATTCTTGACGGCTGTCACTGTACCGTCGGCAGCAACTGTGGCAACATTCTCGTTGCTCGACTCATAGGTAATCTCTTCGACAACATTCTCTGTCGTCAAGGACTCATTCTTATAAGTTCCTGCGCTGAGGTTTACATATGCGTGCGACTCACCATATTTGAGAATGGGAGCACCAGACACTATAAACTTTGCAAAGAGATTCTTGGTCGTCGGTTCTGCTTCCGTTACTGATTCTGCCGTGACTGATACTTCATATTTTACATTCTCTGAAACGGGGTCACCCGAGCAGCTTTCGTTATCGTACCAACCTGCAAATTCACAGCCTTCGTTTGCTTGTGCATAAGCATAATACTTATGCGTCGGGGCACTGGATTTATTATCTTTTCCGGATTCGGCAGAAAACTCTGTGGCATATTCAGGAGATTGTGCTTCAGCATTATACGACACATATACCTTTCCGTCGCCTACAGCCTTTACCGTCACTTTGGAATAGTAATCCTTGTTACTGCCAGCCATTGTGCCGACATACTGAACATGGTGAGCATCACCACGAGGAGGCTTTGAAGCCTCATGAGTTTGTTTTGTTTCATAATTTTTTTTAAGGTTTCTTTTGGGTTTTGTTATTTAACTGTATTTGTTTTTATTTCTATATTGCAGGCTGCCATTGCTGCGGCGAGCACGAGGTGGGCGCTGTCCACCACCTGGTGCGGGTAGAGCAGCAGCCCGACTATCCATGCCACGCAGACGGCGGCGAAGGGCAGCGTCCAGAGCCTGCGCCACTTCCAGAAGATGAAGGGCAGCGGGCAGAAGGGGATGACAAGCCAGTTCCACTGTGTGCAAGGCAAGTCGGACAGGACAACCAGATAGAGCACGAACAGGCCAAGCAGGAGGCACGGGATGAGCACGACTGCGCGGAGCCATGTTTTGTGCAGACGCAGGTTGAGGAGCGAGAGCAACAGCACGACGAGCGACAGCATGAGGGGTGTCACTGTGGCTGGGCCGACGGTTTTCGTGGTGGGTTGAAGCACGTTGCAGCCGTCCTCCACGAGCGGTGTACCGAATGCCTGAGCACCTTGAAGCACCTCCACCAGCTCGCTGGGGATGATGACTTTGCGGCGGTTGTCAATATGGACGTCGTTGGCTTCGCCGGTCACGAACGTGCACACGAAGATGTGGTTCCATTCGTTGACGATGCTGTCGCCGCCAATCTCCTTGCGCGAGCGACCGTACTTCTCCGGCCACGGAGCGTACTCCAGACTGTCCTTGCCTATGGCTTCTTCCAACCAGTCGAGCACCGCGACGGCACAGCTGCGGTTCATGTAGTCGTAGGGAACGGGCGTGTATTGCAGACGTGCGTCCATCTGCTGCCAGAGGCGCTGCTTGACGCGGATGGGCAGGCGAAGCACATATTCCGTCACGCCGCGGCCTTCGGGTGCGTACTGCGCCACATACTCCGAAGTGGGCACGGCACGTACGGCCATCTTCAGCCGTCCGGCAAAGAAGTCGAGCACTTTGTGGCTGGCATCTTCGCTCTCGTAACTATATACATAGTCGAGTGCGTGCGCGGGACATTGCAGGCGGAGGCAGGCATGTCCGAGGGCTGAATAGATTTCTTCGCCGGGACTTGCCACGCAAACGGAAGCAGTGACAAAGTCCTCGGCCGGTTGCTTCACGTCGACGGTGTCTGTCTGGGCGAATACACCCACGGGCAGCAACGCTGTCAGCAGAAGGAGCAAGCGGCGGAGGACTGTCATTTCTATTAATAATGTATTATGGTCGGATGATGAGCAGGCTGAGGGTCATTTAGTTCTCGGCCATGATATTGAGGACGGAGACGAAGTCGGCGATGTCCACCTTGTCGTCACCGTTGAGGTCGGCTGCCTTGTCGTTGGAGCCTTCGGCCATCACGTTGAGGATGCTCACAGCATCGGCGATGTCCACCTTGCCGTCGCCGTTCAGGTCGCCCTTGGTGCCGGTGTTGGTAAAGTCGTCGGTGCCAAGCTGCACGTGGACAATCTGTGCGAGCATGGCCTGCATGTCGATGTCGATGGTGACGTAGAGCTTCTCGTCGTTGAGCTTGCCCTGCATCTTCAGGGGTATCTCGCCGATGGCGGGACCCATCCACATGTCGACGCCCGGGAGGTCGCCGTTCTGGATGGTGAGGGGACCGTCGTAGCTGATGTGGCGCAGACCGTCGTCGCCCTTGGGGGCGCTGAGGCTGTTCATCTGGATGGTGCCGATGGGCATTGAATCGCTGCCGGACGTCATGAAGAAGTTCTTCAGGACGAAGTTGACGGTGCCGTCGCCATTGTCGACCACGGTGACGGGCACGGGCTGGGGCTCGCTGCTCTCGCCATTGACGGTGACAACGAGAGGTTCGGTGTAGGTCTTTTCGTTCTGTGCCATTCCGCAAAGAGCGGTCAGGAAGCAGACAATCGTGAGTAAAGTTTTCTTCATAATTTGGTTGTTGTTATTTGGGTGTGTTATGTGTTCTGATTCTTTTGCGAAGCAGTCGCATTAAGGCATTAATCTTTCAAAAGCGGGTGCAAAGGTACGAAAAAATATCTTTCGAGGGTGGCAATTAAGGTAAAAGATGCCATAATACCGACTTTTTCACTCTTTTAATGATTATTTTGACGATATTGCAAGTAAATATATTCAACTTGTCGAAAGGAAGAATGATTCAGAATCAATAATTCATAATGAAGCAACGCCCTAAGGGTTTAACATCGAAAAACACAAAAAACACGAACTCAAGGAACAACGAATTAAAAAGAATTAAACGAATTAGGATTTCATTCATGAAATCATTTCCCCGTGATTTCCGTGCTTTCTGCGTGAACTTAGTATATTTATTATTTTCTGTGATTTCCGTGCTTTCTGTGTGAACTAATAATATTTCGTTCATTTTGTGTTATTCGATGTGATAAATAACTTTCCGTGTGATATTACGCGAGTGAAAGTCAGTTGCAAAGCATTTCACTCGTCACTCATCATGTTTAGGGCTGAATGCGATGATTATCAATAGTTTGTAACCTGACGAGTGCCTGACGAGGTTGTCAGCCACTCGTCAGGGTCTTATCAGCTGATTTACTTACTGTTAAGGACGAATATGATGAGTGACGAGTGTTTGGCGCTTCGGCGATAAGTGCGAGGCGCTTCCGAAATAAGCACGGGGCGCTTCCGAAATAAGCGCAGGGCGCTTCGGCGATAAGCACGGGGCGCTTCCGAAATAAGCAGAGGGCGTGCCTGCTGAAACAGACGCGCCCTCTGGGAAGTTCTTTTTGCGGTTTGATGCTGATGATTACTCCTCGGGGATGGGGAGCCACCAGTGGTTCGGGTCGAGCAGATGTTGATAGAATGTGGTTGCTTCGACATCCGGTACTGCTACCGAACCGCTACGCTTGGCAACACGCTCGGCCAGATACTTCGGACCGCGATGCATCGAAGCACGGCAGAGGTCGCTGAAACGACTGCCCTCGAAGGCCAGCTCAAGTGCCATCTCGTCGATGATGAGGTCTTCTACTGCATCCTTCACATCGTCGTCGATGGTGCCGCTGTAGATATCTTCGGCTGTAACATCCTTGTGCTTCGTCTCCTTAATCTTCTTTGCTACCTGATTTGTGTAGTTATAGGAAGAACGATATTGTTCGGGATCGTCCCAATAGATAAGGCCGCAACCGCGCTGGTGAACGCCGATGGTGTACTGGATGCCGACAACGAAGTTGGTAGGATAGATAACAGTCCTCGTATCCGTGACAAGCAGTTTGCCCTGTTCCTTGAAAGGAAGTCTGATGGTTGCGCTGAATCCCTGCAGGTAAGGCTGGTTGAAGTCCATGAATTCGGGATGATTGACAGCATCGGCTACTTCACGACGGTCCAGATAATAGCATGCTGCATTTGCTCCGCCTCTAACAGGCTCGTTGCTGAAGGAGTTGGCATCCTTGGGAGCCCAACGGATGCTGGTCAATGCTTCGACAGTCAAGCTTCCTGTGCCATCGAAGATTGAACGCGGTTCTGTCATCGGCGATTCGGTATCCTGAGAGGCTATGTATTCAGCCTGGAAATAATTCATCACAGCCTGGAGGAGCTCAAGCGGAGCGTCGCAAGGGCCAGTGCTGGGGATTGTGTCGCCAGAAACTGCATCGACATAGCAATAGATGGAGTCGGAAACAGTATAGTCATAGCCATTATAATCATAGAGAGCATACCAACGTGTACTGTTCCTGTTGAGGCTATTATACCTGGTGGCTGGGTCGGTGGGGAACCATTCGGGGTGTGCACAGATACCATTCTTGAGCACGGCAAATGCATAGCTGTGGAAGCCAGCGCCGTTCAGAGCCTCGGCAAAGCGCAGCCATACGGTGCTCTTGCGGTAAACCACGGGATAAGTCTGGCAGAAGATGCCACCGGGGTTCTGCTTGGAGACCATCTTGCCATAGAGGAGGTCGTCGCCAACCCTGAAGTTCCACTGCGAACCGTTGTCACCATAAATCCACGCACGGCGGGCATCACCCACGCCGGGGATTGCCTCGATGGTGTCGGTAGAGTACGTCACATTGCCGTTGTTCTCGCTGTAGGAACCAGTGTAAATCTCGAACTTCTGGCTGTCGCAAAGCTCTTCGTAGCCCCTGCTGGGGACGAGCTGACGCTCGTAGTTGCGGGTCAGGCCGACGCTGGCACTGGCACTCTCGCCGCTGGAGGTACGCATCTGAGCCTCGAAGCCGAACAGACGGCTGATGTCGGTCAGCACCTTACCTTCGAGCTTACCTTCATTGCTGGGAATACAGGTGATGGATTCCTTATCCCTGGCTACAGCACCCGTCTCAGAGAACGGATTGGAGCCAGACCAAAAGGAAACAACATTGGGATCGGGAAGACCATCATAGCTGTAGAGAGGATTGTCGCGCTTGTCGTCGAGCAGACCATAGCTGATGTAGTTGTCTGTGACGAGCGGACCGCCATACTTCGAGTTGAGGAAGTTGTAGTAGTGCGTGGCAGCCCTCATGTAGTCGGCCTTCGACTGCGTCACGGACGCCTTCAGCAGATAGAGGTCGCCCAGCACGATGGACACGGGGAACATGCAACGGCTGCTGTGGCAGACGAAATGGGTGTTACCGGCAGTGGCATCACCGTAGTTGATGTACTCGGGATAGCCGTATACACGCTCCACCTGCTCCATCTTTTCCAAGTCGGGACCAAGCTCCTCGGCCAACACTTCGGCAGTAATCTTGGGATAGTTGCCGCCGGCGAATTTGTTGATGTCATCGGTGGTAAGCATCGGCTCGGTGTAGAAGGGCACACGGTTCGGACCGTAGGCATAGAAGATCTGCATGTAGACCCATGCACGGATGGCCTGCACCTGAGCGTACTCCTTGATCATGTACTTGCGGTTGGTGCCTGTGGTGAGGCTCGTGTCGCACATGGCGATGTAAGCGTTGCAACTATTGATGATGTGATAGTAGTCGCTAATCTTCAGGTAAGCACATGCACCATCCTTGTACTTCTCGGAGGTGGCGCCCATACCGAAGCGCAGAATAGGAGCGAAGGTATCGCTGACGGTACCTTCTTCCACCAAATCGCCGCGGCACTCGTTGAGGATGACATAGCGCTCGGCCACGTTCTGCAAAGATTTGAGAATACCCCAATAGGAGTAGAGGGTGTCCTCGGCTACGGTGTATGAGTGACGCTCGCTGTCGGGGGAGAGCATGTCCTGGCAGGAAGTAGTGGACATGCCCAGCATCATGCTCAGCAACAGCATGCATATAATTGATTTACTTTTCATCTTATTCATCTTAACTATGAATTATGAATTATGTACTGTGATCTATATTAGAGGTTAATCGTGACACCGAAGTTGAAGCTGCGGCTGCTGGGAAGCAGACCCGTGTCAATGCCCTGATAGAGGCTGCTGTTGCGGCAGCTCATCTCGGGATCGGTGCCCAAGTACTTGGTGATGGTGAAGAGGTTGTTAGCCTCGCCCCAAACCTTCAGGCCAAGCAGCCAGCTGTTGCTGTAGGGAATCTTGTAGGTGAGACGCACGTTCTTGAGCTTCAGGTAGCTGCCGTCCTCAATCCAACGGTCGCTCATACGCTCGTTGTTGCGCCAGTTCTCGCTGTCGGTGTAGCAAGTCTTAGGCATGTCGGTCTCCTGACCTTCGTACGACCAGCGACGCAGAGCGGCTGTGGTCTGGTTGAAGGTGGTGTTGAGGCCTTCGAGTTCGCTGCGCTGATAGTTGTAGACGTCGTTGCCAAGGCTGTACTTGAAGTTGACGTCGAGGCGGAGATTCTTCCATGTCAGGCTGGTGAAGATGTTGCCGTAGATGTCGGGGTTGGGGTTGCCGATGACAACCTTGTCGGCATCGTCGATGACACCGTCGCCGTTCTGGTCGATGAAGTGAACGTCGCCAGCTCCGAAGTTGTAGAACTTCTTGCCTTCGTCCTCAAGTCCGGTGGGATACTTCAGGTAGTCGGTGCCATTGTAGGCTGTAGCTGCATCGCTTTCTTTGGCAAAGACGCCATTGGTCTGCCATCCGAAGAAGCTGCCCACTGCCTCGCCAACAGCGGTGAGGACATTGTCCTGGCCGTAGATGCTGGAGGTGTAGCCGTGAATGGTGTTCGTCACGTTGCCGTTGTTGGCATCCACCTGCTTGATGGTGTTGCTCTGGCCCTCGGGAAGGGCTGTAATCTTGTTGTTGTAGTGGCCCAGGGTTGCACCCAGTTCCCACTTCCAGTTCTTCTTGTTGATGAGGGCAGCAGTGGCATTGAACTCAAAGCCGCGGTTGGTGAGGGCGCCTTCGTTGGTCCAATACTTCTTCATGCCAGACAAGTAGTGCAGCTCCTTGAGGGTGAGCAGGTGGTCTGTCTTGTTCCAGAAGAGGTCGAAGCCTGCGGACAGGCGGTTGTTCAGGAATACGCCCTGGAGAGCAACGTTCCAACGTGTGGTGGTCTCCCACTGGATGGTACTGTTCTCGATGTTGTTCAGGTAGAGGCCGACGGTGTTGTTCGTCACCTTCATGCTCTCCCAATAGGTGCGGGCTGCATAGTAGTCGAGGTCGTCGTTACCGCTCTGGTCGAAGCCGGCTGTCAGCTTCAGGTAGTTAATCTTGGAGGTTGTGGGGAACCACTTCTCGTTGGTGATGAGCCAGCCCAACTGTACGGAGGGGAAGATACCCCAGCTGACACCGCCCAGCTTGATGCCCTGCTTGGTGTTCTTACCGAAGCGGCTGCTTGACTGCATGCTCACTGTGGCATCGGCAAAGTAACGGTTTGAGTAGTTGTAGTTGGCGTCCAGATAGAGCGTCATGTCAATCCAGTTGTCGTTGGTACCGCCGTAGTTCAGGTAGGCCATGTTCTTGTTCATGACGGGCAGCTTATCGTTCTCGTTGTTATAGCCACGCATGTAGTTGTAGCTATAAGAGTAGTTGTTGTAGCGCCAGCCGCCAAAGACGTTGACGGTGTGAGCTCCGTAGATGTTGCGCCAGTCCAGACGCAAGTCGTTCTGCAGGGTTGTCTCCTTGGCGAAGAGCGTCTTCTGCACGGCATTGATGTCGCCCAAATCCTGGAGGAAGTAGTTGGTCGTACCGTTGACGGGCAGGAAGTACTTCTCGCTGTTACGCGTCATGAGGAAGTTGAAGCGGTCGCTGATGCTGAAGGTCTTCGTCACTTCCCACTTGGGGCTGACGTTCAG
>CADCCR010000064.1 GCA_902799985.1 uncultured Bacteroidales bacterium | reverse complement strand
TGCCCATACCAGCAAGGGACATTGGAACCTGCTGCATCTGCCCATCCTGCCCGTCACGAAGGAAGGTGCGCCACGTCCCGAAAGCTACCGCTCGCTGTTCCGTCACACGGAAGAAGAGGCGCATCCCGGATATTACCGCGTCTTGCTCGACCGCTACCACATCAATGTGGAACTGACCTCCACGCTTCGTTGCGGCTACCATCGCTACACCTATCCCCAAGGGACTCACCGACAAATCCTCATCGACATTGCCCGCTCCAACAATCAGCCTCGCCGATGGGAACTAAGACGCGCCATGGAGAATAATGCCATCGAAGGCTATCAGGACGGTGAAGGGCGCATCTACTTCTATGCTGAGCTGTCGGAGGATATCGATAGCGTTAAGGAAGTAGGCAACGCTTGGAACCGAGAGCAAAGAGAAAGGAACCGAGAGCAAGGAGCGAGGAACAGGGAACAGGGAGGCCGGAACATGCAGTGGTCGCTCCCCATTGGCATGATTACCCTCAAGGAACCGCAGGCCAACCGTCCCGTTGAGCTGAAGATAGGCTTCTCGTTCGTCAGCATAGAGAATGCCAAGGAGAACCTCGAGGCTGAGCTTACGGGCAAGAGCTTCGACCAAGTTCGCAGCGAGGCCGATGCTACATGGAACGATGTGCTGGGCCATATCCGGGTGGAAGGCGGCACCGAGGCTGAGCGTACGATGCTCTACTCCACGCTCTATCGCGTCTTCCTCTTCCCGCATCTCCGTACAGACGTGAACGGCGAACACCGCAACGACGCTGGCCAGGTGGTGAAGACCGACTATCGCTTCTACACCAATCCCTCCTTCTGGGACACCTATCGCAACAAGCTCATCCTCTTGGGGATGATAACGCCCGACGTTGCCACGGACATCATCCGCTCCTGCATCGAGAGGGGCGAGGTGCGGGGCGGCTACATGCCAACCTTCTTCCACGGCGACCATGCCTCGACATTCGTGGCCGGTTCGTGGCTGCGAGGCATTCGTGACTTCGACCTCAAGCGTGCCTATGCCCTCATGCTCAAGAACGCTACCGTGCCTGGACGCGGCGGACGGCCCTATCTCGACGAGTATCTGGAGCGCGGATGGATTTCGGAGAAGGACACGGTGAACGTGCCGACGGGCGACGAATACAAGGGCTCCGTGACGAAGACCCTGGAGTATGCCTATGACGACTATGCCACGGCTCTCGTTGCCCACGAGCTGAAGGACAAGAAGAACGAGAAGATGCTGCTCCAGCACTCGCAGAACTACAAGAACCTCTTCGACCATTCGACGGGCTTTTGGCGCGGCAAGGTCATCCGCGACGGCAAGGCGCAATGGATAGAGGACTTCCGTCCCAACTATCCTTATTATCAATATATGTATCGCGAGGCAGATGCTTGGAACTCGCTCTTCTTTGCGCCGCACGACCCGATGGGCATGGTGGCGCTCTATCCCTCGAAGGAGGCTGTGTTGCAGAAGCTTGACTCTCTCTTCATTGTTCCCAACGGCGGCTACGAAGCTTGGAACCTTACCGGCTACCTCGGCACGTATTGCCACGGCAACCAGCCCGGCCACAGCATCCCCTATACTTACTATTTCGTGGGATGGCAATCGCGTGCTCAGCACATCCTGAACACTCTCATGCACAAATACTACGGCATGGGAGCTGAAGGCCTTGCTTATGCCGGAATGGACGATGCAGGCGAGATGTCGGCTTGGTACGTGCTTAACGCCATTGGCATCTACACCTATTCGCCTGCCGACCCCGAGTACATCGTCACCGTACCTCTCTTCAAGCGTGTGCACTTCACCCTTGGCGGCGGCGGAAAGAGCTTCGATATCGTCCGCGAAGGCGTTGGCGAGCACATCAAGTCCATCACCATCGGCGGCAAACCCCTCGAGGGCTGGTTCGTCCGTCACGAGGACCTTGCAGCAGGAAAGGAACTCCGCATCATCCTCAAGAACATAGTCGAGGTTCAGTAAGCCCGCGAGATAACACAACGGATTGAACAGATTTGACGGATTGGAGACAAGTTGATTGTCATCATTAAACTAATCCGTTTAATCTGTTTAATCCGTTGTTTTGTAATTGTTCCTGCGTCGCATCATGCGAAAAGCCTGTGCGCTTCCAAGATAAGCACGAGGCGCTTCCGAAATAAGCACGAGGCGCTTCCGAAATAAGCACGAGGCGCTTCCAAGATAAGCACGTGTCGTTGCCGAACTAGGCACATGTCGTTGCCAAACTAGGCACGTGTCGTTGCCGAACTAGGCACATGTCGTTGCCGAACTAAGCATGTGAAGTTTCCTTATCTTGTCAGCGAGAACTTCATCGTCATGCCGAAGTCTTGCGTGATAGTGGGGTAGCTGCTGCTGGAGAGAAGCGGTTCGGAACGCTGGCGGTCGTAGAAGAGACTGAGCGTTACCATGCGGCTCATGGTGTAGTCCACCTGTGCACTTGTCTTGATGGCCTTGTTGCCGCTGGTGGCTTCGCAAAGGTCGGTCTGCAGGTCGCGCTTGATGGCGCTCTGGTTGCGGATGCTGAAGTCGAAGCGGAGGTTCAGGTCGTGCGACACCTTCTGCGAGCGGTTCGTACGTGTGTTCTGGTTGGCTGCGGCGTTCTCGTTCTCGTTCGCAGCGTTGGTGGCACGTCCTTTTGTACGCGTGTTCCTTGCCACTTGTTCGCTGGCCTTCTTTGAGCGGAAGAGCGAACCGAGGCTGAAGTCGTTGATTTTGTAGCCCCATCCGATGACGAAGTCCTTCGAGCCCGTCTCGGTGAGCTGTGCGCTGGTCATGCTCAGATTGAGCACACGCGTCGTCTTGTACTCCAGCTTCAGCGTCATGTTGTTGTTGAAGGTGGTGTTGATGCCAATCAGGGGCGAGAAGCTCTCGTTGATGCTGACGGTGCTGACATCATAGAGGCTGTTGGGTATGTAGCCTCCAGTCGTCGTGTTCTGAATGAATCCCAGTCCGCCTGTCCCCATGCATTCCACCCACGAGCTGTAGGAGTTGTAGGAGCCAACGGCATAGATGCTCTTGTAGCTGTGTGTCAGGTTGACGCTCTTGAAGTGGTCGCGCACCCAAGGCAAGTTGCTCAGTCCCTTGTAGTTGATGCTCCAGTTTGGCAGCATCTTCATGAGCGACGGGAAGATGTCGAGCGAGCTGCTGCCCGTGTATGCAGCAAGGAAGGCAGGCACCATCACGTCGGCGCTGTATTTGTTCACGGTGCCGTTCTCGGGGTTGAAGGTGCCGTTCATGCCTGTTCCCGAGGGATAGCGTACACCCTGGTAGCGTGCTTCCACGCGTTGCTGGTAGTCGTTCAGGTAGCCTTGGAACTTACGGAAGGCCGAGCTGTAGTAGCCGTTGCTGGCCGAGCCTGGGTTTGCGAAGGCAGTACCAATGCTGATGGTTGTCATGTTGAACGAGCCGCTATGCGTTGGTGGAGCGCCGTACATGTACTGTATGCTCTTGTTGCGGTTGTCCGTGCGGCTCATGTTGACGTCAATCTTCAGGTCGGTGAAGGGTTCCAGGGTCATCTTCACCTGCACATCCTCGGTGTTTGCTATGGTGGCAGGCGTGGCAACGTTGTCGTCGCCGAGGAGCCATCCGCGTTGCTTGGCCTTGTCGAGATACGATTCGTTCACGAAGCCGAAGGCAAAGTCGACACCCGGCGAGAAGACGTCGCCCAGCCGCTTCTGTCCCAACATGTTGCCCACTTCTGGCAGGAAGCCGGGCATGGACATGTTGAAGATGTTGCGGTAGCTGACGCTCACGTTGCGTACCATCATCAGGAAGCGTGCTGCGGTCTGTGCCACACCATACCATTTCTGTTCCGAAGCCTTGGGCAGGGCCACGACGTTGAGGCGCACCTTGGTGGTGTCGACGGGTGTGCGTACGATGCGGATGCTGTTCTCGTCGACCTTCTTGAACTTGATGTCGTAGGCAAAGCCGCTGCTGTCGCGGGCTGTTACGCGGACGCGTTTCGACTTCTGTCCGTGAGCGATGACGAGGTCGCTATCGGGGTAGAGTGTTATTTCCTGCACGAATCCCTTATTCTCGGGCTTCTTCTTGGTGGTCACGCCAGCGGCATTGCCCTGCTTCGTCGATGCTTTCTGGCGGGCCAGGATGCTGTCCACGGGCTCGCCTGTCTCCATCGATTCCATCTCAGCCTTCTTGCGTGCATCCTTCTCCTTGTCCTTGGCGTTCTTCTTGGCCTTGTCTTCCTTCTCCTTCTCAAGGCGTTTCTGTGTGGCGCCGGCACGGGCGTTGCTTGCCGAGAAACGTTTGTTAGCCTCCTTGAGGAACGGGCTGTGGTTGTAGAGCTTCTCGAGGTCAAACTTGCCATTCACGTTGACTGTGCGCTGGGTGTTGATGGTGTTGCCCAGCGAAGGCTTGTTCTGTCGCTCTGCTCCGCGCTTCCATGAGTAGGTCGAGCTGTAGGTGGCATCGGCAGAAGCCCAGTCGAAGACGGGTATCTTCTCCAAGGGAAGCTTGTAGCTCATCTGCACGTTCTGGTTGTAGTCGAGCGGTCGTCCGAAGTGACGCAAGCTCCACTTCACCGAGTCCTTCCATGCTTCGTAGCGGTCGGGGTAGAGGTCCTTGTTGACTTGCGTGTAGGGTTCTTCTATCTCGGCCCGTGTGCCGCTCTGGAACGAGAAGTGTAGCGCCTTGAAGATGTCCCATTTGAGTGAGAAGTTGCGGTTCCATACCCAGTTCTGGCTGAAGCTTGCGGGCAGGGAAGAGAGGTCGCCGGGGTTCTCCAGGTCGCGTTCCTGCAGCTCGTAGTAGTTGCGGTTCATGTCTGTGGAGAACGTGATGTTCTGCGGAGCAAACGATATGTTCTGAGCTTTGATGATGTCGAGCCACTTGCTCTTTCCCTTGAGGTTCTTGAAGGGCTCCCATGCCTTCCAGTTCGGGCTCCACGAGTAGTTTATGCTTGCCTTCCAGTTGAGCTCATGTTCGTAGACTGTTGTCTCGCCCTCTGTGTTTTGTGTCGAGCGGCTGTAGCTAAAGGTGAAGTTGGCGGGGTCGTAGGGCATGGGGTGCTTGCGCGAGCTGATGTTGAGGCGTACACCGCTGAAGGAGAGGTTCTTGCTCGTCTCGGTATGAGTGGTCAGACTGCGCAGCGAGTCGCGTTGTCTGTCATCGGAAAGTGCGTCGAGAGCGTCGCTCAGTTCCATATCGGTGTCGAAGGGATTGTACCTTGGCGAAATCTTTTCCTTCGTGTAGCTGTAGTAGATGGGGAAGGTGAGCTTTGCCTTCTCGGGAAGCAGGCGTCCCAGGTCGAAGTTCGTGGTGATGGAGTAGTTGAGGTTGTCCTCGTTCTTGCGCTGAGCCACGCTCTGTTCTATGCCGCCGAAGCCCGATGTAATCATCTTGGCTGTAGCATTGACCGAACCCAGGTCGCTGAGTTGTACTTGCAGGTTGCCTTGTGCTGCCCATCCGCCGTTGTTGCTGAACTCCTGCAGTCGCAGCTCGTTGGCCCACACCTCGATGCTCTTCGTCTTGCCGCTGTTGTTGCGTACGCCTATCATGATGGTCTTCACCTCTCCAAGCGTCGGGTTGCCCATCACGGAGATGCGGTTGTTGGGATTGTTCTCGTCGTAGGTGGTGAAGAGCCGGTTCATGGAGGTGGCGCCGATGCTCACTTGTGCGTTGCGCTGCTTCTTGAGGTTTGTGAAGAGGTCGAAGTTGATGTCGACCATGTTCTCCGACGGCCATACTGCCAGACAGCCTTGTGCGCTATAGGTATCGTAGTAGCCTGCTGGCGTGAGCCTCAGGGGCACTTCGTACTCGTAGTAGTTGTTCCTGTAGTCCGAGCCGAGGCGTATGAAGACGCTGCACTCGCCGTCGGCTGTGGATGTGATGTTCTCGGCTAGGGCATTGGCATGGACGTACATCTGCAGGTGCTTGTACTGCCGCATGTCGTAGTTGCAGTTCTTGTAGACGGCCTTTGCCTCGCTGCCTCCCAGGTTGCGTGCTATCATGCACATGGCCTGTTCGTTGGCTTCCACGAGCTGTGCCTGCGAGGGGTCGGTGATACGTGTGATGCCAGGAGGCAGGACGTAGTTGACGGGCTGCTTGTCGTTGTTCTCTTCGATGCAGACGGTGCTCACTTCCAGTGTTCCGCCTCCGTTTGGGGGTACGTTGCCTGTGTAGAGCGGCTGCTGATAGGTACGCCAGTCGCCTTGCACGAGGTCGAGTGTGGCGAGGCGCAGGACAGTCTCCTCCTCGAATCCTGTCATGAAGATACGCATGAAGCGGATGCTCGTGAAGTCGTTGATGTTGCCTTCCTTGCCTTCGTATGCGTCGAGTGGGATGCGGAAGAGGTACCATGTGCATTCCTCTGTGTTGCCGTTACGCAGCTTCACGCTTGCCACGCGCTTGTCGGCGATGTGGTTGTGTCCCACCACCATGTCTTCGGGTCGGATGCTGACGTGGTACTGGTAGTACTTCTCGTATTCGTTGAGCGTGTAGTCCTGGTTGATGTCCTCCACGTCTGGTGTCACCTTCCATGCCGTCTCGTACGATTCGGGGCTGGTGTCGTTGTCGGCGCTGTTGCCCTGTGGCATGTTGATGCGCTTGTAGCGGTCGAGGATGGACATGTGCAGCTCGTCGAAGTCTGTGCCGCGATAGTAGTGGTAGTTGTCGTTGGCAGGGTCGGCATAGATGCTGTCGAAGGTGGCTTGCGACACTTTGCCCTGTATCTGCTGCAGGTAGTCTGCGTAGAGGCTGAAGTTGCGTTCCTCTTCGTCGTTCAGACCATTGAGGCCCACGTCCTGCCGTGCTCTGGAGCCTGCCTCGTTGTTGAAGGCGTAGGTCACGCTGCTGCTGTTGGGGATGCGTCCCCAATAGCCGTCGACGAAGTATTGCGGATTGCCGTCGACGGGCATGCCGCTCTCGAAGTACTTCTTGCCGTCCTTGAGGATGTCCTCCGACACTTCGCCGAGGTTGAAGTAGAGGTCGCCTCCGTGGTTGCCGGGCTGGTCGTGCTTGTAGATGAAGGGGTCGAGCATCCAGAACTCGATGTACTCGATGTTCTGTGCTTCGAAGTCGGTGTTGTCGAGTTTGCGCATCATGCCTCCCCATGTCTCTTCGGGGTGCAGGAGGTGTCCGTTTTGGTCGACATCGGTGGAGAGGTTGTAGGCGCCGCGTTCCTTGGGGTAGAAAGCGAGGTTGAGGACGTTGAGGCTTGTGGCGCTTGTGTAGCTGTTCTGTGCCTTTTGCGGATAGAGTTCGCGTTCGTAGACCTCGCGGACATAGTGGCTGGAGAGCTGGTCGAGGTCGCTCTTGATGTGGCTTGGCGTGAGCGTGCTGCTGCGGCGTGTGAAGATAGGGTCGACGTAGTACCATGCCAGCAGCGAACGGTTGTAGCCGTATGTCTTATCGCCTGTCAGTTTGCTTTCAGCGAACATGCTTGGTGTGCTCGACATGCTCCAGTAGGTAGGTTGCGTCAGACTGCTCTTGATGCTGCTTGTCTCGAAGTCGTCGAGGTAGGATGCGTCGCCTTGCACGCTGTGGTTCTGTCCTGCTATGAGCTGTGCAAACTCTCCGTTGAAGGCAATGAGGCTGGGCTGTGTACACTGGATGAGCGGGAGCTTGTCAATCATGTTTGTGAGCCATTGGCTCTCCTTCTTCCAGCTGACGTGGAAGCCCCAGAGGGTGTTCTTCAGGGGTTCGTTGCCCATGCTGACCTTTGTGGTGAGGGGCTGTTCGCTCAGGTACATCATCGTACCGCCTACGGTGAAGTTCTTGTTTATCTCGTAGTCGAGGTTCAGTCCGAGCATTGTCTTGCGTTGCATGCCGTAGGTGTCGTTGCTTTCCACGGATGCGCTGATGTTTGTGCCGGCATCCAGGAGGCTTTGGTTGATGATGGTGACGCGTCCCATGTTGTAGTCGACGGTGTAGTCGACGTTCTCCGTGAGCGTTGTGCCGCCAGCTGTGACGATGACTGAGCCTCGAGCCACGTTGGTTACGCCCAGGTCAATCTCTCCGGCGTTGGTGCCTTTGAAGCGTCCGGTCAGCATGAACTTGTCGTGTTCGGAAATCTGCTTGGCTACGGTCTTTGTGCTGTCGTAGAGTTCGCGGAAGCAATATTTGTTGGCAAGTGCGGGGTCGCCTATCCATTTCGCGAGGTGTTCGCCGAAGGGTTCTGCCACGGGGAAGATGATGCGTCCCTTGCTGATGGTGAAGCCTTCCACGAAGTCGAACTGTCCGTTGGGGTGTTCGTTGTTCTTGGCGTCGAGCCGGTCCAGGTTGAGTGCCCTGAGCAGGATGGTGTTCTTCAGCTTCTCTTCGGGCAGATAGGTGAGGTAGACGCCAGTCGAGTCGCTTTGGTACTTGATGTCGAGTCGGAACTTGTCGGCCATCACCTTCTGTGTGCCCAGGTAGTAGACGTTCTTCATCATCAGTCGCCATGTGGGAAGCTTGGGGCTGCCTGTGGTGCCTTTCAGGAGTTTGACGAAGAGTGCCTGTGAGTTGTCGGTGAGGTCGGCCGAGAATTCGCCCACCTGGTATGTGGTGCCCATGAATGTGTACTCGAACGCTACGGCCAGCACGTCGTCCACCTGTAGTGTGCTGGAGAGGCTGACGTAGCCCAATGCGTTGTTGACGGTGTACTCCGAGCTGGAGAGCTTACGAGCGGCTTGCAGCTTCTCGTAGTCGATGCTTCCGATGAACTTGCCCGAGCCGTCGAGAATGGTTGTGGCCTGTGCGATGTCGCGTGCTTCGGAGAAGTTGTTGACGAGTTCGTCGTATTCGCTGTTCGAGCGGTTGTTTGGCACGTCGGTGCCCGAGCGTGTCCAGTTGGTGTTGGAGATGTAGGTGGGTTCGCCCAGGTCGGCCAGTGCGATGATGTTGCGGTTGTTTTCGCTCTTGCCGCTCTTGTTCGTCACCCAAATCTCGACGCGCTTGATGTTGATGCCGCTGGAGATGGTGGGCAGCGACTCCATGTTCTTGTCGTAGCGCTCGCGGAAGAAGTGCGAGAGGAAGAAGTGTCGGTTCTCTTCGTAGTTCGTTGCGCTGAACTCGAAGTTGGTGGTCTGCGAGCCGCCTTTGCTGTTGACGCTCGAGCTGGCACTCTTCTTCTGGCTGATGACGGACTGGATTTTTAGTTTGCCGAACTGCACGTCGGTGCGCAGGCCGAAGAGGCTGCTGACGCCTGGCACGAGGCTGATGTTGCTGGGGAAGGAGACGTTGCCGGCCTCGATGAGCTTGACGATTTCGTCCTCCTTGCCGTCGTACTTGAGCTTGAGGTTCTGTGCGTCGTAGTCGAAGGTGGCCTGCGTGTTGTAGTTCAGGTTCATGTTGATTTTGTCGCCCACCTTACCGTTGAGGCTCAGGTTAATCTTCTCGTCGAAGTCGAAGCCGACGGTCTTGCGTCTCGATGCAGCGAGGGCGGGGTTGTTCACCTTCTTCGAGTTGATGCCCACCTTGAGTTCTGCGCTGCCTTGTGTCTTGATTTGCACACCGCCTGGGCCGAAGATTTTCTCTGCCGGTCCGAGGTCGAAGTGCATGTCGGTGAAGTCGAACTTGTTCTTTCCCTCAGCCTCGAACGCTTCGGCGTTCTTGTTGCGCCAGTACTGCTGCATGCTGTTCTGCAGCGACCATTGCTGGTACTCTTCGGGCGTCATGAGCACGGGTGCGTTCAGGAAGCCTGTTGCTGTGCCGAGGGTGAAGCCCGTCTTGCCTGGCAGTATGCTGCCCGATGTGGCTCCAGCAGCACCTGTCTGCGAGCCTTTGCTCTGGCTCTGCGTGTTCTGCTGTGGGCGGTTCTGCGAGCCGCGGCTCTTCGTGTCGTCTCCCTCGGTGAAGGATGTGCCGATGGAGTAGGTGTTGTCCTTCTCGTCGTAGATGACTTCGGTCTTCAGGTTGTCGGGGTCTTTCAGGTCGGCTGTCTTCTTGCGGAGCGACTTTGCATCCGTTGTGCCCGTCTTGCGGACGGAGAAGCGTGACTTCCCCTTTTCGGGTATGGTGTCGGCGGGAGCTGTCCGTGGGGAGAGTTCCGTCGGTGTGTTGTGGCTCATCGTGGCCAGCACGTTGATGCTTGCCAGCACGACCAGGGCAAATATAAGTTTTCGCGCGCTCATGTCTATATATTAACGTAAGGGACACATTATTTATTATATAAAAAGTGTCATTTATGCGTTTTTTTGTCGTTTTTGTTCCCTTGTGGTAGGTGAATGTTGCTTTTTTCCGTAACTTTGTGGGAGCAATCAATCCAAATGAGCTATGATAGAATACTTGAA
Source organism: uncultured Bacteroidales bacterium (assembly GCA_902799985.1). Taxonomy (GTDB): domain Bacteria; phylum Bacteroidota; class Bacteroidia; order Bacteroidales; family Bacteroidaceae; genus Physcousia. Next base: position 949 of record CADCCR010000064.1, on the reverse strand, counting down.
AGGAACCCTTGCCGAGCTGTCGCCTGCGCTTGCCGTCGTGGAATGTCACGGGGTGGGGTATGGCGTGAACATATCGTTGAACACCTTCTCTGCCATCCAGGGCAAGCAGGAGGTGAAGCTGTGGATTAGCGAGTCCATCCGCGAGGATGCCTACCAGCTGTGGGGCTTCAGCACGCGGGCGGAGCGTGAGCTGTTCCTGTTGCTGACCAGCGTGAGCGGCATCGGAGCCGGCACGAGCCGTGTGATACTCTCGTCGATGACGGTGTCGGAGCTGGCGGGTGTCATCAGCGAGGGCAACGACAAGATGCTGAAGTCCGTGAAGGGCATCGGTCCGAAGGCTGCCCAGCGCATCATCGTGGACCTTCGCGACAAGATAGGCACCTTGGGCATAGAGGCATCGTCGCCCGCTTCGGCTCAGGCACCAGCTGTGAACAAGGAGGTGATGGACGAAGCCGTAGCCGCCCTCACCATGCTTGGTTTCAGTCCTGCTCCCGTCCACAAGGCTGTGGTTCGCATCCTCACCGACGAGCCTTCGGCGCCTGTGGAGCGCGTCATCAAGCTTGCCCTGAAGATGCTGTAAAGGGCAGGTGGGGCTAGCCCCTCCCAAATTACCCGCGTCGAGTGCAGGTGCTCCGATAGGCTTCGAAAAGCTTCAAATCTTCCTTGCCCTGGCACCAGAGCATGAAGCAAGGCTCATATTGCAATATTGCAATATTGCATATTGCATTTAGTTTTTTAGAGGTAGAAAAGTAGAAGTGTTAAAAATATGTTAATATATTATATAATATATTGATATATAATTATTTATATTAATTTATACTATAAATTACTCTCTTCTCAACCTCACACACTAAATTTCTTAATGCAATATGCAATATTGCAATATTGCAATATGAGACCGCTAACTTGCTGTCCCACAAAAGCTTCCTTTTTCTAATGAAAACAATAT
>CADCCR010000063.1 GCA_902799985.1 uncultured Bacteroidales bacterium | reverse complement strand
CTCGTACATTGTGACGCAGGTACTCGTGCAATACGTCAACATGGCATATTACGACATCAAGTGGTTCACGCCGAATTTCATCTGCCTCATCATGGGTCTTGCGATGATGATAGTCTCGCAGATTATCCTCATGGGCAAGGAATTGCAGGAAGAACAAGAGCTAACCATCTAATCTAAAGCCATGAGTATAATAGTTAATGTAGATGTGATGATGGCCAAGCGGAAGATGTCATCACAGGAGCTTGCCGAGAAGATTGGCATAACGGCTGCCAACCTCTCCATCCTCAAGACGGGAAAAGCGAAAGCCGTGCGCTTCTCAACCCTCGAAGCCATCTGCCAGGCCCTCGACTGCCAGCCGGGCGACATCCTGGAGTACAGAGCAGACGAGGAAGAGTAAGGCTTTTATCAACCACAGAAATTATTTAATTAAACAACAAATTGCACGAATTAAACGAAATACTATTGTCCTCAAGGGCGTAGCCAATTCGTTTAATTCGTGCAATTCGTTGTTTATAAGGATTCAATACTTGGTTCCTTTCCGGCTTTCCAATCCGTAGAATCCGTGTAATCCGTTGTTTGAAAGAGATCTCTCCGTGGTTATAATCTGTGTAATCCGAAGTAATTTTCTATTCCTTCAAATCCGTTAAATCCGTTAAATCTGTGGTTTCTTCTCGGCTTCCCAATTCGTTTAATTCGTGCAATTCGTTGTTAAAAAAAACATCCCCTTGTGGTTCAGTCTCTAATCTCTGTGCAGGGCTTTGTCCACGCTGCCTGTTTCGAGGAGTCGTTCGTGCGCTTCGTCGTAGCTGAGGCCGAGCGATTCCTGTATCATGCGGGTGCCGCGGTCCACGAGTTTGGCGTTGGTGAGTTGCATCTTCACCATGCGGTTGCCTTCCACGCGTCCCATGCGAATCATCAAGGAGGTGGAAATCATGTTCAGCACCATCTTCTGCGCCGTACCGCTCTTCATGCGGCTGGAGCCCGTGACGAACTCGGGGCCGACAATCGTCTCGATGGGATGCTCGCAGGCCGCAGCCAGAGGCGTGCCCGGATTGCTTGTGATGCAGCCCGTCAGCAGGCCATTCTTCCTTGCTTCGCTGACGGCTCCGATGACGTAGGGCGTGGTGCCGGAAGCAGCGATGCCGAGAACAGTATCCAATGGAGTGGGCGAGAACGTCAGCAGGTCCTGCCAACCCTTTTCGGGGAAGTCCTCCGCCTTCTCGACAGCGTGGCGCAGCGCTTTGTCTCCGCCTGCAATGATGCCAATCACTCTGCCTTCCGGCAGTCCGAACGTCGGCGGCAGTTCGCTGGCATCGAGCACACCAAGCCTGCCACTCGTCCCCGCTCCGACGTAGAACAACCTGCCACCTTGCCTCATCCTTGGCTCGACGGCTTCCACAAAGGCCTGTATCGCAGGCAGAACCCGACGGACAGCCTCCGCCACCAGCATGTCCTCCTCGTTGATATGCTGCAGGAGTTCGCCCACCGACATCTGTTCCAGGTGGTCGAAGTGCGACGGCTGCTCCGTGATGCGCCATTCGGCAGGCATCTGCTGTGCTTTCTTTTCTCCTGTGTTCATGGTAGACTATATATTATCTTTGACTGGACTTGTTCTGATAGCTCCGTGCGCTTCCGAAATAAGCGCGAGGCGCTTCCGGAATAACCGCGAGGCGCTTCCGGAATAACCGCGAGGCGCTTCCGGAATAACCGCAGGGAGCTTCCTTTCCCTCGGAAGCCATAGGTTGACGAAAGCCCAAGCTTGGCTGGGACTCGATTACGTCCGCAAAGTTACGAAAAAACGAGAGAAGAGCCAAATTTATTTGAGCTTTTCCGAGTGCAAGTAACTTCGACGAAGTCAGAGTTACGAAAAAACGAGGGAAGAGCCAAATTTATTTGAGCTTTTCCGAGTGCAAGTAACTTCGGCAAAGCCAAAGTTACGAAAAGTTTCAGTATTGGCAAAGAAACGGCATGGAAATCGTCGCTTTCTTCAACCGACAAGATATCTAAGCTGCCCATGTGAGCCACTTCGTGGAAGCTCTGCATCCCATCGGATTCTTCATTGCAGATGACAAATGACAAGGAAATACAAACTTTCATTCCTCTATTCCATCCTTATTTCATTTTATTTTCTTAGCTTTGCAGGCAGAACAAGTATATCAGCGAATCATGAACAGCACATTCGCACTTGATGCAGCTATCCTGTGCGATCTCTATGCGTAAAACAAACCCGGACATCATGCAGGTCATAATGACGATAGGCAACAGGGACTTGCCCGACAGGGAGAAGACATTGTTCCTCTGTTCCAAGAGGACTCCCATTGAGCTGTATGAATATGTTTTCAAATGGACGGACAGCCTGACGGAAAGGGACTGCATCGCCTGCTTCAACTCCACGGACATGGAGGACGAGGTGCTGAAAGCCCTCCTTGTTGCAAAGGTGCCTACTGTCCTGTACGTTATGAACCGCTTTACGGACCTCAACAACATCCAGATAGAGCAAGCCCTGCGAGAAAGGCGCATGGCTATCGTCGTACTGAGACGCGATGAGCCACAAGGAAAGGGACAGACGCCCCGACTGCGGAACGAGTATGTACTTTCACTTTGCCAGCATGTGGTTTGCGGCTATGTCAACAAGAACGGCAGCGTGTTCCCACTGCTGGCTGGCCGATACGATGTGGAAAGGCTGATTGACGACAGGCAGGCACAGATAGTGGCCGAACCCAGCAGATACGAGCGATGGACTGTGGCACAGGACAAGGTGCTCCTGCGGATGTTCTATGCCGACATGGGGATTCATGCCATCCACAAGCAACTGCATCGGACCTATACGGCTATCTATGCACGCATTCGCGCCATCACTCAACCTGAAGAATGGCTGAAGGGACGAGAGTTTGAGGACTATGTCCTGAACTTGTTCGATATACAGGAAGGCGGCCGCCTCGTCCTTCAGGAATGGCAAGGCGACAAGTCAATGGGACTGATTCAGCCGGAAAACAACAGCAACCCAGACTTCGTGTTCCGCTACGACGATGAAGAATTTGCCATAGAATGCAAATGGAGAGAAAAGCTGAAGGATGATTTGAGCAAAGACCTGTTCCCGGCAGACAGGATAGAAAACTATCAGCACTTCTCCGAGGCCAGAGATATGCCTGTCACTGTCCTTCTTGGTGTAGGCGGCGAGCCCGGTAATCCCGATTTGCTTTACAGGATTCCACTGGAAAGTCTGGCCTCCATCATATCGGGTGACGTTTCAATAACCAAGTTCCTATGTCCTGTGCGTACATTCGATGCCTCAACCTTTGTCCGACAGAAGGTTGTCGAAAGGAAGGCATATACCATCGAAGGGAAACGCAAGCTGTACCAAAATGCATATAAGTCATGGACGCCTGCTGACGACGAACAACTGATAGCCCTTCACAACGACGGGAAAAGCACAAAGGAACTCGCCTCCATGTTCGGACGGAAAGAAGGAGCCATCCGCTCGAGAATAAAGAAACTTATGAAAACAAACGATGGAGAACAATAGTTAGAGGTTCCTCCAACATTTTCATCGTCATAAGTCTTTACAGGTTTATTCTGCTGCAAAGCTTCGTGAAAACAATTTATTGCTGTCCGGGAAAAGCAATAAAACGAAATAGGGAATCCCAATGTTTTCGCTAGGACTCCCTATTAAATTAAGTTACAGAAAAGATACCTTCCTCGCACAAACGTGCTCTGCCTTCTCCCGATGGATGAAGACAGACCGAATTCGTGTCGCGGGGCAAGAGCGAGAAAGATCTCTTCTTCGTGGATTATTTATCGTTCCTGTAGAAGGTGGTGTCGTCGTCGTCGTCGGGGAAGTACCTCAGCTTGAGCTTCGTTGGGGTCAAGGTAATAACCTTTGCGTCGCGATACGGCAAGAATCCGGGTACACTCAGGGTACCTGTCTTGGGATCGAATGTGAAGGATGACTTTCTCACCTCAGGATAATCATCGTCGTCGTACTCAGTGTAGGTAACCTCACCTTGAGTCAGAGAACCAGTGAAGAACAGGACATCAGCTTCGCCCACTCCGTCTTCGTGAACCCAACTGCCGAGGATGGTTGCACCCTCATCGATTCCGTCGTCTTTGCAAGAAGACATACTAACACTCAGCATTGCGACCATAGCAAAGGCCAGCAAACTTAAGAAACTCTTTTTCATTTTCTCAGTTAAATACTAGTTAACAATAAATAATGTATAATGGTAACTTTAACTTTCGTAAACTCTGCCTGTCATGCAGAGAAGGGGATAATGGTAAAAACCCCACTTCGCCCAGGACAACCTTTGGCGAAGCGGAGTTATAGGAGATTAGTCTGCGAACTTAGCGCAGATGAACTCGCGGTTGAGGCGGGCGATGTTCGAGATGGTCTCGCACTTCGGGCAGACAGCTTCGCAGGCACGTGTGTTGGTGCAGTTGCCGAAGCCCAGTTCGTCCATCTTCGCTACCATAGCCTTCGCACGCTTGGCAGCCTCCACCTTACCCTGCGGCAACAGGGCGAGCTGGCTCACCTTCGAGCTGACGAAGAGCATTGCCGAGCCGTTCTTGCAGGCTGCCACGCAGGCGCCGCAACCGATGCAGCTGGCGCAGTCCATCGCCTCGTCGGCATCTTCCTTCGGAATCAAGATGGCGTTGGCATCCTGAGCCTGACCTGTGCGGATAGTCGTGTAGCCACCTGCCTGCATAATCTTGTCGAAGGCGTTGCGGTCCACCATGCAGTCCTTGATGACGGGGAAGCCAGCCGAGCGCCAAGGCTCCACGGTGATGGTCTCGCCGTCCTTGAACTTACGCATGTAGAGCTGGCAGGTTGTGGCGCCGCGCTCTGTCTTGCCGTGAGGTGTGCCGTTGATGTAGAGCGAACACATGCCGCAGATGCCCTCGCGGCAGTCGTGGTCGAACACGAAAGGCTCCTTGCCCTCGTTGATAAGCTCCTCGTTCATGATGTCGAGCGCCTCGAGGAACGAGGTGTCGTCGGGTATGTTCTTCAACTCATGCGTGTCGAAGTGACCCTTGTCCTTAGGACCGTTCTGCTTCCAGAACTTAATTGTTACTGATATATTCTTCATAATTGTTGGTCGTTTAGTGGTTTTGTCGTTTGGTCGTTTGGGAAAATTAGAAAGGCAACTGTTCCTGTGGTGTCAGTCTCTTCTTTATTGAACTTATCAATGAATTCAACTGCTTCCACACAGATGTCACGATTTCTGAAAGTTCATTGTATTTCTCTTGGTCTATATATCCTAAGTTCAAACTCAACAGCAATTGAGTTTCTACTTCCGACATTGAACCAGAAGATATACGCAGAAAATGGAGTTTCTCTTTGTCTGTACCTCTTGCATAGCCTTCAGCGATATTAGAGGGAACAGAAACCGAAGCACGACGCAACTGCGATACCAATCCAAACGTTTCTTCCTTTGGAAAGGATTGTGTCATCAGATATATTGATGTAACCATCTCTATGCTCTGCTGCCATACTCGCAAGTCTTTGTGAGTCTCCATCGCTAATATCCCTAAACGACTAAACGACTAATTTACCAATCTCCTAAAATTAGTTCTTGTAATTACGTGTCTGCACCTTAATTGCTTCGTACTTGAGGGGCTCTTTGACGAGTTCGGGAGCTTTGTCGTCGCTGCCTTGGTAGTCCCAGCAGCCTACATAGAAGAAGTTCTCGTCGTCGCGCTTTGCTTCGCCTTCCTCGGTCTGGTGCTCTTCGCGGAAGTGGCCGCCGCAGCTCTCTTCACGGTGCAGGGCGTCGTAAGCTACGAGTTCGCCCATGAGGATGAAGTCGCGAAGGTGGATGGCCTTGTCGAGCTCTACGTTCAGGCCTTCCTTGCTTCCGGGGATGAAGAGGTTCGTGTCGAACTCCTTGCGCAGAGCCTTGAGGAGCTTCAAGCCTTCTTCGAGGCCTTCCTTGGTACGACCCATGCCGACATGTTCCCACATGATGTGTCCGAGTTCCTTGTGGATGGAGTCAACGGAGCGCTTGCCCTTGATGTTCATCAGGCGGTCAATCTCCTTCTCGACGGCCTTTTCTGTAGCAGCAAACTCGGGCATATCGGTGGAGAGACGCGGCCAGATGGCTTGGTCGGCCAGGTAGTTCTGTATGGTGTAAGGCAGTACGAAGTAACCGTCGGCCAGTCCCTGCATGAGGGCCGATGCGCCGAGACGGTTGGCGCCGTGGTCGGAGAAGTTGCATTCGCCGATAGCAAAGAGACCGGGGATGGTGGTCTGCAGTTCGTAATCTACCCATACGCCGCCCATCGTATAGTGGATGGCAGGGAATATCATCATGGGATAGTAGTAATCCACGCCGTTCTTTGTGCAAGCCTTCTCGCCCGGGTTGACGTCGGTAATCTCCTCGTACATGTCGAAGAGGTTGCCGTAGCGCTGACGAATCTCGTCGATGCCGAGGCGCTGGATGCTCTCCGAGAAGTCGAGGAACACGGCCAGACCGGTGTTGTTCACGCCGAAGCCCTTGTCGCAACGTTCCTTGGCTGCGCGAGAGGCCACGTCGCGAGGCACGAGGTTGCCGAAGGCGGGATAGCGACGCTCCAGATAGTAGTCGCGGTCTTCCTCGGGAATCTCATAGCCTTGCTTGGTGCCGGCCTGCAGAGCCTTAGCGTCTTCGAGCTTCTTGGGAACCCAGATGCGGCCGTCGTTACGCAGAGACTCGGACATGAGGGTCAGCTTCGACTGCTTGTCACCGTGCACAGGAATACAAGTTGGGTGAATTTGAACGTAAGATGGATTGGCCATCATGGCACCCTTGCGGAAGCACTGGACGGCTGCTGTGCAGTTGCAACCCATGGCGTTGGTCGAGAGGAAGTAGGCGTTGCCGTAGCCGCCGGTGGCGATGACGACAGCGTTTGCGCTGAAGCGTTCCAGCTTGCCGGTCACGAGGTTCTTGGCGATGATGCCGCGAGCACGGCCGTCGACGATGACAACGTCTTCCATCTCGTAGCGTGTGAACAGCTTTACCTTGCCGCGCTGAACTTCCTTCGAGAGGGAAGAGTAGGCGCCGAGCAGAAGCTGCTGGCCGGTCTGACCCTTGGCATAGAAGGTACGGCTCACCTGCGCGCCACCGAATGAACGGTTGGCCAGCATGCCGCCATATTCGCGGGCGAAGGGAACACCCTGTGCCACGCATTGGTCGATGATGTTGTTACTTACCTCTGCCAGACGATAGACGTTGGCTTCGCGAGCACGATAGTCGCCGCCCTTGACGGTATCGTAGAAGAGACGATATACAGAGTCGCCGTCGTTCTGATAGTTCTTGGCTGCGTTGATACCGCCCTGTGCTGCGATGGAGTGAGCGCGACGGGGGCTGTCCTGAATGCAGAAGTTATACACGTTGAAGCCCATCTCGGCGAGAGAAGCGGCGGCGCTGGCACCAGCCAGACCTGTGCCGACCACGATGACGTCGAGCTTCAGCTTGTTCTTGGGGTTCACCAGACGTTGGTGTGCCTTGTAGTTGGACCATTTCTCTGCTATTGGTCCTTCGGGTATTCTTGAATCTAATGTCTTTGCCATAATATCATTTACCATTTAATGATTTACCATTTACCATTTAATGATTTACCATTTACCATTTATCAGATGCCACAGCTACTGCCGCAAGAGCCGCAGCCCTGTATGGCAAACACAACGACTACGGCAGCGAACATCAGAATGACGATGGTGGCGTAGATGTTGCCGATGCAACGCCAGCGGTTGAACCATACCTTGCCGCTCACACCAAGCGTCTGCATGGCGCTCCAGATGCCGTGAGTCAGGTGGAACCACAGGGCGCAGAGCCATACGAGATACAGACAGGAGTAAACCGGGCAGGCAAAGGTCTGCTTGATCCAGTAGACGCCGTCGGCTGCACGCTGAGCATACTCGCCTTCCATAAGCTCGGCGGCCATCATGTGCCACCAGAAGTTGTAGAGGTGCAGGCACAGACCCAGGCAGACTATCACGCCCAGGGCAAGCATGTTCTGGCTGGCCCACTCCACCTTTTCGGGCTTGTCGGTCACAGCATACTTGTTGTTGCCGCGGGCCTTCCAGTTCTGGAATGTCAGCCAGAAGGCGAAGATGAAGTGCAGAAGCACCAGACCAGCCAGGCCGACTGTCGCTGCCACAGCATACCAGTTGGCGCCCAGCATCTCGCAAATCCAGTTGTAGCCGTCCTCACTAAAGAGTGCTACGACGTTCATGCAGGCATGGAACGTCAGGAACAGGACAAGCGCAATGCCGGTGACGGACATCACTACTTTCCTGCCGATTGATGAATTGATTAACCACATAGAAAATTTTGAATTAAGTTATGATTTAGTGTTGTTTTATGTGCGCGTGTACCTTAAATTAAGTATATCACGGAGACAAAAGTACACAAAAATGGTGATTTGTGCAACTTTTTCGAGGAAATGTTGCAGGAATTGCCTACTTTTGTACCTAAATTAGACGGCAGAAGGAACAGATGGAACTAAAATACGACGTTATAGTGGTCGGTGCGGGCCATGCAGGATGCGAGGCGGCGGCGGCAGCGGCAAAGCTGGGCGCAAGGACCTGTCTCGTGACGATGGACATGAACAAAATAGCTCAGATGTCGTGCAATCCGGCCGTCGGAGGCATCGCCAAAGGACAGATCGTCCGCGAGATTGACGCCCTAGGCGGACACATGGGACAGGTGACGGACCAGACCGCCATTCAGTTCCGCATGCTCAACCGCTCGAAGGGACCGGCCATGTGGAGCCCCCGCGCACAATGCGACCGCGGTAAGTTCATCTGGGCCTGGCGAGAAGTGCTCGAGAACACACAGAATCTGTCCATCTGGCAAGACCAGGTCGTGGAACTGCTCACGGAGGAGGTGACCGACGAGGCGTGCCAAGTTGTCAAACAAGGCGTGCTTAGTTGCCAAACGAGGCGTGCCAAGTTGACCGACGAGGCGTGCCAAGTTGTCCGACGAAGCGTGCTGGGTGTCCGAACGCTTCTAAACGTGACCATCCTCGCCCCTTGTGTCATCATCACAGCCGGCACTTTCCTGAACGGACTCATGCACATCGGACGAACTCAGATTCCTGGCGGACGCTGTGCCGAACTGCCAAGCCTACACCTCTCGGAGAGCATCGCAGCCTGCGGCATCACGGTCGGCCGCATGAAGACGGGCACGCCGGTTCGCATCGACGGACGCTCCGTGGACTTCTCCCTCATGCAGCAGCAGGACGGAGAGAGCGACTTCCACAAGTTCTCGTACATGGGCGAACCGCGTCAGTTGCCACAGCTCCCTTGCTGGATTACCTATACGAACGAGGCGGTGCACGAGCGTCTTCGGGCCGCCCTACCCGACTCGCCCCTCTACAACGGACAGATTCAGAGCATCGGGCCGCGCTACTGCCCAAGCATCGAGACGAAGCTCGTCACCTTCGCCGAAAGGACGGAGCACCAGCTCTTCCTCGAACCGGAGGGAACGGGCACACAGGAGTTCTACCTCAACGGCTTCTCGAGCTCCTTGCCCATCGACGCGCAGATTGAGGCCCTGAAACTGATTCCAGCCTTCCGCAACCTGCGAGTCTATCGCCCAGGCTATGCCATTGAATATGACTACTTTGACCCCACAGAACTGCGGCACTCGCTGGAGTCGAAGAAGGTGGACGGCCTGTTCCTCGCCGGACAAGTGAATGGCACGACGGGCTACGAGGAGGCTGCCGGACAAGGACTGGTGGCGGGCATCAACGCGGCACGCAAGCTGGGCGGACAGGAACCGCTGGTCATGCACAGGGACGAGAGCTACATCGGCGTCCTCATCGACGACCTGGTCACGAAGGGCGTGGACGAACCCTACCGCATGTTCACCAGTCGGGCGGAGTATCGCATCCTCCTTCGCCAGGATGATGCGGATGCACGACTCACGGAACGCAGCTATGAGCTGGGCTTGGCCAGTCGCGAACGCTACGACCACTGGCTCCGCAAGAAGCAGGCCATCGAGGAGATTGAAGCCTTCTGCAACAACTTCAGCGTGAAGGCCGCTCTCATCAATCCGGGCCTGAGTGCCCTGGGATGCGAACAGCTGCAACGGGGATGCAAACTCATCGACCTGGTGATGCGCCCACAGCTCTCGCTCTCCTCCTTGGCTCCACTCGTCCCGGCACTCGCCGACCGCCTGAACGCCCTACCCGACCGCCGCGAGGAAATCATCGAGGCCGCCGAAGTGCGCATGAAGTACAGCGGTTACATCCGCCGAGAAAAGGAGATTGCCGAGAAGATACACCGCCTCGAGAACATACGCATCCGCGGTAGGTTCCACTACGAGGACATCCAGTCGCTCAGCACGGAAGCGCGCCAGAAACTCTCGCGCATCGACCCCGAGACAATGGCACAGGCCAGCCGCATCCCAGGCGTCAGCCCCAGCGACGTGAACGTCCTGCTCGTCATGATGAATCGCTAAGGTTTCACGTGAAACATTGCCTGTCGAAACAAATGGTAAATGGTAAATAATTAAATGGGACCCCCCCTTTAACTCCCCCTCTATGGGGAGGAAAAAAATGGTAAATGGTAAATGATTAAATAGTAAATAAACAGATGAACAACGAAGAATTACTGAAAAACCTGCGCAATGTGCCTGACTTTCCCGTCCCCGGAATACAGTTCAAGGACGTCAGCACGCTGTACAAGAATCCCAAATGCCTGAAGATAATGGTCAACGAACTGTACGAACTCTACAAGGGCAAAGGCATAACAAAGGTGGTAGGCATCGAGAGCCGAGGCTTTGTGGTTGGCGCCGCGCTGGCTGTCAAACTGGGAGCCGGCTTCGTGATGTGTCGCAAACCAGGCAAACTCCCTGCCGAAACTCGCAAGGAAAGCTACATGAAGGAGTACGGAAAGGACACCATAGAGATTCATACGGACGCCATCGACGAGAAGGATGTCGTGCTGCTCCACGATGACTTGCTAGCCACGGGTGGCAGCATGAAGGCGGCTTACAATCTGGTAAAGCAGTTCAATCCGAAGAAAATCTACATCAATTTCATCATCGAACTGACCATCGAAGGTCTGAACGGCCGTGCTGTCTTCGACAAGGACGTGGAGATGACGACACTCATCAAGATATAATCACAAAGAAGCGCGAGGGGCTTCTTGAAAAAGCACGAGGCGCTTCCGAAATAACCGCTAGGCGCTTCCGAAATAACAGGTGCTTCTGAAATAACCGCAGGGCGCTTCCGAAATAACCGCAGGGCGCTTCTGAAATAAGCACGAGGCGTTTCGAGAATAAGCACGGGGCGCTTCGGGGAAATCGGCATAGAAAATAGATAGAAAAACACAGCAAATCATCATGGAGAAGAGCGAAAAGGAAAAGCTTCGAACCTACCTCATGGGCATTGTCAGCAACCTGCCCGACTGCCCGGGATGCTATCAGTATCTCGATGAAACGGGCACGATTATCTATGTAGGCAAGGCAAAGAACCTGAAGCGACGTGTGTATTCCTACTTCTCCAAAGAGCACGACAACCGCAAGACTGCTATCCTCGTCTCCAAGATTCGCGACATCAAATACATCGTGGTAAAGACGGAAGAGGATGCTCTGCTGCTGGAAAACAACCTCATCAAGCAGTGGAACCCACGCTACAACATTCTCCTCAAGGACGGAAAGACTTATCCAAGCATCGTCATCACGAACGAATACCTGCCACGCATCTTTCAGACGCGCAAAATCATCAAGCGCTTTGGCACCTACTTCGGCCCTTACAGCCACGTGCCCACCATGTACATGCTGCTCGAACTCATCGCAAAACTTTATCCTTTGCGACGCTGTAGGGAGACAATTACGGCTGAATCCATCGCTAAACACAAACACAAAGAGTGCCTGGAGTACCACATCAAGAACTGCAAGGCACCCTGCACCCTACGGCAGAGCCACGAGGAATACATGCAATACATCGCCGAGGCGCGTGAAATTCTGAAGGGAAACACGGCACAAATCGAGCGACAGATGCTGCAATGTATGCAGGAACATGCAGCAAAGCTTGAGTTCGAAGAGGCCGAATCCATCAAGAAAAAGTACCTACTTCTGGAGAACTATCGCAGCAAGAGCGAGGTGGTGAGCAGCACACTCCACAACATAGACGTGTTCAACATCGAGAACAACGAGAAGGTGGCATACATTAATTACCTGCACGTTACGAACGGTTGCATCACGCAAGCCTTTACCTTCGAGTACGCAAAGCGCTTGGATGAGTCCGACGAGGAACTCCTCGCTGCTGGAATCGTTGAGATGCGACAACGTTACAGAAGTGAAAGTAAGGAAGTTATCGTACCGTTCCCCGTGGAACATCTAGGCGAAGATATTACGGTCACGGTGCCCCAGAAGGGCGACAAGAAAAAGCTCCTCGAGCTCTCGAAGCTGAATGTTCTGCAATACAAGAAGGACCGAATCACGCAGAGCGACAAGCTGAACCCAGAGCAAAAGCAGGTGCGTTTGATGAAAGAACTGCAGAATGCGCTCCAGCTTCCCACGCTGCCCATGCAGATAGAATGCTTCGATAATTCTAACATAAGTGGCACGGATGCCGTAGCCGGCTGCGTGGTGTTCCGTAAGTGCAAGCCGAGCAAGCAGGATTACCGCAAGTATAACATCAAAACGGTGGAGGGTCCCGATGACTACGCCAGCATGCAGGAGGTTGTGCGACGTCGTTATTCTCGCATGATGGAAGAGCAGTCTCCCCTACCCGACCTCATCATTACCGACGGTGGAAGCGGGCAAATGGAGGTGGTGCGCCAAGTAGTGGAGGACGAACTGCACCTTGAAATTCCCATAGCGGGCCTTGCCAAGAACGACAAGCACCGTACGAACGAGCTGTTATATGGTTTTCCGCCACAAGTCATCGGCTTGAAAACAGACTCCGCCCTCTTTCGGTTGCTCACGCAGATACAGGACGAGGTGCATCGCTTTGCCATCACATTTCATCGAGACAAACGCAGCAAGCACCAGGTGGCCAGTGCGCTGGATGCCATACCGGGCATCGGACCGAAAACAAAGGAGCTCCTCTTACGCAAATGGCACAGTGTGAAACGCATCAAAGAAGCCGATGAAACCGCACTCGCGGAGGTCGTCGGACCGGTAAAGGCAAAGATTCTGAAGGAAAAACTTGCAGAAACGGACTAAAAATAGTAGTTTTGCATAGATTATAATAGATAAAGGAGGAGGTGCGAGAGATGAGAACTGTTATTCAACGCGTGCAGAGGGCCAGCGTAACAGTCAACGGAACAACGGTTTCTTCGATAGGAAAAGGACTGCTACTTCTACTTGGAGTAGAGGCAGCAGACACCGATGAGGACGTGCAATGGCTATGCCGGAAAGTCTTGGGACTACGGATTTTCGATGACGAAGAGGGCGTGATGAACCGCAACATACTGGACGTGGGAGGCGACATCATCGTGGTGAGTCAGTTCACGCTGATGGCCAGTTACAAGAAAGGGAACCGCCCCAGCTGGATTCGTGCCGCAGGGCATGAGCACGCAGTACCTATGTACGAAAGCTTTGTCGAAGCCTTGAGTCAAGGTCTCGGCAAGCCCGTTGGCACCGGCATCTTCGGGGCTGAGATGCAAGTGGAACTGGTCAACGACGGCCCCGTAACTATATGTATGGACACAAAGAATAAGGAATGACAATACAGGAAGCACAGGAACGTGTAGATCAATGGATTAAGCAGTATGGCGTGCGCTACTTCAACGAGCTGACCAACATGGCCTGCCTGACGGAAGAGGTTGGGGAGCTGGCACGCATCATGGCGCGGAAATATGGGGAACAATCCTTCAAAGAGGGTGAAAATCAGGACCCTTCGGAGGAGATGGCCGATGTGCTGTGGGTGCTCATCTGCCTGGCAAACCAGACAGGCGTTGACCTGACAAAGGCTCTGGAAGCCAGTTTCGAGAAGAAAACACGCCGCGATAAGGTCAGACATCAGAACAATCCCAAGCTGAAAGGGCTGTAAAGCAATATTAACATCCGAGCTGCCCTAAAGTGAAAGAACAGTAAAACTGTTAAAACAACTGAACCACATTAAACTGGACGAACCATAGGGTTGTCAAACTATCAGAACAACATAAACCGAAATAACATGGAAACATTAGAGAAAAGCAAGTACGACCAGATGCTCGCGCTGTACAATACCGACCTGAAGGACAGCGACGTGGCAGCAAAAGTGGCCGAAATCATCGAGAAAAAGGTGCCTGAGAACGACACACTGGAAGTGAAGAAATTCCTGTTGGGCAGCGTGGAGCTGACCACCTTGAAGACGACCGACAGCGAGGAGAGCGTGCTGGCCTTCACGGAGAAGGTCAACAAGTTCGAGGATGCCTACCCCACCCTACCCCATGTCGCCACGATATGCGTCTACCCGTGCTACGCGAAGATAGTAAGCCAGAGCCTCGAAGTGGAGGGCGTTGAAGTGGCTTGCGTCAGCGGCAGCTTCCCGTCGTCGCAGGCCCTGATTGAGGTCAAGACGGTGGAGACAGCGCTGGCCCTGAAGGATGGTGCCACGGAGATAGACATCGTGATGAGCGTTGGCAAGTATCTGAGCGGGGACTACGAGACACTTTGCGACGAGATCAGCGAGTTGAAGGCTATCTGCGGAGACAAGAAGATGAAGGTCATCCTGGAAACAGGTCTGTTGCCCAGCGCCTCGGACATCAAGAAGGCCAGTCTGCTGGCCATGTATGCCGGTGCCGACTACATCAAGACGTCGACCGGCAAGGAGAAGCCTGCTGCCACCCCCGAAGCGGCCTACGTGATGTGCCAGGCCATAAAGGAATACTATAACAAGACGGGCATACAGATTGGTTTCAAGCCGGCTGGCGGTCTGAACACCGTCCACGATGCCCTCGTCTACTACACCATCGTGAAGGAAGTGCTCGGTGAGCAGTGGCTCACGAACCAATGGCTCCGACTCGGCACCAGCCGTCTGGCTAACCTGCTGCTCAGCGAAGTGGTTGGAGAGGAAGTGAAATTCTTCTGAACCATTAGTCTGAAGAAGAAGAAGCCCCCTACCCTACCTCCCCGAGGAGAGGCTTTCTATGCAGGAACCGCCTCGCGGTTATCTCGGAAGCGCCCAGCGCTTATTGAAGAAGCGCCTCGCGGTTATCGCCGAAGCGCCTCGCGCTTATTCCGGAAGCGCCCTGCGGTTTCGAGGTGCGAACCGAAGGAACATTTCTTCGCCACCACAGAAAAGCTGCAAGAAGCGAGCTGAGCAAATGATGGTCCTGCAAGTGGGAAATGGAGAAGGTGCGAACGATTGGAACATTTTCTTCGGGCAAAAATCGGGTTTTGACCGCTTGAGAATCGATTATTTGAAGCCGCGGGGCCAGGCGGACGAAAAGAAACGATTCTCAGAGGGCAATTTCGAACGTAAACATCTGACGTGTTGCAGATTAAGCCATAAAATGAAGTAACGTAAAATTCTTAAAATAGAACGAGAAATGAAGAAACTAAGTCTTTTGATGCTTGGAGTGGCGTGCATGCTGCTCTCCTCTTGCGTAGTGAGCAAGAAGAAGTTCGAGATAGCCGAAGCCGGCAGACTGGCCGCCCTCTACAGCCGCGACAGTCTGGCCGAACTGCTTGGCATCAGTCGGTACGACTGCGCGATGTACGACGAACGCGTCAATGCCCTGATGACCGATACGGCTCTCCTCAAGGGAAACATCCGAGGGCTTCAGGCACTGCTGACCAGCGGACAAAACGAGAATCAGAAGTTGAACGCCAACCTGAAGGACCGCGAGCAGACCATCGCAGAGCTGCAGAAGATGATAGCCCAGCAGAACCAGAAAGTGAAGGACCTGCTCAGCAGCGTGAAGGATGCGTTGCTCGGATTCAGCAGCGACGAGCTGACAGTACGCGAGGAGGACGGCAAGGTCTATGTGGCGATGAGTGACAAGTTGCTGTTCGAGTCGGGCAAGGCCATCGTCAATGCACAGGGCAAGGAAGCGCTCGGGAAGCTGGCCGGCGTGCTCAACCGACAGACGGACATCGACGTTTACATCGAAGGTCACACCGACAACGTGCCCATCAAGACCGCCGTCTTCCAGGACAACTGGGACCTGAGCGTCATCCGTGCCACCTCCGTCGTACGCATCCTGACCGAAACCTACGGTGTGAATCCCCTGCAGATACAGCCCTGTGGCCGCGGAGAGTTCAAACCCGTCGACATCAACACCACGTCGGAGGGACGCGCCCGCAACCGCCGTACGGAGATTATCATGGCGCCACGCCTGGACAAACTGTTCAAGATGCTGCAGGAAGGCCAACAGTGAGCCGACTGACTTTAACCGAATTACATTATATAATAAACCGCGAGGTCATTTCCTTTAAACAACGGATTAAACGAATTGAACGGATTAAAGGAAAGAAATTTCTAAGGACTGAACAGACTAAGACGCGGAATGGTGGCGGGAATTAGAAGGTGGCGGCGACGGAAAGGCTGAAGCTATGGTCTATGGGATTGTAGGAGGGTAGGGCAGTGACGGCGGGACCATTGTTGTCCCAGTGGAAAAGCTTGCGCTCGACGGGCAGGAGCCAATAGCCGATGCGGGCTGAAAGGATGCCGAAACCGGCACCGCCTATAACGTCGTTCAGCCAGTGGCGGTCGTTGTAGATCCTCAGCACAGCAACTCCAGTTGCCAAGACATAAGCACCTGCACCATAAACGTTTCCGTATTCGCTGCGAACAAGTTCGGCACCCATAAAGGCCGTTGCCGTATGTCCCGACGGGAAGGAATTGCGCCTGCCATTGTCGGGACGCGCCTCCCCGATGGTGTATTTCGCAGTGTTCACCATTGCGGCCATGACGATGCTCGATGTGGCAGCAACAGCCAGTCGCTCGCGGAACGAATGACGGGCCTTGACGCCGATGAATCCGAGCCCGAGATGAGCGGCAACAGGAACGTACTGAATGTAGTCGTCGGCCTTGAAACGCTTGTCGCCACGATAGTTCTCGAAGCCCTTTCTGACGTCCTTTTTCACAGAACAGAACCAGCCGTTAGACGCCGATGGAGCCGACGGTAATCAAGGTGGCAGGCGCAATCAGCTGCACCGGTCGGAACTTCTCCGCGCGGAGGCTGTCGGCAGCTGACGTTCTGGCCGAGGCGGCGGAGCTAAGCACAAGCGCCACAGAGAGCATGACAATGCGGCTCAGCATGTTACACACCGAGCATGACTTTCCCCGTCCACGCACCAAGGGTAGGGTGGGAAGGGTAGTTTCGGGAAGCGGCGCCCGATTCTTTGCAACGTTCACGGCTGCAAAATTATGAAAATAAAGGCACTTTTCCAAGCACTGGCAGGAAAATATTGCATAACTGCGGTCAGCTTATTCTGTCTTTTTTCGCCGCAGACATCGGTATGTCAGAAAAAAAGCGTAACTTTGTCGCCGCAAAAGCATATACACATTATATATTATTATGAAAAGACTCACTTTGGCTGTTGCCGCCCTGCTCGCAGGCATGAGCCTCTCGGCACAGTTGCGCTTCGGCAACACACCGGCAAACAATGCGCCGGTCAGCGACCTGGAGAAGAACGTCCAGAAGCTCGTCATGGCTTCGGTGCTGATAAACAATTTCTACGTGGACAGCGTTGACAGCAAGAAACTTACGGAGGACGCCATCAACGGCATACTCATGAAGCTCGACCCCCATTCGGCCTACACCAACGCCTCGGACACGAAGAAGTTCACCGAGCCGCTGGAAGGCTCGTTCGAGGGCATCGGCGTGCAGTTCAACATGCTCGAGGACACGCTGCTCGTCATTCAGCCCGTGCCGAAAGGCCCCAGCGAAAGGGTTGGCATCCTGGCCGGCGACCGCATCGTCAGCGTGGCCGACACAGCCATAGCGGGCGTGAAGATGAGCCGCGAGGAGATCATGCACCGGCTGCGCGGCAAGAAGGGCACCATCGCCCACCTCGGTGTGGTGCGCCGTGGCATACGCGACACCCTCTACTTCGACGTGAAGCGCGACCGCATCCCCGTCAACTCGGTGGATGCCGCCTACATGGTGACGCCCACCATCGGCCTTGTCCGCTTCAACAACTTCGCGCAGACGACGCACGACGAGGTGGTGGCTGCCATCAAAAAGCTCAAGGAGCAAGGCATGAAGGACCTCATCATCGACCTCCAGCAGAACAGCGGCGGCTTCCTGCAGGCTGCGGCCGACATCGCCAGCGAGTTCCTGCCTAAGGGCGACATGATAGTCTATACGAAGGGTCGCTCGGTGCCCAACCAGGAGTTCCGCAGCACAGGTGGCAATGCCTTCCAAGAGGGTAGGGTAGCGGTGCTCATCGACGAGTACAGCGCCTCGGCAGCCGAGATACTCTCCGGCGCCATTCAGGACCAGGACCGCGGCATCGTGGTGGGCCGACGTTCCTTCGGCAAGGGCCTCGTACAGCGCCCGTTCGACATGCCCGACGGCTCGATGATCCGTCTCACCACCGCACGCTACTACACCCCCAGCGGCCGCTCCATACAGAAGCCTTACGAGAAAGGTAAAGGTCTCGACTACGCCCGCGACGTCATCAACCGCTACAACAAAGGCGAGCTGACGAACGCCGACAGCATCCACTTCCCCGACTCTCTTCGTTACCAGACGCTCCGGAAGGGACGCACCGTCTATGGCGGCGGCGGCATCATGCCCGACTGCTTCGTGCCCCTCGACACCACGCGCTATGCCAAGTGCTACCGCGAGCTGTCCGCCAAGAGCATCATCATCAACGCCAACCTCAAGAACATGGACAAGAACCGCAAGAAGCTGGCGAAGACCTATCGCGACTTCGAGAAGTTCAAGAAAGAGTATGAGGTGCCGCAGGAGCTCATCGACGAGATCTTTGCCGAAGGCGAGAAGCAGGACATCCGCCCGAAGGATGACGAGGAACGGCAGAAGACCATCGAGAACATCCGCCTCATCGTCAAGGGACTCGTAGCGCGCGACCTCTGGGACATGAGCGAGTACTTTGCCATCATCTACGAGAACGACGACGTGGTCAAGAAGGCCGTCGAACTGCTGCAACAACCTTAAAGCAATTCATAATTCATAATTCATAATTCATAATTAGGCTACGCCCTAAGTCTTGGCGAAGGAAATAATTATGAATTATGAATTATGAATTATGAATTAAAAAGAATGATAACCTACAACACCATAAACACGGCGATGCCCGACATCAGCGAGGCAGAGGTCTCGGCATGGGTCAGACAGGTGGCAAAAGGCTACGGCAAGGTCGTGGGCGACGTGAACTACATCTTCGTGGACGACGAGACGATGCTCGACATCAACCGTCGATTCCTCGGTCACGACTACTACACCGACCACATCGGCTTCGACTATTCGGAGGGCGACGCCCTGAGCGGCGACATCTACATCAGCCTCGACACCGTCGCCTCCAACGCCCGTCTCTTCGGCACCACTTTCGCCGACGAGCTGCACCGCATCATCATCCACGGCCTGCTCCACCTCTGCGGCCTCCGCGACAAAAGCCCCGACGAGCAAGCCCTCATGCGGCAGGCCGAGGACAAAGCCCTGAAAGGAATTCATAATGCATAATTCTTAATTCATAATTAAGCTACGCCATAAGGCCTGGCGAAAATAATTATAATAAACACCTTGGAAGAATTCGACATACGACAAGAAGGACGGCTGAAGGAGAAGGACTTCGAGAATGCCCTCCGGCCGTTGCAGTTCGACGACTTCAGCGGTCAGCAGAAGGTCGTCGATAACCTGCGCATCTTCGTGGAGGCAGCAAAGTATCGCGGCGAGCCCCTCGACCACACGCTCCTGCACGGCCCTCCCGGACTGGGCAAGACGACACTCTCCAACATCATAGCCAACGAGCTGGGTGTAGGCTTCAAACTCACCAGCGGCCCCGTGCTCGACAAGCCTGGCGACCTGGCAGGCATCCTCACCTCCCTCGAGCCGAACGATGTGCTCTTTATCGACGAGATACATCGCCTCTCACCCGTCGTGGAGGAATACCTCTACTCGGCCATGGAGGACTACCGCATCGACATCATGATAGACAAAGGTCCGTCGGCACGCAGCATACAGATTGACCTTGCGCCCTTCACGCTGGTCGGTGCCACGACAAGAAGCGGCCTGCTCACCGCTCCCCTGCGTGCCCGCTTCGGCATCAACATGCACCTCGAGTACTACGATGCTGAGACGTTGAAGAAGATTGTGATGCGCTCCAGCAGCATCCTCGGCGTGCCCATCGACGTTGAAGCCGCCGGCGAGATAGCCAGCCGCAGCCGTGGCACGCCACGTATCGCCAATGCCCTGCTGCGCCGCGTGCGCGACTTCGCTCAGGTCAAGGGCAACGGACGCATCGACCTCAGCATTGCCCGCGTTGCCTTGGAGGCGCTCAACATCGACCGCTACGGCCTCGACGAGATAGACAACAAGATACTCACCACCATCATCGACAAGTTCAAGGGCGGTCCTGTGGGCATCGGCACCATCGCCACCGCCGTGGGCGAGGACGCGGGCACAGTAGAGGAAGTCTATGAGCCGTTCCTCATCAAGGAAGGCTTCATCAAGCGCACCCCCAGAGGCCGCGAAGTGACGGAGCTGGCCTACAGCCACCTCAGCCTCACCCCCAACCCCTCTCCGAGGAGAGGGGAGTATATACAAGGAGAGCTTGACCTATGACGGAAACAACTTCCACACGCTTTAGATGGGCTGCTTCCGACAGGTACAATCTGCTTAAAGACTTTGCAAAAGAAAACAGAAAGAATGCTACTTTAGCAGAAGATATTCTGTGGGAAAACATCCGGAACAAGGCATTAGGGGTAGAGTTCCGACGCCAACATATCATTGCTGATTTCATTGCCGACTTTGTCTGCCTTGACAAGATGCTGATTATCGAAATAGATGGAGGCTATCATTCTGAGAGGAAACAAAAAGAAGACGATGAGTTAAGGACAGAAAGGTTAAACGAACTTGGATTCCGGGTTATTCGTTTTTCCAATGAAGAAGTCCAGTTTAATATAGAAGAAGTATTAAAGAAAATACAAAACACTCTGAGAGAATGAACACGATTATCAACATTATTTCTCCCCTCTCCTCGGAGAGGGGAAGGGGGTGAGGCTTTATGGTCCTGAACTACATTTGGATTGGCTTCTTTGCCATCGCTTTTCTGATTGCTGCGGTGCAGCTTATGCTGGGCAACACGGACGTGTTCCCGGCTATTATGAACAGTACTTTCGACAATGCCAAGACGGCTTTCGAGATTTCCCTCGGGCTGACGGGCGTGCTCTCCCTCTGGATGGGTATTATGAAGATAGGCGAGCGGAGCGGACTGGTCAACGTGCTGGCACGCTGGCTGTCGCCGCTCATGGTGCGCCTCTTCCCAGAGATTCCCGCCGGACATCCCGTCTTCGGCCACATCTTCATGAACTTCAGCGCGAACATGCTGGGCCTCGACAATGCCGCCACGCCGCTGGGCCTCAAGGCGATGGAGGGTTTGCAGGAACTGAACAAGCAGAAGGACACAGCCACGAACGCCATGATTATGTTCCTGGTGCTCAACACCAGCGGCCTGACCATCATCCCCGTCGGCGTGATGGTCTATCGGGCACAGATGGGTGCGGCACAGCCCACGGATGTCTTCATCCCCATCCTCATCGCCACAGCCATCGCTACGCTGGCCGGCATGATCATCACCAGCATCTACCAGCACATCAACCTCTTCAACCGCGCCATCATGGCCTTCGTGCTCGGCATCTGCCTTATGGTGAGCGGCGTGATGTGGCTCAGCACACAGGTCGACCGCGAGACGATGAACCTCTGGAGCACCGTCCTGGCCAACGTCATCCTCTTCTCCATCATCATCGCCTTCATAGCGGCAGGTGTGCGGAAGAAGATATACGTCTATGAGGCCTTCGTCGAGGGGGCAAAGGCAGGCTTCGAGACGGCCGTGCGCATCATCCCTTACCTGGTAGCGATACTTGTTGCCATCGGTGTGTTCCGTGCCTCGGGAGCGATGGACTTCCTCGTAGATGGCATAGGCAAACTCGTTGAGATGCTTGGCGGCAATGCCGACTATGTGGCAGCCTTGCCAACGGCCATCATGAAGCCCCTGTCGGGCAGCGGTGCCCGCGGCATGATGGTCGATGCCATGCAGCAGTACGGCGCCGACTCCTTCGTGGGTCGTCTCTCCTGCATCTTCCAGGGAGCCACCGACACGACGTTCTACATCCTGGCCGTCTATTTTGGCTCCGTCGGTGTCCGCAACACCCGCCATGCCGTCACGGCAGGTCTCTTCGCCGACCTCTGCGGCATCATCGCCGCCATGGCCGTCGCCGCTCTCTTCTTCGGATAAGGCCGTGAAAGGATGTTCGTGCGGATTTGAAATCCGCACGCTTGGATATAGGGATTTGTAATCCCGCAATGCTTTTTATCGCATTCTTGCGCTCCTGTATACAGGTGCTCAGGCGGCAAAGCCGGAGTTCAAATGCTTATATTCAATGCTGTCGGATTACAAATCCGACAGAACATT
>CADCCR010000062.1 GCA_902799985.1 uncultured Bacteroidales bacterium | reverse complement strand
GTCCACCTCGTCGGCAAGGGGATAATACAAAAGCAGAGTGCCTGCTTCCTGCCACGAGGCAAGAGCAAGCACTCTGTTCGTTATCTCAGTTGACATCGCTGCCAACTGAGCAGCGGTGTTCTCTTTCTTCTGCGCCCGAATGAAGCGGCGCAGGGAGTATTTCAACTCAGATTCAGACCCTCTCCAAGCCTTCTCCTTTATGGGGAGGCTTTCTTTGTCTGGGTTTGACTTCATCGAGCGTTTGCTTCTCCCCTTAGAGGGGGAGTTAGAGGGGGTCTTGGAATCGGACTTCACTTCTTAGCTTTCTTTGCAGCCTTCTCCTTTGCTTTGTCGTACTTCTCCCAAAGCTTCCTCTTAGCGCAGTCGGCCTTCTGAGCCTCTGTGCTTGCAATGGCAGCAGCCTCGGCAATAGCCTCTTCAGCAGGATTTGCCCATGCGAACTGGTAGCCATTCTGTACGTTCCAGTAGCCACGAGTGAAGTCGGGGAAAGCTACGGCGCAGCAATTGTTGTCCATCGAGAGCGAACCAAGCTCGGCAAGGCAGCACCACTCGGCCAGGTCGTAAACATCCATATCAAGAGGCAGACCGTTCTGCAGGCAGTAAATGAGACGTGCGTCCATGAAGAAGTCCATGCCGCCGTGACCGCCCACCTTCTGTGCCATCTCGCCATACTTCTTGATGATGGGGTGCGTGTATTTGGCTACGAGTGCCTGCTGCTCTGCTGCGGGCAAGAAGCCGTGAGAGCTGAGGTCATCCACCTTGGGTGCAACGCCGCTGGCGGTGAGCTGACTCTTGTCGAGAGCATAGTGCTGCTCGGGGTACTTCGTAGCATAGCCCTTGGTGCCTGTGAGCTTGTAGAGGCGGTTGTAGGGCTGAGGGTTCATCACATTATGCTGAATCTCCACGACCTTACCATCCTGTGTACGCATGAGGGTTGTTGTCTGGTCGCCATTACGATAGTTCGTGCAGGGCTTGCCGGTCTTCTTCTCCACATACTCCTTGCCGTGGGCGCTCTTGGTGTCCATTGCAACGAGGGTTGTGAAGCGGTCACCGCGATGGATGTTCATGGCAAGTGCAACGGGGCCGAGGCCGTGGGTGGCATAGACGTCGCCGCGATTCTCCATGTTGTACTTCATGCGCCAGCCCAGCTTGTCGGGGTCAGAGCCGTCGGGGTTCTTCCAGTAGTAGTCCCAGAAGTCGTCGAGGTTGTGGATGTAGGCACCTTCGCCGCGAAGCACCTCACCGAAGACACCCTGCTGAGCCATGTTGAGCGTGTTCAGCTCATACCAGTCGTAGCAGCAGTTCTCGAGAATCATGCAGTGGAGGCGTGTCTTCTCGGAGAGATCGATGAGCTCCCAGCATTGTTCGAGGTTCATGGCGCTGGGCACCTCGATGGCTGTGTGCTTGCCGTTCTCGAGGGCGCACTTGGCAACGGGGAAGTGATGGTCCCAGTCGGTAGCCACGTAGACGAGGTCGATGTCGGCACGCTTGCAGACCTCTTCGTAGCCTTTCTCGCCACTATAGATGTCTGCTGGCGGAAGTCCTGCACTGCGCAGATACTTCTGACAGCCCTCGGCACGAGCCTCCACATAGTCGCAAAGGGCAACAATCTGTACGCCGGGAATGTGAGTAAATCGCTCCACAGCACCAGGTCCGCGCATGCCCAGTCCGACGAAAGCCACACGGACGGTGGAAATCTTCGGAGCCGTAAGACCCAGCACATTCTGCTGGCCGGCAGGACGAACAGGCGATTCAACGACAAGGGTTCCCTTATCCCAATGTGTCTTGGTGCTGGGACTAAGGCTCTGTGCCAACGATGTTGCACAGGAGAAAACTACCGCAACAGATACGGTAAAGATGTGTTTGAAATTCATTTTATTTAGTGTTTTTACGGTTTTATTCGTGGCAAAGATAAGAAAATTATTCTAAACAAACATGCTTTTTTCGCAAAAGAAACTTAAAATCACAACTTTTTCCATCATAGTGTACCATATACATAATAAATAATGTAACTTTGCATAATAATTGGCACGAAATGGAAAAGAAGAAGCTGCTTGGCATGACGCTGGACGAACTGAAGGCTGTGAGCGCTGAGGTTGGGCTGCCGGGCTATGCTGCAAAGCAGATGGCAGAGTGGATTTACGGCAAGCGGGTGAAGTGCATCGAGGAGATGACCAACCTGTCGCTCAAAGGTCGCAATGCCTTGGCTGAGCGCTACACCATCGGCTGCGTGCCGCCGTGCGACGTGCAGCAGAGCATCGACGGGACAGCCAAGTACCTCTTCCCCACGGAGAATGGGCAGCAGGTGGAGTGCGTCTTCATCCCCGACGGCGACCGCGCCACACTGTGCGTCAGCTCGCAAGCAGGATGTCGCATGGGATGCCGCTTCTGCATGACGGGCAGACAAGGCTTCGGAGGAAACCTCTCGGCCACAGACATTCTGAACCAAGTCTATTCCGTGCCTGGCAGCGAACAGCTCACCAACATCGTCTTCATGGGACAAGGCGAGCCGATGGACAATCTCGACGCTGTACTGAAAGCCACGGAACTGTTCACCGCTCCCTACGGCTGGGCTTGGAGTCCGAAGCGCATCACCGTCTCGACCGTCGGCATAAAGAAAGGCGTGGAACGCTTCCTCAAGGAGAGCGACTGCCACCTCGCCATCAGCCTGCACAATCCGTTCCCGGAGGAGCGCCTCGGGATGATGCCGGCAGAGAAGGCTTACGGCATCGACGAACTGCTGGCACTGCTCCGCGAACAGGACTGGAGCCACCAGCGGAGGCTCAGCTTCGAGTACATCGTCTTCGGCGGTCTGAACGACTCGGAGCGCCACGCCAAGGAACTGGTGCGCATGCTCTCGCCTCTGGAATGCCGCGTCAACCTGATACGCTTCCACGAGATACCCGACTCGCCCTACCACGGAGCTTCGGAGGAAAAGATGGTCTGGCTGCGCGACTACCTGACGCATCACGGCGTGACCTGCACCATACGTGCCAGCCGCGGACAGGACATCTACGCTGCCTGCGGACTGCTGCACAGCAAAATGAAAAATGAAAACGTGAAAAGTGAACAATAAAAGTAACCTGTATTATGAAAGACTTTATGACTTATAAATTAACATTATTGATGGCCTGCCTGCTGCTTTTGTCCGGCTGCAAGAAGGAACACTTCTTCCCGCAGGCCAGCGGACGCCCCTACGAAGTGCTTGTCGTGCTCGACAACAAGACCTGGAACGACCCCGCCGGACGCGCCCTCTTCGACATCCTCGACACCGACGTGCCCTATTTGCCGCAGAGCGAACGGTCGTTCCGCATCATGCAGATTGAGCCGAAGGACTTGGACCAGACCTTCAGCATCTTCCGCAACATCATACAGGTCAACATCGACAAGACACAATTCTCCCGCACCGGCATGCGCTTCATGCGCAACAAATATGCGATGGACCAGATTGTGCTCACCATCAACAGCCCGAGCGAAGAAGACTTCCAGCAGTTCTGCACCGACCACAAGCAGGAGGTGATTGACTTCCTGACGCGCTCCGAGATGAACCGCCTCATCAAGGAACTGGAGAAGAAGTACTCGAAGGTGACCTACGACCTGGCATGGCAAATCTTCGCCTGCCAATTCCATGCTCCCAAGGAACTGACCAGCTTCAAGAAAGGCGAACAGTTCTTCTGGACGAGCAACAACACGGCCAGCGGGCTGGAAAACATCGTCATGTACAGCTATCCCTACGAGGGCCCGGAGACGTTCAACAAGGAATACATGCTTGCCAAGCGCGACTCCGTCATGAAGGTGAACCTCCCCGGCGAGAGGCCCGGCATGTACATGAAGACCGACACGCTGTGCTCTGCCGTCAAGCCCATCGTGGTGCACAACCGCTATGCAATGGAGGCCCGCGGCCTTTGGTACATGGAGAACGACTGCATGGGCGGCCCCTTCGTCAGCCATTCCCGCGTAGACACCGAGACAAACCGCGTCGTTGTGGTCGAGGGCTTCGTCTATGCTCCGGAGAAGATGAAGCGCGGGCTGATCCGACGTCTCGAAGGCTCGCTCTATACGCTGCAGCTTCCCGAGGAACAGTTCACGCTCATCGACACAGGATTGGAAGAGGAGAAAGCCCAAGCATCAAATGGCAAGTCAAACAAGAACGAGAAAAAATAACCATACTGGCACATGGAAAAACTAAAGATAGCCATCACCCAAGGCAACTACGACGCAGCGGCTCAGGAGCTCTCCGGCAAGATTATCGAAGACCCGGCCATGCTTGAGCTCTGCACACCCGTCGTCTACAAAGCGGGACAGGAAGAGGCTGCCCTTCGCGACCTTGATGCAGGCAAGGTTGATGCCTTGGTGCTCGCCCCGACAAACGGTTCTGCAAAGTGTCCCGACAATGCCGTCGAGATTATCGTGACAGAGAAGACACACATCATGCCAGTGGCTGAGGAACCGACAGCAGAGGACGTCATCAAGCTTCGCGACATCCTTGAGCGCGACTTCGACCTGCGTTCGCCACGCATCGCCATCGTCCAGGAGACAGGCATGCAGAACCCCGACATCGCCAGTCAAGTCACAGAGGAACACGGCATCAACACCTATGGCCCCTACACCTCGGAACAGATTCTGGCTGAAGACACGGCAATACACTTCGACGGCATCATCGTCCGGGGCAAAGAACTGATGCAGCGCATCGTGGCAGAAGTGTCGCAGGAAGCACCAGTCTGCTACTTTGCAGGGAGAGAGGCTGTCGTTACCGGCATTTTCCAACCGAACCGGACAGAAGAGACAGAGGAGGGAGTGGCCGACGTATCCTGGCTGACACACCCGTTCTACACAGCCATCGACGTCATCCGCAACCGTGCTTTCTACGACGAGGCGCGGCAAGACATCCTGCCCAAGCTCTTCCGCGACAAGCGGGACGAACGCAAGAAGGACGAGACTGCACAGGCAAACAACAAGACAGATAACACCGAAACGGTATCATGACAACAAACCCAGATATGCAGACGTTGATGAACCGCTATGGCATAGTGGGTCGCAACGAAGCCTTGCGCGAGGCGCTCGCCACAGCCGTCCTGGTGGCTCCCACCGACCTCTCCGTTCTCATACAGGGCGAGAGCGGCGTGGGCAAGGAGGTCATACCGCGTGTCATACACGACCACAGCAAGCGCCGCGGCAAGACTTACATCGCCATCAACTGCGGCTCCATACCCGAAGGAACCATCGACAGCGAGCTCTTCGGACACGAGAAGGGTGCCTTCACCAGCGCCATCGGCGAGCACGAAGGCTACTTCGGCGCTGCCGACGGCGGCACACTCTTCCTCGACGAGGTGGGCGAGCTGCCACTGAGCACACAGGCCCGACTGCTGCGCGTTCTGGAGACAGGCGAATATCTGCGAGTGGGCAGCAGCACACCGCGCAAGACCAATGCTCGCATCGTGGCTGCCACCAACGTGGACATCCCCAACGCCATCAAGCAGGGACGCTTCCGCGAAGACCTCTACTACCGTCTCTGCACCATCAACATCAAGATTCCGCCCCTGCGCGAACGTCAGGGAGATGCCGTGCTCCTCTTCAAGAAGTTTGCACTCGACACAGCTCAGCGCTACAACATACCCGAACCCATACGCCTCACACCAGAGGCAGAGGCCGTCGTCAACTCCTACAAATGGCCCGGCAACATACGCCAGCTGCGCAACATCACGGAGCAACTGAGCATCCTCTCCGAGAGCCGCAGCATCACGCCGGAGATGCTTGCCAAGCACGGCATCACGCCCAACTCCGATGCCGACACAGGCATTGCCACCATAGCAGGAAGCAACAGGTCGGGCACTCAGCACGACTACGAACAGGAGATAAAGATTCTGGCTCATGCCGTCTTCGAACTTCGCTCGGAGGTGCAGGAGCTCAAAAAGAAGCTGCGTGGAGGCGAATCCTGGCACGATGCCCAGGCCGGCACCACCATGCCCGTACCCATCAACACACAGAAGGGCACATCGCCGATAGCACACACCTACCATTCCTTGTCCGAAGGCAGAAATGCCCAGCCGCTCGACATGGACATCCCTACTGCCGAGGAAATCGTAGATGACGATACACTCAACATCGGCAACATGGAGAAGCGAA
The DNA here is from genome assembly GCA_902799985.1 of uncultured Bacteroidales bacterium. Lineage (GTDB taxonomy): Bacteria > Bacteroidota > Bacteroidia > Bacteroidales > Bacteroidaceae > Physcousia. The sequence goes on along the minus strand of CADCCR010000062.1, from coordinate 16,848 downwards.
ACATCCTGCTTGCACTCCAACGCAACCACTACAGGCGCAAACTGGCCGCTGAAGAGCTCGGCATCAGCGAACGCACACTCTACAGGAAAATCAAAGCATATGGAATTGATGAATAAACGTCTGCTCCGCACTCTGCCGCTGCTTGTCGCCCTGCTCGTCTCGGCATGCACCATCAGCTACCGCTTCAATGGTGCCAGCATCGACTACGAGTTAACGAAGACCATCCAGATAGACAACTTCCCCATCCGCAGCACCTACGTCTGGGCTCCCATGCAGAGCATCTTCCAGAACAGGCTGACGGACATCTTCGCCAACCAGACGAAGCTGCGACAGGTGAAGAAGAACGGCGACATGCAGCTTGCCGGCGAGATAACCGGATTCGACCAGTTCAACAAGGGCATCTCCAGCGACGGCTACAGCAGCCAGGTTCAGCTCAAGATGACTGTCAACGTGCGATTCGTCAACAACAAGAAACATACCGACGACTTCGAACGCCAGTTCTCCGCAACAACCGAATACGATGCCTCGCAGCAACTCACGGCTGTGCAGGAAGAGCTCGTCACGCAGATGGTCAAGGACATCACCGACCAGATATTCAATGCTACGGTAGCCAACTGGTAAACAACCTCCAACACATCACGCCTCTACAAGAAGAACATGCAACGACACCTCATAGACTACATCCGGCGCCCCGACACCATCGACGAAGATGCTGTCAGCCATCTGCTTGCCCTCACACAGGAGCATCCCTACTTCCACGTAGCACGCATCCTGCTCCTTGAGGCTCTTTACAAGATGCACGCCCCGACCTACGACGAGACATTGCGACGGACCGCCATCCTCGTGCCCGGACGGGAAGCCATCTTCCGCCTCACAGAGGAGCCTCACTACACACATGCCGAAGAACGCAAGCGCTATGACGAAACGGACGAGACATCAGCCTCCCGCACCGTGAGCCTGATTGACAACTTCCTCGAGGCACAGACACCTGCCACACCCGTCAATCATCCCATCGATGCGGCTCAGGACTACATCGGCTACCTGTTGCAGCGCGAGAGTCAGGAAGGGCACACCAGGCAAGAGGCACTCCCCATGAACGGCGGTGGAGTCGTCGAGGACTTTCTGGAGAATAACAATAGCGGAAGAATAGTCCTCAACGATAACAAAGTCGTCGAGGACTTTCTGGAGAATAACAATAGCGGAAGAATAGCCCTCAACGACAACAAAGTCGTCGAGGACTTTCTGGAGAATGAGCCCGGACGAATCATTCTGGACGAGGCAGCCAAGCAACCTGCCGAGAGAGAAGAACCGCAGACAGAGGAAAAACCTCAAAAAGGCGAAGAAAATGAAATTTTGACTGAAATTATGGCCGGTATTTACATCAAACAAGGCAAATATGAGAACGCAGTCAAAATTATCCGGCAACTTTCCTTGAAATATCCAAAAAAAAATCGTTACTTTGCAGACCAAATTCGATTCTTAGAGAAACTAATAATAAATAATAAACACAAATAACACATGTACACATCTATCGTAATCCTGATTGTACTGGCCTCCATTCTCATGTGCCTCATCGTACTCATTCAGGAATCAAAGGGCGGCGGACTGGCTGCCGACTACTCCAGCAACAACCAGATTCTGGGTGCTCCCAAAACAACAAACTTCATTGAAAAGGCTACATGGGGCCTCGCAGCTGCCATGATTGCCTTGAGCGTCATCAGCGTCGCTTTCCTGCCCGGTTACGGCAGCTCCGACTCTGTCATCATGCAGCAGGCCATCGATCAGGCTGCCACCAACCCCGGCAACGTTCCCGCTATGGAACAGCCCGCTGCTACCGAGGCTCCCGCAGAAGCTCCTGCCGAGGCTCCTGCCCAGTAATCTCGCAGCGTAAAACAAAGGGGCAAGGAGCAGGATGCAAACTGTTCTTTGCCCCTTTTTCTTATCCATCATGACCAAAGGCTTCCTCATCTGCGACAGCGGCTCCACCAAATCCGACTGGCTCCTTGTCAATCCCGACGGCGTACACATCGAGCTACACACCGACGGCATCAACCCCGCGCGCGACGCGCGCGCTATTATATATAATGTAGTGCACCAGCAACTGCTGCCCCAGCTTCCGCCCGACACGGAGCTGCAAGCCGTCTGTTTCTATGGTGCTGGGTGCATCGAGCCATTCAGCAACAACGTGGAGAGTGTTCTTCGCGAACTCCTGCCCGGCTGTAGGGTCGAGGTGGAGAGCGACTTGCTCGGAGCGGCACGGGCGCTCTGTATGCACCAGCCGGGCATTGCCTGCATACTGGGCACAGGTGCCAACAGCTGTCTCTACGACGGCAAACGCATCGTCATGGGCACACCACCGCTGGGCTACATCCTGGGCGACGAAGGCAGTGGTTCCTTCCTGGGCAAGTTGTTGCTCTCGGACATCTTCAAAGGCATCCTGCCCGAGGAGCTCCGACAGGCTTTCAACGAGAAGTACCAGCTCTCGCAGGCCGACGTCATAGAACACGTCTACCGCAAGCCAGCCGCCAACACCTTTCTGGCTTCATTCGTGCCCTTCCTCGCAGAGCACCGCACACATCCTGCCATCCGCACCATGTTGGTCAGCGCCTTCCGACTGTTCCTGACACGAAACGTTGCCGCTTACCGTCAGCCCGACATGCCTGTCAACTGCGTCGGCGGCATTGCCTATCAGTTCACCGAAGAGCTTAGCGAAGCTGTAGCCGCAGAAGGCATGATAATGGGCAAAATCCTGCGCCGACCCATCGAATATATGGCTAAATACCACCTCTCGGAATAAAAAAACGCCCTCTTAAGCACACAAAATAGCAAAATATGTTACACAACATATAGCTAAGCCTTGCAAAGTGCATAAAAATGCCGTAACTTTGCAACCGTTATCCTGAAAACAATCTTTTTACCTTAAACAAAAGCTAATACCTAAAGCGGAAGAGAGCAGCTGTGAAGCCACTCTCTTTTTTTATTATAAGCCGTCCTCTTCGCCCTTCCCGAGAGGTGACAGGACAGGAGCGTGGGCTGAGGAATGAACTAATAAGCAAAGCTCGACGTAAGTCAACTATGAAGCAAAGCTCGACATAAGTCAACTATGAAGTAAAGCTCGACGTAAGTCAACTATGAACTATGAACTAAAATTAGAGGTTTGCTGCGCCGACCTGCAGAGTGTTCGCGCAGCCGTAGAGGGAGGCGCCCACCGCGTGGAGCTGTGCCAGGCACTTGGCTTGGACGGCTTGACACCCTCGGCAGGCATGATAGAGCAGGCCGTGAGCATGGGCATACATGTGCAGGTACTCATCCGTCCCCGAGAAGGAGACTTCGTCTACGACAGGGACGAGGTGCTCTGCATGCAGCGCGACATACGCCATGCCCGCGAGTTGGGCGCCGGCGGCGTGGTGATAGGAGCATTGAGGCCCGACGGCAGCATCGACGAGGAAACGACACGTCGACTTGTGGACGAAGCCGAGGGCATGAGCATCACCTTTCACCGAGCCTTCGATGTCTGCGCGCGGCCCGAAGAAGCCCTGGAGCAGATCATCTCCCTGGGCTGCCACCGACTGCTCACCTCGGGGCAGGCGGCCACAGCCGAGCAAGGCATCCCCATGCTCCGAGGGCTGGTGGAACAGGCCGACGGGCGCATCATCATCATGCCCGGAGCAGGCGTCAATCCGCAGAACGCCAGCCGAATACTCTCCGAGACAGGTGCCCACGAGATACACGGCTCGCTGCGCAGCGGCGGCCACACCGATGCCGCATTGGTGCGTGCTCTGTTGGATTCCTGCCGCCAGTAACAACTATGAAACAACGCTCGACGTAAGTCAACTATGAAGCTTTAGCTCGACGTAAGTCAATTATGAAGCAAAGCTCGACGTAAGTCAACTATAAACTAATATAACATGGAGTCTTTAAGAGAACTTTACCGCATTGGCATTGGCCCTTCGAGCAGTCACACGATGGGACCGCAGGCCGCTGCCACACAGTATCTTGAGCGGCATCCCGAAGCCACAGCCTTCGACGTTACGCTCTATGGTTCCCTCGCCGCCACAGGCAAGGGCCACATGACCGACGTCGCCATCCTGCGCGTACTCGAGCCTCAAGGCAGCGTCGAGATACATTGGAAACCGACCATCTTCCTGCCCTTCCACCCCAACGGCATGAAATTCGCCGTGCGCGAGCCGGACGGCTCCCTGAGCGACGAATGGACCGTCTACAGCATTGGCGGCGGAGCGCTCTCGGAAGGCAAGGAGGAGGAAAAGCCTGCCGACACGAAGCAGCTCTATCCCCTGAACACGATGAAGGAAATCAAGGCCTGGTGCCAAGAGACGGGCCACACCTTCTGGGAGTATGTGGAGCAATGCGAGGGCAAGGACATCTGGGACTACCTGCGGCAGATATGGCATGTGATGCAGGAAGCCGTGGAACGCGGCATCAACCACGAGGGCATCCTGCCCGGTCCGCTCGGACTCCAACGCAAGGCGCCTACCTACTACACGAAGGCCAAAGGCTACAAGGCCAACCTGCAGAGTTCGGGCCTCGTCTATGCCTACGCCCTTGCCGTCAGCGAGGAGAACGCCTCCGGCGGACAGATTGTCACGGCTCCCACCTGCGGCTCCTGCGGAGTCCTGCCTGCCGTCCTCTACCATCTAGAGCTGGGACATAACTTTGCCGAGGAACGCATCCTCCATGCCATCGCCACAGCCGGACTCATCGGCAACCTCGTGAAGTGCAACGCCAGCATATCGGGTGCCGACGTAGGCTGCCAGGGAGAAGTGGGCGTGGCCAGCGCCATGGCCTCGGCTGCAGCCTGTCAGCTCTTCGGCGGCAGCGTGGCACAGATTGAATATGCAGCCGAGATGGGCCTGGAGCATCACCTGGGCATGACGTGCGACCCCGTCTGCGGCCTCGTGCAGATTCCTTGCATCGAGCGCAACGCCTTTGCCGCTGCCCGTGCCCTCGACGCTAACTTCTACGCTTCTCTCTCCGACGGCCAGCATCGCGTCAGCTTCGACCGCGTCGTCCGCGTCATGAAGCAGACTGGCAAGGACCTGCCCTCGCTCTACAAGGAGACCTCCGAAGGCGGCCTGGCCAATTTCTTCGTGCCTTTCAGTCAAAATCATTCTTCCGCGGCAACAAATCCTTCGCCCCGCGGAACAAAACTTTTTCAGTGCTTCGGAAATATATTTCAAAGGCTTGGAAATATATTTCAAAGGCACTGAAATTTATTTCCAAGCCTTTGAAATAGTTTTATCGCAGGGCAAAAAGGATTTTATGGTATGGGGAGAAGTTTTTTATATAAGACAGCAAAGGATTATATATAAGGCAGCGAAGATATTTACACAAGGCTGCGAAGAATTCTACATAAAGCGGCGAGGAACTTTATAAAAGGCGGTACAGAAACTCACACAAGGCGGCGAGAGAATTCATACAAGGCGGCGATTGATTTGTATTCCAGAGGGAATGCGAACCCTTAACAGCCCTTTCAGGCAGAAGGGCGGGCAAAAGGCCACGGTTTAACATTATTTAACCTCCAAAGAGGAGGATTTCAATAAATTTATTATAACTTTGAGGGACGAAACTGACTATTAACCTACAAAAACCTAATAATTATGAGAAAACTTGCTTTATTGGCAGGCCTTCTGCCCTTCCTGAATGTGTTTGGTCAGGGGTACAAGGTCTACCAGTCCGATGGCAAAGTGGATGCCTATCCGGGAGAGACAGCTGTTTCTGTCACCCTGAACGACGATCCGCTGCACTACAACGGACACGAGTACGTCGACCTCGGGCTGCCCTCCGGCACACGATGGGCGCTGACGAACGTCGGAGCAGACAAGAGCCACAGCAACGGTCTGCACTTCCACTTCGCACAGGTCGGGATTGAAACGCTTTGGGGCGGCGACTGGTGCCTCCCCAGCATCGGTCAGTACCAGGAACTCATCAACGTCTGCCAGTGGGAATGGGCAACAGTGGCCGGCAGCCAAGGCTACAAGGTGACCGGCCCCAATGGGAACACATTGTTCCTGCCCGCAGCCGGCATGAAGGATGCCAGTGGCAGCTTCGCAAACCTGCTTTACGGTCAGAAGGCAGGCTACTGGACTCGCGAGGGCTACTGCTTTGCCTTCACCAGCGAGCAGAAGGGCATCGACTCCCACACACCAGCGATACAACTGTCGCTGCGACCCGTCATCGGCGGCACAGACCCGCAGGACAAGCGCTCGGATGTGCTGAAGGATGATGTGCACGAGTGCGTCGACCTTGGCCTGAGCGTCCTTTGGGCCACCACCAACATCGGTGCCGACACGCCCGAGGCGAATGGCGACTACTTCGGCCCCGGCTTCACGGAGCCCAGACCGCAAGCGTTTGATTGGAACAATACTGATTACCACCGCTGGTACACGTCGCAAAGTCCCTACTACACAGACGAGAACATGCAAATCGCCGGCTACATGTATCAATATTACACTTTGCAAGGCCGCGAGGCAGAATTCCTGGAGTGGGGAGAGCAGACCACGTTGTTACAGCGGAAAGGAATCAACGTGATGGGCCGCTGGCTCCTGCCCGAGCACGATGCTGCCACAGCGCTCTGGGGCGACGGATGGCGCATGCCCACCATGGCCGAGTACAGGGAACTTCTGGAGAAAACCCGACGCACAGGTTCCGGCAGCATCTTGACCCTGCAGGGCCCGACCGGCAACACGATAACACTCCCGCGGGCCGGTTACTATCCACAAAGCAGCACAAACCCAACTCCCTCTTCGTCCTACATGTACCTCACATCGAGTATAACGGAAGGCTATCCCTGCCTGGTAGATGTTGCCATGAGTCGATTCCAGTACGACAGCTATTCTGCCAGCAACGGCTTCTACCCCATCCGTCCCGTCAAGGACAGACCCAAGTCGGGACTGACGGACGAGGCAACCAAGGCCGGGCAAGAGATGGTGGACCTGGGCCTGAGCGTCATGTGGGCCAACTGCAACTGGGGTGCCGCCACGCCGAAGGACAAGGGCGAGTACATAGCTTGCGGCGAGACGTCCCCCAAGCAGATGTACACGAAGGACAACTATCACCCCGGCGAAGCATACACCGCCCAGGGCATGCAGACCATGCTGGGCAAAGCCGGCTGGATGCTGCCTTCAAAGGCCAACATGGAGGAGCTAATAGAAAAATGTACGTGGGCGCGCGAGGAAGACGGCTACCGCGTGACAGGTCCCAACGGCAACAGCATCTTCCTGCCCTATACAGGCTTCCGCGAAGGAGCGTCGCTCTGCTTCCCCGACGAGCTGGGCTTCTATCGGACATCCGACGTCGAATCTGGCATGGCATTGAACATAGGTAACAAGGGCGACAATGACTTCTCCGCCACCGCCCCTACGCCATATTATGGCATGGCAGTCCGCCCGGTCATGAACCCCCTCCAGCCCGTGACGGGAGAGGCAGTGTTACCACCAGGGAACTGGAACTATACATATATATCATTCAAGGCAAAAGGCGAATACACGTCCAGTGGCATTCAGTTATGCTATATGAAGTACATGGATGAAAAGGAATCCGGCGCATGGGATGTTTGGTATGGTGATTATGATTCGGACACGCCAAACGAGAAATGGGTAGACGCCTTCTTGCAACCCGGCACAACTTATTACTACCGTGCCTACGCTACCTATGGCGATACCCTAACGCTCTATGGCGACATCAAGCAACTGCACACCTCGGACTATGTATATGCCGTCGACCTCGGCCTGAGCGTCAAGTGGGCACCCATCAACCTTGGTGGCGCCTCCGAGGAAGACTTGGCCGACTGGTTCTTGCACCCCACATCCTATGGTTACGATGCAAGCCAACTGCCCTCAACTTCCTACGGTTTCCAGAACGGCTCGTACCTGTCACCGCAGACAGGCTGGAGCGACGAATGGCGAATGCCGACCGAAGCTGAGTTCCAGGAACTGGTGGACAAGTGCACATGGGAATGGCAGGAAGGAAACAAAATCGTGTATTGGTGGGAAACTAATGAAGGAGTCAAAACTTACAAAAACTCCGGCTACAGAGTGACAGGCCCCAACGGCAACAGCATCTTCCTGCCGGCTCATGGTATGGGAACAATGGGCGAACCCATTGGGTTAAGCACGACAGGCCTCTACTGGACACAGACGCCCAACGAGAAGCCTGCAGGCACCTACAAATTCTTTAAGTTCACGGAAACAGACAGGAAGTTCAGCTACGGTCCATCCGAATTCCGCAGTATCAGACCCGTAAAGAAGTAAAAAGCGTATGAAACACATTAAGATATTTGCCCTGGCCTTCTGCCTTCCCGCCTTCATGGCAGCGCAGAACGTCACCGTCCACAAGCAGGGCGGCGTGGGCCACGTATACAGAGCGGAGCAGGTGGACAGCGTCGTCTACTTCCCCATCGGCGATGGAGAACAGTTCCCCGCTCCCGAAGAAGAAAACACAAAGTCCCTTTGGGACATCATCAAGGCTCAGCATAACCTGAAGAAGTTCGCTGCCATTCTCGAGGCAGCCAACTACTACGCCACCAACGGAGCAGAGAAGAAAGCCACCGACCAGAAGCTCAGTCAAGTGCTGAGCGGAAGCTTGCCCCTGAACGTCTATGCTCCCACCGACGCAGCCATCTCCGATGCAGAATACGACAGACTGCTGTCCCTCGCCAAGACCGACGGATGGAAGCTGCAACAGGAGTTCGCCTTCAACCACATCAGTCCGCAGGAAGGCGGCACAGCCTTCGACGGCAACAGCGTGATGCTCAACGGCAAACGCATCAACACCAACGCCTGCAATCCCGTTCCCGCTGACGAGGAAGCCGCAGCAGGCAAGCTCTTCGCGGTATCGACCATCATCCCCTACCTGCCCAGCATGAAGGAATACTTGCAGATACTGGCACCGGACTGCACACAGGCTCAGGCGTTCATGGCTGGCCTGAAGAAGGTAGACACCGATGCGGACGCAAGCATCCTTGCCATCCCCACAAAGGGAGGTGAGCAGAACACGTTGCTCAGCATTATTTCCGAAACCGACCCGCTGGCCAGCCAGTATCTGCACAGCGACGGACTGATGCAGATAAAAGGCTTCGGAGCAGGCCTGGCTGACGAAAGCGCATCCTACATGATGGTGACGCCGACCGATGCTGTCTGGAACGATGCCAGCACAAAACTCGCCAATCTGTATCGCTATGCATCCCGATATGAAGACAAGATACAGGGCGACATGGGCAATGCTAAAAGGTACATCGACGTCGCCAATCCAGACTCTCTTGCATCTCTGTCCATGGGAGCAGACATTCTCACTTCACTCCTCGGCAAAACGACCGACGGCCAACAGACCAAGCTCAGCAACGGCACGGCCTATGCCGCCACCGAATGGCCCGTCAGCGCCGCCGAATACATGCCCGATGTGGAAGTGGAATTGGAACACGATGCCGTGGATACTGTCGCTTGCCACATCATCATGTTCGATTCTCTCGGAAGGAGTTACTACCCGTGGGTTAGTGAGCAAAACTACGGCGCACTTTATTCAAAGGAGTTTGACATGTACTACGATGGCAATTATGTGTTCAATGAAGAGGAAGACAAGTACTATTACCTTGAATATATCTTCCTTCCCCCTGACACCATTTTTAATGACGATGGAACCATAGCGGATATACATTACAAAGAATATAACGATACTATACCGCTTACCCCATCTGTAGTCCCAGAAACAGCACAGAGAACAAGCTTTATATATAATAATGGTAATAGTGGTTCTTTGGTCAGACTTGGAACAGATAGTCGTTGCATATCATTTGACAACGACTGCTATGCCGAGATAACTGATAATTACGGCCGCGTCAGCAACAATAACTTCTATCTATTTTCAAATACAGGTACAGGCCCATCTAATGGCCCCAGGGTAGAGATAAAGCTCCAAGGCAAGAACGGCGAACAAGTGATGAGCGGCAAGTATGACATTCAAGTCGTAATGGTGCCATACTGGTATAGCAGTCTAAGCCAACGAGTTTGCTATGAATACTGGAATACAATGGGTCTAGAGGAGAATAGAGCGATCTACACCACAGATATTTCCCTTGATATCCCCGCCGAATGGCGCGACCCGGAAAGCGGACAGATAAATCAGAACGTCATTGACTCTATTGCTAACGTAAGCAAGCAGATGTTCAATGTTGCTATCACATATAATGATAATGGAGCAGAAAGGAACAGGATGGACCTGATGAAAAGAATTGCATACGATGGGCTGAAGGTGGACACCATCACCGTTGCAGAAGACTTCGAGTTCCCCACGTCCTACAAGAACATACCTGTTTCCTACCCGGTTCTCTACATTGAGAACTTAGTCAGGTCAAGTGATATCAGGAATGGCTTTATCTACCAGCTTTGCATCGACAAGATTATCCTCAAGAGCAAGGAAGACGGGACAGAGATAGACGTTACACCATAAACAGACAGATACAATGAAACACAATAAGATACTCGCCCTTGCAGCTCTGCTCCTTGGAATGGCAGCAGAGGGGCAGGCACAAGTCTTCCAAGTCTTTCAGAAAGACGGAAGAGCGCCCAAGTTTCAGGCTGCGGCAGTCGACAGTCTCTCGCACAACAATGCAGAAGGACTGACCACCATTCACCTGAAAGACGGCAAGAAAGAAACATTCCAGAAGGCAGCGACCGACAGCATTGTCTGGTACGACCCCACGAACAGCATCCTCAGCACCTTGCGGCAGAAAGCTGGCTACACCCTCTTCCTCCGCCTGGTGCAGGAGAGCGAATGGTGGACCGATATGCTCAGCGGCGCCACAGACCTCACAGTCTTTGCTGCCAACGACGAGGAATGGAAACGATTCTTTGAAAAGAATGCCAAGTTGTCCGAAACCGACCCCTGGCACACAGCCACCAGCTACGAGGCACTGACACCCGACCAGAAAGGATTCCTGTTAGCTTCCGCCCTCACGCATGACCGCCAGATAAGAGAGATGGGCAAGCAGGGTATCCTGCGACTTAAATCACTTATCTCCAACGATGTGTGGACACCCGTCCTGACACCAGAATACTGTGCGCTGTGGAACATCACCGGAGAGGACCAACGCCTCATCTGCGGTGCTCCCCTATCGGCTCCGTGGATGTCGGGAACCAACATTACGGCTATTGATGTTCCCTGCACCAACGGTTATTCCGAAGAGGTATCCACCCCATTAACTCCCCTCGCCACAATGGCGGACATTATCCGCAATAATGGGAAGACCGACATCTTTGCTCACATCATGGACTTCATCCAGCAGCAGCCCGTCGACCCTTATGGCGGCTACGGAACCGGCCTTCGGTTCGACCCGGGATGGGCCGGCTACTACGACGAGGTGGCACCCGAGAAGGACATGGCTGCCATGTTCGTCCCCTCCGACGAAGCTATGTGGCAATTCTTCATCGAGGGGGCTGGCCAAACCTTCTTGCAGGTTTATGCCCAACCGACTGGCGAGGATGGTTCACTTCCCTATGTAAAGCCCGCCACTCAGGAGGAACTGATGCAGCAATTAGACATGGTAAGTGTAAGTGTACTTACTACATTGGCCAACACCATTATGATGCGTTCATTTGCAGCATCTGTTCCCAGCAATATGCTGAAGCTGCACGATGATGCAATGGAACAGCTGTTCTACGCAGAGGACGTGGACAAGATTAAAACTTGCCTAATGGGTTGTAACGGTGCCGTGTATATTATGGATAAGGTATATGGCCCCATGGATTATACTGGCGTTACTGCACCTGCCTTCGTCAGCAACACCAACCAAATCATGAAGTCGGCTATCTACGGTGATTACATGAACCTGAACTACTATGCCTACCTCAAGACTCCGCAGCAGGACATCACCCTCTTCCTGCCATCGGACAGCGCACTCTTCTACTACTACGACCCCATCAGCATGAAGAGTCGTACGCCTCGTACCATTGAGTTCTACTTCGCAGGCGGTTCATTCCCCGTCAAGATGAAGTTCTGGAACTACTACGGCCCCTACAACACATCTGGGCCAGATGACGAATTATTAGGCACCATCGGCAACGTAATACCCGGCTCAAGTTCATATTCCAACAACGAAGTTACAGACCGGCTGAAGGACATCCTCTACAACCACAGTATTGTGAGCGACGAGACGCAGGACATCCATAGCCGCAACGAGTACTACCGCACTTTTGGCGGTGATGTCGTGAAGGTGGTGCGCGATGCCAGCGGAAACATTATCGGTGCTAAAGGCGGCTTCCAGATGGAGAACGAACGCCTTGGCATCACGAACGACACGCCGGGCATCACAGAGTGCAAGGTCACTCAAAGCTTCGAATCACTCGCCAACGGTCAGACCTATTCGCTGGCTGCTCCGCTTGTCCCAACTTGGCGAAGCCTCTGGAGCCTCATGACGAACGACCAAGACCAGGCTTGGTCAGGCAAAGAGGGCTATGGCGGCGAGACACCCTACAGCGAGTTCTACAAGCTCTGCACTGCTGATGGTTACGAGACCGAGATTATCGGCTGCGGACTGGTGGACGGAAACTTGTCAAGGGCCCAGCTCCGGTCTGCCCTCAAGAAGTACGAGATATTCACCAACGACAACGGTCTGGACTTCAACTTCTCTCTGCTCTCGGGCAACACGCCCTACACGGCCTTCATCCCCACCAACGAGGCTGTCCGCAAAGCCATTGCCCAAGGCCTGCCCACATGGGACGACATCTACGAGGACTACCACAATCATGCCAGCGGCGATCAGCTCAACAGTTTCGAGGACAGCATCCGCATTTCCGAAAAGATTATGATGCTGACCAACACTGTCAAGGCTCACTTCTGCTTCGGTATGGCTATTGCCGACCAGGAGCCCTTCCAAAGGAAGTACAAGTCGCTCTTCTTGGACAAACAGACACTCACATCCCCAAAAGTGGATGTCAGATGCATGGACGGCGGCGAAATGACCGTGACCGACTGGAACGGCAACACTGTCAACGTCACCGCTGACAAGAACGTCTTCGTGCGCGACTACTCGTGCAGCAACTCTCCCATTAATGCAATGATGCGGGGCATTCAGATAAACTCGCACCGCTCGGGCGTCGTCCATCTGATAGACGGAGTACTCGGCTTTACTGGCTATTAACAAAAACAAAAGAACAACAGCTATGAAAAAGATATATATACTGATACTTTGCAGCATCGTGGCTGCATCCTTGCATGCTCAAGAAGGATTCGGCACCTATCTGCGGGACATCATCCAGAAGCAGGAAAAGGGCATCCTCGTTGCTGCAAAACTCATAGAAGCCTGTGGGCTCTGCGACTCGCTGGACATCATCATGGACTACGAATACGAAAACCGCTACATGCGAGGCGAAATCCCTGAGGTAATAACATATTACGCTTTTGGCGACGACAGGTTTTATGCTCCACAGCATCGCTACTACGGTTACACGCTTTTTGCCGAGACCGACGAGTTTTGGGAAAGCGAACTAGGCAAGGACTACAAAACCATCACAGCCGCAGATGTGGCAAGCTATATTCAGCAGTTTGGACTATTCGACGAAGCCAACGAAAGCACGGACTTCAGCGACCCGTCGAGCACACTCTATCAGTTTGTCACCTACCACTTGCTGAATCGTAGGCTCACACCTAACCACCTGGTCAACCATATCAACGAGTACGGATATACTATAAGCGATCCGAACAGGCTTTCTGTTCCCGTCACAGAGTATTACGTCACGATGGGCAAGCGTCGCCTCCTCAAGCTCTACGAATCAGCCGAGAGCGATGGCGTGTATATCAACCGATTCCCCTACCTGGATAACAGCCGCTTGGGAACCTATAAAGAGGTTCATTGTGACCCGGAAAAGGAAGGTATCCGCATTGACACAAAGAACACGACACAAATCATCAATGCCATCATCTACCCCATCGGCAAACTGTTGGCGTACGACCAAAAAACGACCATGAACATGGGCAACACACGACTGCGTATGGATGTGGCAAGCATCTTCCCTGAAATGGCAAGCAACGACATCAGGTTGTCTACGTTGTCTGACGAACGACATAAAAATGTCTATCTCCCCTGCGACATCTATCCTTACCTTGACGACGTTACAATCATCAATGACAACACAAAGTTCTGCTATTGGACAGGCTGGGGCAACGGATGGGCAAACATGCAAGGAGACGAATTCGCCATCCTCGGAATGCAGGACATCACATTACGACTGCCACCGGTGCCTAAAAGTGGCACCTACGAGTTGCGATTAGCCACACAAAGCGGCAACCCCAATCGAAGCACCATTCAAATCTATTTCGGCACGGACAAAAACAAGCTTTCACCTCTCGGAATGCCTATCGACATGCGGCAGGGCGCCAACTACATCCGAACCACATTTGGTAACATCCAAAGTTTCATCGGTTACCAAGCCGATACTAACGACGAGTACATCGACCAAATGAGTGACAACGAACTGCATGAGAACGGCTTCATGAAAGGTTGCAAGCAGTATTCGAACTATTCGAGCACAATGCGCGACAGACAGGAATGCCTGCGGCGTGTTATTGGTAAAATGACAATGGAACCCAACCAGACATACTACCTCCGACTTAAGAACGTAACAGACAATCCAAGCACCCAGCTATATCTCGACTATCTGGAGTTCTGTCCAGAGAGCGTCTACGACAACCCCGAAAAGCCGGAAGACATCTGGTAAAAAAGGTGAATAAGAGAAAACCTGAACAGTTAAAACAACAGATAAGATAATACAACCATTATGAAAACCATAAAGACAATCACCGCAGCCTTGCTCCTCACAGCAGGAATGGCAGCACAGGCACAGCAAGTCATGACCGTCAGAACGGCCGACAGCAACGACAAGTTCCAACTCACCAGCCGACTGGTACTCGACCTCACCAAGGACAAGCCCGTCGTACGCACCAGCAGTCAGACCATCGCCTACGCCTCCGGACAGAGCCTGCTCATGTACCTCATGCCCACAGCCGACGAAACCTACCAGATCATCGACGGAGCAGCATCGTTCTACAACCCCGAAGACCGCTACTACAAGCAAATCACCTACACACGCAACTACCCCAACCTCGGCTGGCAAATCCTCTACCTGCCACTCCGACTGGAGTACAACGAATGGAATCAGGACTTCGACGTAGCAAGGCTCAACGACATACACCAATATGACACCAACACAGATGGCCGCATCGATGTGACAGAACTGGAAGTCGTACTCCTGCGCGACGGCTTCATAGAGCCCAACACACCATACGTCATCCGTCCACGCAGAACCGGAACCATCACAATCACACAGAACGGCGGCACACTCTACGCCTCCGAACAAGCAGAGAAGACCGTCTCCAACTGGAACACCGACTTCACCGTACATGGCACATACAACGCCATCGCAAGAGAACAGCTGCCCGACAATGTCTTCTACGACATGGGCACCAACACACTCAGCATGATGGGCGGCGAAGGTAAGATCGATGCCTTCCGCTGGTATGTCACCGTCAGCGGAAGAAACAACGCACAGCCCGACATACGGGAGATACGCATCCGCGAATTCAGCACCGAAGAGGACGCCATCCGCGGAATCTCTGCCGACGACAACAGCAACGATGCCATCTACGACATCTCAGGCCGCAAGGTAAGTCGTCCCGTCAAGGGCATCTACATCCGCGGCGGAAAGAAAATCGCCGTGAAGTAACGACCCCGCCACACAGAAGCGCCTAGCGCTTCCTTGACAACCGCCTCGCGCTTCCCCAATAAGCGCGAGGCGCTTATTTAATAACCGCAGGGCGCTTACGAAATAACCACAAGGCGCCTACGGAATAACCGCCCTGCGCTTCACATGAAACCGCGTTTTCCTTTCAACATCGAAAGCGGAAAAAACAAAATTTGCTGTCTGATAAATAATACATATTAAACCACTGATTAAACTGATTAAACAGATTAATATTCGACAACGAATTAAGACGAATTAAACGAATTAAGATTTCATTCATGAAATCTTTTTATTCACTCTTCACTCATCATGTTTAGAGCGGAACAGAATGAGTCTTATCAGCTGACTTACTGACAATTAAAGTCAAATATGATGAGTGACGAGTGATTGGCGCTTCCGAGATAACCGCCCAACGCTTCACATGAAACCGCGTTTTCCTTTCAACATCGAAAAACATGACCTTTCAACATCGAAAAACATGATCTTTCAACATCGAAAAACACGACCTTTCAACATCTAAAAACACGACCATTCAACATCGAAAAACATGATCTTTCAACATCGAAAAACGGAAAACACGAATGTCTGCGCCAATATATGTTATTTATCACACAGAAATCACAAAAAACACAGAAAAAAGATTTCATGAATGAAATCCTAATTCGTTTAATTCGTCTTAATTCGTTGTTTCTTAAATTCGTTTAATTCGTCTTAATTCGTTGTCTCTTAAATTCGTGCTTTTCGTGTCTTTAGATGTTCAAAAAAACTTCAACATCGAAAAACACGAAAAAAACGAATGTCTGCGCCAATATATTTTTTTTCACACAGAAATCAGAAAAATGATTTCATGAATGAAATCCTAATTCGTTTAATTCGTCTTAATTCGTTGTTTCTTAAACTAGTTATCTCCTAAATTCGTGTCTTTCGTGTTTTTCGATGTTAAAAGTCTTAGGGCGTAGCCTAATTTTGAATTTTGAATTAAATATTTCTCTTCGTTGCACAAAAAAAGCCCTCCGAGATTGCTCTCGAAGGGCTTCCTAATAAAAAACGGCGGCTACCTACTCTCCCACGGGTGTGCAGTACCATCGGCGCGGGC
>CADCCR010000061.1 GCA_902799985.1 uncultured Bacteroidales bacterium | reverse complement strand
GCGCTTCGGCCGAAGCGCCCTGCTGCTTTTTATTTTGCGGCACGCCATTCCGACCGACAAAACACGCCATTTTCTATCGAAAAGCACCTCTTTATTGGTCTCTTTCTCTGTGCTTCCGCTCCGACCTGTTTTGCAAGTCACTGACAATCAAACTTGTAGAAAATCATCAAAATTCGCCCCCGAACCGGACTCCGGCCTGCTTTGACACAATTTTGGCCCACAGGAAGACCGAATTTTCAGAAAACTTACGACAGAACATTCTCCTGATGTCTGTCACAACCTTTCGCTGTCGATGTACGGAGAACATGTCAGCCGGGTGCTTTTTTCCCATTGAAGACACGCACATTCTGGCTCGGAGGAAGTCTTTTCGACCGAAAAGGATGAGCAAATCCGCAACTTTTTCGTGATTTCGCTTGTCATGTTCGTAATAAGTTGTAACTTTGTACGGACTAAAACGCATCCGGACGGGTTCCAGCTCGCCGCTCCGCTTGGTCCGGACAACCGAACAAATCAAACTAACCAACTATTCATCAACCATTAAACAATCGTTATCATGAGAAAAATGTACTTCTTATTGCAGCTCTTTGTGGCCGCCCTGTTGCTGATGGGCAGCACGAGCGCAAGTGCACAGGACCTCATCGAAGGCTACAAGCGCGTGCTCTATGCCGACGACATCGAGGACGGAAAGACGTATTTCATCATTAGTGACCGCACAAAGTTTGCGGGCAATCAGACGGGCAAGCCCAAAGGCATGTCCTACAAGCTGGACAGCTACAAAATCAGCTGGGACAAGCCCTCCGAGGGCATCTACTTCGTCTATTGGGGCGACTTCGACGCTGAGGATGAAGGCTTCCAGTGGATAGCGGAAAAGGTAGGCGAAGGTCAGTGGGCCTTCAAGAACATCGTGAAGGACGAGTACCTCGGCGTGAAGAACAGCTACGACGACGACGTGCTCTTCTCCACCACGCCCGTGGGCTATACACTCACCGACCTGGACGATGGCGCCGGACGCTTCTTCATGGTCAGCAGCGACAACGCCCACTCGCCTCATGTGCAAGGCTATCTGCGCAGCGACCGACCCAACAACAGTCTGGCCAAGCAGACTGTGGGCGACGACGACTA
The DNA here is from genome assembly GCA_902799985.1 of uncultured Bacteroidales bacterium. Lineage (GTDB taxonomy): Bacteria > Bacteroidota > Bacteroidia > Bacteroidales > Bacteroidaceae > Physcousia. Next base: position 18,006 of record CADCCR010000061.1, on the reverse strand, counting down.
CCCGGGCGACGGCCAGACCAACGGCTATCCGGGCCGATGGCAGATATACGAGGCCGTGGGCTCCACGCAGAACGTCTGGATAACGGACGTGAACGACATCAAGGAAGGCGAGCAGTACTACATCGTCAGCGACCGCACGAAGTTCGCAGGCAACAGCACCGGTCTGCCAAAGGCCATGGCATGCCTGCAGGATAACTTCAAAATCAACTGGGGCAGCCAGTATGTCTACTGGGCCGACCTCGACAAAGAGTCCGACGGCTTCATTTGGACCGCACAGAAGGCCGGCGAAGAGGGTCAGTGGGCTTTCCTCAATAAAGAGAACAACCGATTCCTGGGCAACATGAACATGCCTGCCGAGGCCGACATCATCTTCTCCGACGCTCCCGTAGGCTACACGCTCACCGACCTCACCGACGGCGCCGGACGCTTCTTCATGACCAACAGCGAATCGGAATACTCGCTGCACGTCCAGGGCTACCTGCGCAGCGACCGACCCAACAACAGCCTGGCCAAGCAGAACGTAGGCGACGACGACTACTCCAGCGACGCAGCCACCGCCGGCTATCCCGGCCGATGGAAATTGCTGAAGGTCAATGCGGCTGAGGAACAGTCGGACTACTTCAACCTCGCCAACGGCTACTACAACATCCTCTACGCCTATGGCTCGGAGAAGAAATGCTGGAGCGACAAGAAGGCCGACGCACAGGCCTACGAGCAAGGCGCAAGCCTCATCCTCGACACACAGCACAGCGGTGACCCGCGTAGCATCTTCCGCATCGAGGCCGTGAACAGGGAGAACGGGCAGTACCGCATTCGCAACTATGCGACGGGCAGGTACGTCACCGGCACGATGACCGAAGACGGACTGGTCTTCATGTCCGACATGGAAGAGGAACCGCTCACGTTCTTCCGCGTGCTGACCAACAACAAACAGTTCTCCATCTACAACGTCGACAGCGAGATGTTTGCTCCCGTCAACGGAACGCCCTACACCCATATCGGCACAACGGACGCAGCCCTGGTGGAATGCTGGAAGACGCAGAAGGTGGATGCCGCCTCGCTGGAGAGCCCATCCGCTAAGCTCCGACTCGCACTCGCCAAGAAGATGGACGAGGTGGGACACCCCGACTTCACGGACCACAGCAACCTCGGCGAACAGCAGCTCAAAGCCCTGCGCAAGGTTTGGGCGAAAGCTGACGAAGCCGTCGCGAACGGTGCCTACGACATCATCCTCGAGCGCCTGACAGCCGACCTCGATGCTGCAGCGAAAGGCGAATACACCGAGCCTGTCTACGACAAGTACAAGAAGCAGAACCTGCGCGTGCTGAGCTACAACATCAGGCACGGCGCCGGCAACAAGGACGGCCTCAACCTGTCGCGCACCGCAAGCGTCATCGCCGCACAGCAGGCCGATGTGGTGGCCCTGCAGGAGGTCGACAGCGTCTTCTCCACACGCTCCGACAACAAGTATCAGATAAAGGAACTGGCCGAGGCCACAGGCATGTACGGCATCTTCTGCAGCGCCCTGACCGGCTACGGCATCGGCATCCTCTCGAAGGAAATGCCGCTCTCCGTCAAGGTCGTGTCCCTGACGCCCGACTTCGAGCCCCGTCGCATGCTCATGGCTGAGTTCGAAAACTATGTCTTCGCAAGCCTCCACGTCGGACTCTCGGCCGATGCAAGGCGCGGCACAGGTCCCATCATCAAGGCCGCAGCAGAGGAATGGGTTGAGACAGGCAAACCGCTCATCATAGCCGGCGACTTCAACGACGATGGCACCGACGACGAGATGCAGGGAGCACGCGGCGTACTCACCAAGTACCTGCAGGAGAACGGCTTCACCTTCCACTCCGACCGCACCACCCCGACGTGGAGCGACGGCATCTACGTCATCGACCACATCATCAGCTACGACCCGATTGGCGGCGTAGAGAAACTGAGCTACGAAGTCGTCAACGACAAAGTCACGTCGGACCACATGCCCATCCTGGGCGAGCTCCGCATCGGCTTTGAGGAAGGCACAGGCATCGGCAGCATCAACGCCCAGGACCGCGCCACCGTCAACAGCAGAGTCTACAACATCAGCGGCGCCGTCGTCTCCAACTCAGCCGATGGCATCACCACCCTGCCCAACGGCATCTACATCGTCGACGGCAAGAAACTGAGTAAATAGTCCCCTCGGATACCAAGCCCTCACCCCAGGGCTTGGTATCATTTGACCCGCAATTTGCACAATTCACACGAACCGCTGTTTGCATTTCACCACGAACTGCACGATTCACACGAATTGGAGGAATAATTAAAACCACAGATTTAACGGATTAAAAGTCAGCCTGCCCATCCGTCAAATCCGTCAAATCTGTTGTTAGAAAGCGGTTCTTCCGGTCGGAAGTGTGCGGCGGTTCTACAGTTGTCCCGTCTCCACTTGCCGGACGACGCGTTCGATGAGTTTGTCCTCCTCTTCGGGGTGATATTCCTTCTTCAGGCTGGCACGGAAGGTCCAGGCGAAGACCTGGTAGAAAGCGGCCCGGGCCGGACCGAGGAAGGCCTGTACGATTTCGTAGGAAGACTGGTTGCATTCCCTGTCCACGAGCTTGATGAGGAGTTTGCCCTGGCTGTAGGTGAGCTTCTTCATCTGCGGCGTGTACATCTCCTTTATCTCCTTTTCCACCGCGCTGATATGGGCCTGTTTCTCCTTTTTGGTGGGGATGGCCTCCAGCGCCTCGTAGGTCTCCTCGATGAGGGCATTGGCCTGTTGGGCGATGGGCAACACCTTCTTCACGTTGTAGACAAGGCGGTTGTAGGCACGGCGCTGCTTCTCGCTCTTGAACTTCAGGGGCGGATAGACCCACAGCTCGGGCAGGAGGTAGCACCACATCGTGTCGCCGTTCTCCACGACGGGCTTCACGTAGCGGTAGACCTGCAGCTTGAGCTTGTAGTTGACCGGCTCCTGTGGCAGCAGCTCGTCGTCCTCCTCCTGGGCGCAGACAAAGCCGCTCAGGAGCAAGGCAATGGCCATTATCGACAACTTCCTTAACATATCGCGCTGCAAAAGTACGAAGAATAAATGAAGAATGTTGAATAATGAATGAAGAATTAAAGATTTAGGCTCATAATTATGTTTTTTTAATTCTTCGTCCAACTTCTCCTGTCCGTTGGCGACGCTGCAGAAGTGCTCGATGACGCCTTCCGCGCCACCCGAGGCATCGCCCATCAGGACCATCTGCGTCAGCTTCCTGTTTATCTTCTTCTTTTGCGTCAGCTCGCGGTCCTTGCTGGTGATGGCCTCACGGAACCGCTTCTTCCTATAGTTGTAGAGTGCCAGCAGGGCCATAGCGATGCTCAGCAGGGCCAGTCCCACTATGGCGGAGACGAGTATGATGCGCTCGTCGCGTTGCATGATGGCACGCTCGCGGTCCCTGTCGCGGTAGTAGATGTAGGTGTCGCGGGCACGCTGTGTCTCCTCGAAGGCACGCTGGGCAATGATGGAGTCGTTCGCCTCGTACTGGCGACAGCCCCACCAGGCAGCCTGCAATTCGAAGTGAAAAGACCAACCGTCCAGTCCGTGAAATCCGATTGTTCTGCGGTTTTGGGCGGAAGAAATTTTGTTTAGTTGTTAATTTGTCGTACCTTTGTAGGCGTTATGAGTACAGTTATCTACGATTCCCCCGTGTTCGGGCCGGTGCACAGTCGCAGGCTCGGTGTGTCGCTCGGCATCAATCTGTTGCCCAAGGGCGGCAAGGTGTGCAGTTTCGACTGCATCTATTGTGAGTGCGGACTCAATGGTGAGCGTCGCACGAAGAACCCTCTTCCCACTCCCGACGAGGTGGAGAGCCGTTTGCGCAGCAAGCTGTTGGAAATGAAGCAGGACGGTCTGGTGCCCGACGTCTTGACCTTTGCTGGCAATGGCGAGCCGACGTTGCATCCGCACTTCCCCGAGGTGGTGGACAGGGTGCGCCGCGTCAGGGACGAGCTCTGTCCGTCGGCCAAGATGAGCATCCTCTCGAATGCCACTCAGATACGTCGCCCCGAGATACGCGAGGCGCTCCTACACTTCGACAACAACATTCTGAAGCTCGACACCGTCTGCCCCGAATATATAAACCTTGTGGACCGTCCGCAGGGACACTACGACGTGGAGGAACAGATTCGCTGCCTCGCCATGTTCCAGGGGCAGTGCATCATCCAGACGATGCTCATGCGGGGCGAGTACGAGGGACACGACCTCGACAACACCACCGAGGCGTACGTCGGACCTTACCTCGAGGCTCTGCAACGCATCCGACCGCGCTCCGTCATGCTCTACACGCTGGACCGCGAGACACCCGTCAGCGGACTGCTCAAGGCCGACCCCGCCGCAATGCAAGACATCGCACGGCGCATCCGCGACCTCGGCATCGAAGTCAGCGTAAGTTACTGAACGGGGATTGGATTTCAACCACGGATTATGCGGGTTACACGGATTTAGAACGTTTATTTTAACAACGAATTACACGAATTGAACGAATTGAAACTTCGATTTTCAACCACGGATTACGCGGATTAAACGGAGGGAACATCTATGAAAGACATGCGGTTTTTGCTGATAACCTTGATGCTTGCCTTGGGAGGATGCGCTGCTTACGGCGAACAGGAACTGCGGCTGTGGTACGCGCGGCCGGCGGCTGGGTGGCTCGAGGCACTGCCCATCGGCAACAGCCACTTGGGCGGCATGGTCTATGGCGGCACCGAGACGGAGGAAATATGGCTGAACGAGGAAACATTCTGGAGCGGACGACCCCATGAGAACAACAGCAGGGAGTCGCTCGGAGCGTTGCCTGAGGTGCGCCGACTCATCTTCGATGGCAAGGAACAGGAGGCCGACCGACTCATCAGTCAGCACTTCATCAAGGGTCCCCACGGCATGCGCTACCTGCCGCTGGGCAGCGTGAGGCTCTCCCTGGGGCACCGCAACGTCAGTCGCTACGAGCGCGACCTGAACCTGCAGGACGCCACCACCACCACAAGCTACATATATAATAATGTGAGGTACGAGCGGATGACCTTTGCCTCGCTTGCCGATGACGTCATCGTCTGCCACATGACGGCCGGCAGGAAAGGTGCCCTGGCGATGGGCATCGACTTCGCGAGTCCGATGAAGGCGGAGGTCGTCAGCAGCGTCGCCACAGGCGGAAAGGGTCAGCTCGGCATGCTTTCGGCCACCGTGGCAGGCGTGGAGCAGGAAGGCGTCGCGGCAGGACTGAAGGCCAACTGCCGCGTGATGGTCCGGACGGACGGCCACATCGCCTGGCGCGGAGAAGGGCTCGACGTGACAGACGCCACGACTGCGACCCTCTACATCGCGGCGGCCACCAACTTCATCAACTATCATGACGTCAGCGGCAACGCCGAGGAGAAGAACCGTCAGACGCTCGATGCCCTGGCAGGCAAGACGTTCCGGCAGCTCCTGAAGCGCCACGTGACCAAGTACCGCGAGCAGTTCGACCGCGTGGAGCTGGTGCTTTCCGGTCAGACTGGTGAGACTCGTTCCCCTAGTTTTTCTAGCTTGCCCACCGACGAGCGCCTGGCTGCCTTTGCCAGCGACTCACAAATGGTAAATGATAAATGGATAAATGGTAAATGCACCGACCTCGATTTGGTTGCCCTGATGATGCAGTACGGGCGTTACCTGCTCATCTCGTCGAGTCAGCCGGGCGGTCAGCCAGCCACCCTGCAAGGCATCTGGAACAACAAGGTCGATGCGCCGTGGGACTCGAAGTACACCATCAACATCAACACCGAAATGAACTATTGGCCGGCGCTCATCGGCAATCTCGCGGAGACGCAGCAGCCCCTCTTCTCGATGCTCGAGGACCTCAGCACGACGGGGGCCGCGACAGCCCGGACCATGTACGGCTGCGGCGGCTGGGTGGCGCACCACAACACCGACCTATGGCGCATAGCCGGACCGGTGGACGGCACGCCCTGGGGCATGTTCCCCACGGGCGGAGCATGGCTCGCCACACACCTCTGGCAGCACTACCTCTTCACCGGCGACAAGGAGTTCCTGGCCCGTTACTATCCCGTGCTGAGAGGTGCGGCCGACTTCCTCGCCGACTACATGCAGACGTACCCCGAGGGGGGCGAGGTGAAGCAGGCGGCCGGCTGGCTGATGACCGTGCCCACCGTCTCGCCCGAGCACGGTCCGACGGGCAAAAGCACCAACGTCACCGCCGGCTCCACCATGGACAACCAGATTGCCTTCGACATCCTTTCCGCCGCCACCCGCGCAGCCCGAATCCTCGGCAAGGACGACTCTCAGCTCTCCACCCTCCACGCCAAACTCTCCCAGCTCCCGCCCATGCAGATAGGTCGGCACGGACAGTTGCAGGAATGGCTCATCGATGCCGACGACCCCACCGACCAGCACCGGCACATCTCGCACCTCTACGGGCTCTACCCCTCCAACCAAATCTCGCCCTACAGCCATCCGGACCTCTTTGCAGCGGCTGCCAACACCTTGCGTCAGCGCGGCGACATGGCCACGGGCTGGAGCCTGGGATGGAAGACGAACTTCTGGGCGCGGATGCTCGACGGCAACCATGCCTTCCGCATCATCCGCAACATGCTGCACCTGCTGCCCGACGACTCCAAGACACGCGAGTTCCCCTTGGGACGCACCTACCCCAACCTCTTCGACGCACATCCGCCCTTCCAAATCGACGGCAACTTCGGTGTGTCGGCAGGCATCATGGAGATGCTGCTGCAGAGCCACGACGGAGCCGTCCACCTGTTGCCCGCCTTACCCGACGAGTGGCAGAGCGGACGGGTGAAGGGACTCAGGGCCCGCGGTGGCTTCATTGTGAGCGAGACGTGGCACGACGGTCAGCTGACCGAGGCCCGAGTGACCTCCACCATCGGCGGCACCCTGCGGCTGCGCTCCTACGTCCCGCTTCGTGGCAAGGGTCTCAAGGCAGCGTCCGGCGACTGTCCCAACGAACTTCTCGCCCCCGCCGACATCCGTCAGCCGTTGCGCTCGCCCGAACTGAAGGACCTTCAGCCCCTGCCTCTCCGCAAGGTCTACGAGTACGACATCGAGACTCAGCCGGGCCGCACCTATCGCTTCTCGGCAAACGGACACACGCCACAGTAATCCGCCCGACACTCTGTGCGCTTATCTCGGAAGCGCAAGGCGCTTATTTCGGAAGCGCACGCGGTTTCTGCCGACGCGACGCTGAGGGTCTGATTGCAACAAACGCTTCGACGGAAGACAAAAACTTACATCATTAAATCATTTTCTCGTGCTTCAAGTGGAGGGAAATGCCGTTCTTTGCAAAAAAATATACACTTCCCACATGAAAAAAGAACATCTCCTCCGGCTGGCACTGCTGCTTTGCCTCCTCTTGCCACTGACGCCCGGCTCCAAGTCAATTGCCCAGGGCTGGACCAACCCGATGGTTCTGCCCGGACTGCAGAACCGCAGCCTGGGCGACCCCTACATCATGAAGTACCGAGGCTACTACTACCTCTACGTCAGCGCCGGCGACCGCAACATCTACTGCTGGCGGACGAAGGACCTCATGGAGTGGTCCGAGGCCTACATCTGCTGCACCGACGAGACGACAGCCGTGGCCTATGCGCCCGAAGTCATCTACTGGAACGGACGCTTCTACATGTGCACCTCGCCCCGAGGCGGCGGACACTACCTGCTCACAAGCGACAGCCCCACCGGTCCCTTCACGCATCAGACGGGCAACCTGGGGCGCGACATCGACGGCTCGATGTTCGTCAACGACGACGGCAAGTGGTACTTCTACCACGCCAACAACGGCGGCATACGCGGGTGCCTCATGCCCACCCACCTCACCTTCGGCGACGATGTTGACCTCGGCTGCCGCATCTCCGGCCAATGGACCGAAGGGCCTTGTGTCTTCAAGCGCAACAATATCTTCTATCTCATCTACACCGGCAACCATGTCTGGACGAATGGCTATCGCATCGACTACGCCATGTCCAGCTCAGGGCCGCTCTCCGGCTTCCGTCCGCAAAGCGAGCAGAACCCGATTCTCGTTGACACAGAGACGCCTACCCACAAGGCCTTGGGCCACGGCACAGCTTTCGTCGGCCCCGACCTCGACACCTATTTCTTCTGCTACCACAACCTGCAGGACAACAAGGCCCGGCGCCTCTTGAACTTCGAGCGCATCGCATGGAACGGCGACAAACTGATGATGACCGGCCCCACCGACTGGGAGCAGGACCGTCCGCTCGTGGCTGAGAACGACTACTTCGAGCGCACCGAGCTGGGCGACAAGTGGACCACGACCGAAGGCAGCAGCTGGCAGACTGACGCCAAGGAGCAAACACTCTCCTACGCAGCGTCGGACATCGCCTTTGCCATCTTCCAGACGGAAGCCTTCGCGGACTACACCGCCGAATTCACCATGGCCTCCCCCAACCCCTCCCAAGGAGGGGAGATAGGTGCCGTGTTCTCCTATGTCGACGCGGCCAACTACTGCATGGCAGCAATCAACGTGGCTACGAACAAGTTCGAAATCATCACCGTTGCCGAAGGCGCAGAGTTGCCGAGGAAAAGCTTCAGCCTGCCTGCCGACTTCGACCCGGCCTGCTGGCACACCATCCGCATCGAGAAGAACGGAACGCGCGTCCGTGCCTACATCGACGGCATGCGCAAGTCGCAGTTCACCCTCGCCACGGAAGCAGGCCGCGTGGGCTATGCATGCCTCAGCCAAACGGCCCGCTTCGGCTACATCGCCGTCAGCCCGTATGTCGATGGCAGCGCTTCGCTCCAGGTCAGCCAGCCCTTGCCAGGCATGATTGCCGCCAATCTCTGTGCCGAGAAGAACGAGTTGGTGACGACCACTACCGCCACCATGACGGTCGGCAAGTACAACGTCATGCGCTGCGACGCGGGCGCCACCATGACCTACAACGTCAACATCCAGCGCGACGGCCTCTATAACATCGGACTGCGCTACCGCTCCACCGTTGTGTCCCACGCCCAGCTGCTTCTTGACGGCGAGCTTTTGATGGACAACATCGAGCTGCCCAACACGCGCTCCAACTTCCAAGTTCTGACACTCAAGGACCTCGACCTGCCGGGCGGCCATCACCGTCTGACGTTCTCGCAGGTCGATGGCCGGGCCTTCGTCATGGAGTACAACATCAAGCGCGGGGTGCAGGACCCACATACGATGGCCGATGACTTCGACAACGGCTTCAGCGACGAGTGGGGCTACCGCGAGGGCAACTGGAACATCGTCGACGGACAACTGGAATCGACGGGGCGCTATGGCAAGATGCTCATGGGCGGCTTCGACGACATCCACCTGACGGACTACACCGTGGAGTGCGACGTCTTCTACCCGAACGGGCAGACCAATGGCGGACTGCTCTTCCGCACCACCAATGCCAGCACGGGCGGAGCGGACGACAACCCTGTGCTGGGCACCGACTTCCTGCAGGGCTACGTGTTCCTGGCCAGCGGCTCATCGTCCACGCTCGGCAAGCATAACTTCGGCTGGCAGGCGCTCTCATCCGTCAGCCACAGCATCGACATCTCGAAGCCCCACCACATGAAGGTGGAAGTGGAAGGCGCCACCATCCGCTGCTACCTGGACGATATGGAGAAACCGCTCATCACCTACACCGACCCCGTGCCCTTCATCACCGGACGCGCCGGCTTCCGTGCACACGACAGCGTGCTCCGCTTCGACAACTTCGTAGTGACGCCTAAGCCCGGCATCCCCACGGCTATCGTCGCTCCGGAAGCCTCCTCGGCAGAGGGCGACAATGCCTCGGCACCTGTCCGCTACTACAACCTGATGGGACAGCCCATTAGCTCCGGCACACAGCCCCGCGGCATCTACATCCGCACCCAAGGCGGCAAGAGCAGAGTCGTCGTTGGCCCTAACCGCTAATCGCACGCGTCCTGACCGCTAATCGCATGCGTCCTGACCGAAAAGAACCTTCATATTACTCAAAAACAAAGCCCTTTAACACACATATCCATTATGAGAAAAATACTCCTGACACTTGCCTGTCTGCTTCTGCTCCCGGCCTTGACGATGCAGGCAGCCTCCGGCTACGACCCGGAGAAACAGCCAGGCACCATGCAGTACTTCACCCCTGTGGGCGGCGCTTACTTCGTGGGCGACTGCATCCCCTTTGCCCACGACGGCACATACTACCTCTATTGGCTCCTCGACGAAGGGCATCACAGCGCCCTGGGCGGCCGGGCATCACAGCGCCCTGGGCGGCCTGGGCGGTCACCAATGGTGTGTCAGCACGACCCGCGACCTCGTTCATTGGCAGCATCATCCCATTGCCATCGGCATCGACGAGGAGTGGGAGAAGTCCATCTGCACAGGCTCTGTCGTCTTCCACGAAGGGCAGTTCTATGCCTTCTATGCCACACGTCTGCTGGATAACGGCAATGTGTGCGAACGTCTGAGCTACGCCACGAGCCCCGATGCGCTGCACTACACGAAGCAGCAGCCCAATCCCTTCTTCACGTCGGCCCAAGGCTTTAGCGAGCGCAACTTCCGCGACCCGAAGGTGTCCGTCGATGCCGATGGCGTGTTCCACCTCTTCGTCTCGTCCGAGAAGACAGAGGGCGAGGGGCCACGCGGCTGCCTGGTGCACATGACGTCGAAGGACCTGAAGGACTGGAAGGTGCTGGGCACCGTGCTCGACGGCCTGAATGCCGTGCCCGAATGCCCCGACTATTTCGAGTGGAACGGCTGGTACTATCTGGTCTTCGGACAGGGACTGGACACCTATTACGTGAAGTCGAGGAATGCCTACGGCCCGTGGGAATGGCCCGAGACGCAGGCGCTGAAGGAGCAATGGGTGAACGTGGCCAAGACAGCCACCTTCGCTGGCGAGCGTCGCATCGTGGCAGGATGGATAGCCAGCCGCTCGGACGGACGCGACTCGGGCGGCGGTGTGTTCGGTGGCAGCGTGGTGCTGCGCGAAACATATCAGTTGCCTAACGGCGACCTGGCGACGAAGTTCCCCGAGGAGGTCATTCCGGCTGGCGAGGCACCGCAGCCCGCAAGCATCACAGCCGTCAGCCGAGCCACAGCCAATGGCGCTTCCGTCAGCATCAATGCTTCCGGCACGACGGGCAAAGCCTACGCCACCGACGTGCCCCGCAACTGCATCATCACCCTCGACGTCGAGGCCGATGCCAGCTGCACGGAGTACGGCTTGCGGCTGCGCTCAGGCGAGGCTGGCGACAATGGCTACGTGCTTGCCCTCCAGCCCAAGGCGCAGAAGGTGAAGCTGGCCCACGACGCATCGCTCGACGCCGTGGCGCTCGACGGGAAACAGACCCTCACCATCGTCATGAAGGACGACATCATCGATGCCTGCATCGACGGACGTCGCTGCATCGTCAACCGCCTCCCCGACCAGAACGGCAGCTACCTCTGGTTCTATGCCCAAGGCGGGAGCGTCAGCTTCACGAACGTCAGCATCAGCACACTCATTCCCTCTGCCACCGACTTCGACGAGGGGACGCTGCTCCCTTCCTACTTCATCGACAAATACTCCTACCCGGTGAAGGCGATGGTGTTCAACGACAATATCCCCTGGGCACAGTGGCGCGACAGTCACGACGGCAAGACGGGCATCGTGCTGGGCACGCCTCCGGCCGACGCCAACGGCCGGCAGTGGTACGACACCGACTATCAACTGACCAACGTGGACGGCCGCAAGTGGAAGGACATGTCGGCGCCGATGGGCACAGGCACTTGGGCTGCCTCCGACATACCGGCCGACATCTACCTGCGCCGCACGTTCTCCATGACCAATGCCCTCGGCCGACGGGTCTGCGTGAAGAGCTGCTTCGACGATGCACCCTGCGAGATTTACCTGAACGGACAGTTGCTCGTCTCCTACCCCGACGGCGACCCCGACGGCTCGCTCAGCGCGGTCTATCTCCTCACCGAAGCCGAGACTGCCCTCATCCACACGGACGGAAGGGAGAACGTGCTGGCCATGCATGTCCACAACGACTTCGGCGGCTCGAATGCCGACCTTGGCCTTTACATCGCAGAGGAGCCTTATACCATGCTGAAGACGCACGACTACGGCACACAATACGGCAACATCGTGGCAGCCGACCTTGACAATGACGGCGCGATGGAGCTCCTCGTGGCCGGGGAGGAAGGCTACTTCGGGTCGCGTCCGCGCTGGCTGTTGAAGCAGGAGCAAGGCCGGTGGACCGACATCGGCAATCCCCTGAACTGCACCACGCGCCCCTCGCTGAGCATCTGCGACTTCGACGGCGACGGCACGATGGACGTGGTCTGCTTCGAGAACCCCTTGCCTACGACGCGCGAAATCAGCACCAAGACCTACAACAACGATAAGGGCATCTTCCTGGGCCAGGGCGACGGCACCTTTCGCAAGCTGGAGGTGAAGATAACCGACGCGCGGCGGAAGCTGCCGAGCAACTTCACGAAGGTCTTCAGCAACATCTACAACATCCGCTCCGGCGCGGTGGCCGACTTCAACAACGACGGACTGCCGGACATCGTCGGCATCGGCGTGACGGAGAACAACGTGGTGCTGCTCAACCAAGGCTGCGACGGCACGACCGTCACCCTGCGGCCCATCTACTTCGACAGCGGTTTCAATGGCGACGGCTTCTGCGACTTCATCGTCTCGTCGAACAACTGGGACTACCGCCAGAACGTCGGCGCCGACTGGGAACGCTTCACGGAGGTCTATCTCAACGACGGCACGGGCGAGAAGTTCGTGCGCACCTTTTGGGGACTGGACAACCCGTCGGTCTATAACGGCGGACTGGCAGTGGCCGACCTGACGGGCGACGGCATCCTGGACATCTACGTGAGCGGCGACGGCGGCTTCTTCCCCGGCACACCCAAAGCCATTGAGCTAACCGGATCGAACAGCGAGGGCTACTGGGAACACACGTTTGTATGTCAGGGCGACGGCACAGGCCACTTCACACCGCTCCCGCTGGAGCAGTTCGACCGCTACAAGGTGCGTGGCCTCAACTCCGTGGCAGGCGTCGCCAATGCCTACGACTGGGACGGCGACGGACACATCGACATCATCCACCAAGGCTGGTGCCCCGAAGACAACAAGCAAAGCGGCTTCATCTGGCTGGGCAGCGAAGAGGGCACCTTCAGCAGGCAGAAGATTTACGGAGGCGGCTCGGAGTCGGCCACCGTCATCACCGACTGGGACGGCGACGGGAAGAAGGACATCCTCACGACAGGCTTCTGCGAGAACCAGCAATTCGTGGACCATAACTACAGCTCGGGCCGCACGTTCATCGTCACGCAGTCGGCCGAACCGGACACTCCGGCACCTGCCGCTCCGCAGAGCGTCAGCATAGAAGCGGCCGAGCAGGGCAAGGTGACCGTCAGATGGGAACCTGCCGACGGAGCACCTCGCAGCACAACCTACGAGATGTACATCCTGACGGAGGACGGACGTCTGCTGGGCAACTGCCGTGCCTTCACCGACGAGCAGCACCAGGGACAGCGAAAAGTGGAGGAAGCCGGCAACCGCGGCACAGCCACATCCGCTGTGCTCACCCTGCCCGACGGCACCTATACCATCGGCGTGCAAGCCGTCGACGGGCGTCGCCAAGGCTCACCCTTCTGCACCTGCCAGTTCGCGATGGATGGCGGCACAGCCACTGCCGTCCGCAGCATCACCCGTCAGGAGGCAGACACACATTATATATATAATATAGGCGGCCAGCAGGTCGGCTCACCCGCCCGCAGCGGCAGGAGACAAATCCTCGTCCGCAAAGGCAGGAAGTCCGTGTACTGATTCCCGACACGGCACGCGCTTCCAAAATAAGCACGGGGCGCTTCCGAAGGCGACCCCCCTCCGTCTCCCCCGAGGGGGAGTGGATGTTGCAGCGAAGGAAGCCTCCCCTCGGGGAGGTTTGGAGGGGGTCTCCGGAATAAGCACGTGCCGTGTCGGGAGACTTTACTTGATGATTACTTTGCGGCGGCCGCGGATGTAGATGCCCTTGCGGGTGGGCGTGCCGCTGAGCTTCGCGCCGCTCAGGTCGTACCAGTTGGCCGGTTCGGTTTCCGTGCTGTGCGATTCTGTTCCAATGTCGGTGATGCCTGTGGCGGAGTCGTACGGGCCGTAGTAGAGCAGGCCGAAGTTGTCGAAGCAGGTCCACCACGAGGCGTCGCTCTTCGTGGAGCGGATGCCAATCCTGAACGTCGTGGCTGAGGGCACGCTGAAGGGCAGACTGTTCCGGTAAAGGCCGTCGGCAAACCAGGAACTTGCCGCCTGCATGTTGTCGGGGACAAACTTGTCTGCCATCTGTGCGCAACGCCCTTCCTTCTGGGCATCCGCGGCATCGTCCCAAATGTTCTTCACGTTTTGGCTGAAGGTGTTGCCCCCTGCCGTGACGTACAGCTGCGAGGTGACGGTTTCGCCCCCTGCCTGCCATTCGGCATAGGCGTTCTTGTAGGTGCCCGGACGCTGGAAGGCATTCAGAGTGAGCACGTAGTTGCCGGCCGGAAGGGCTGGCGAAAGGACCTGATAGGTGTTGAAGGTTGTCTCGAAGAACTCGGCCACGCCGTACTTGACGTTTTCCGGTCCGCGGGTCCAGCCCTCGGCGTTCTCGTCGAAACCGGCGTTCTCTATGAGCCACGAGGCAGGGATGGGCTGGTCGGGCGAAGCGGGCTGGACGTTCGCAAGGTATGCGATGAAGGTCGTGCGCAGACTGCCGATGGCGGTCTCAATGTCGTCCGCATTGTACCCCTCCTTCTCGGCTTCGACGGTCTGCAGCAGGTTCAGCATCGGCTCGGCGGCTTCCTCTTGGCTCATCTCTTCGGTAGAAGACTTGCTCTCGGTCTGCATCGATGCCTTTGCCGCAGCCAGGATGTCGTCCAGCCGGGGCATGGCCTGGTCGGTGCAGAAGCGGTCGAAGGCCTGCATCTCGTCGGCCTTCATCAGCAGCCAGTGCTGCTTGGCGTTGCTGTCGCTGGCGTCGAATGCGGCACCTGCCACGGCGGTCTTGGTGTTGGCCTTCAGTGCCACTTTCCCTATCGTTATCCAGTACGACGGCGTGTCGAGCCCGCCCTTCTTGTAGTTCGACCTGGAGGGTAGCAGCTGCACCTGCTCCCTTGCCGTGGGCGACGTGCGGAGCTGTGTGCGGAACTGCTGTCCGGAGGCGGACAAGAGTCGTCCCGTCCCCACGTTGCGTAACATGTAGTAGGCTGTCTTGGGGTCGTAGATGATGTTCCACGCGAAGTTGTCGTCGGCCTGTGCCTGTGCGGCGGTCGTGGACCTCTGCATCAGGGTTCCCGTCTCCGTGGCGTAGAGTAGCGTCGACGCGTTGCCGCTGGCCTCGTCGGTTGTCTTGATGTAGTACTTCTCTTCGTCGTCCTGCGGGAAGGTGTAGGCCGGTGATGCAAAGCCCACAGCCGATGAGCAGATCAGTCCGTCCTGGTGCAAGGCATGTGTAAGGAGCACGTTGCCATAGTATAATAATGTGTTCTCCGGGTTGTAACTGTCCTCCCAGGAGCCGTTGATGCCGTAGTTCGGTCCGCTGAACGACGAGACGGGCCACATGTGAGTGTTGTCGCCGGTCATGTAGGCACCGTTGTCCTTGTTCAGGAACCGAATCATCTGTGTGGCCCTGGGCCCCAGCCATCGGCCGCGGTCGCCGTCCTGACGATAGTTGCCATTCCACCAGATGTCGCTCGTTCCGACGCCGACGCCGTGGTTCGTCTCGTGCAGGATGGTGCCTGTCTGCTGGTAGGCTTCGTTGGGTCCCACACGCATCCATCCGCCGTAGGAGCAGTCGGCTGTGGGTGTATCGGCGCCGTAGTGTACGCTCAGGTTAATGCCGCGTACGGACGAGAGGTTGTTGTAGAGCCACTTTATCTCCTCGACGGCCGAGGCGATGCGGTAGTTCTGTTCGGTGGCTCCGCCGTTGTCGTAGTCGGCGGTCACCGTGCCCCGTGGCAATGTGGGCACCTTGATGATGTCGCCATAGGCCAGCATGTACTTGTTGGTCAGAATGTAGGGTCGGACGTAGTACATCGTGCCGGGCTGCAGTCGTTCCATGCGATAGATTTCGCCGTTCGCAGAGAAATGGCTTGTGGAGCGGTTGTCGAAGATGGTCGGCTCGGGGTCGGTGCTCCAGCAGAAGCCTTTCTCCAGGTAGCCCGTCGACGGAGTGGCTGTCATGCGTCCCAGCAGGATGGTGGCACCCGCCGCAACGAACTGGTTGGTGGAGGTCACGCGTGGAGTCGTTCCGGTGGCGTTGAGGATGCGATAGTTCAGGGTGGCATTGCTCAGACGCTTTGCCAGGGGGCCGATTCCCGCGTTGCTTCCGGAGCTGATCAGGCTTTTGGCCTCGTCGATGGCGGCGGCCAGTTCCTCGGCTCCGCTGCCCTCGCCCAGCACTTCCGACGCGGTGTCGACGAGCTTCTGCAGTGCGGCATGCTCTGCCCCGATGTCGGTGTCGAGCTGCTTCAGCCGTACGTTGTCGATGGAAGCCCAGTTGGCGTTCGTCGATGCCACCTTGAAGCCGATACGTGTCTTGCCTTCGAGCACGGTGAAGGTCAGGCTGTAGTCGCCCGAAGCCGTCACCGTCGTGTCAGCCCCCGCCGCATAGAGCACGGCCCCGCGGCATGCGGCAATCTTGCCCGACTGCTGCACGTTCTGGCAGGCAGCCGTCAGCGTGTAGGTGCCCGCCGGCAGGTAGAGGTCCTGACAGATCTCGACGTTCGGAATCTTGCCGCCCGATGCGACCCATCGTTCCATGTATATCTTGCCGTGCTTTCCGCTGAAGTTGGGGTTGGTGACGAAGTAGAAACCGTTGTTGTTCCAACCGGCAAAGCGGGCTTCGAAGTCGGCGTTGTCGATGTAAGTGCTTGTCACGTCTGTTTCCGCTGCCAGGCCGTTGATGGCTGTCAGCAGCAGGAGGGCGAGTAGGGTCTGTTTCATATGATATTATTTTCAATTGGTTTTAGCGGCTTTGAAGCCGATGCTTTCTACGGCACGGAGCACCTCGGCCTCGTCGGGCGAACCGGCAACGAGGGCCTTGCCTTCGCGGAGCGACACCTCGACGTTCTCCACGCCCATGATCGATGCGATGGCCTTCCTGACACAGTGGTTGCAGTTCATGCCCTCGATGTTGTAAGAGACCTCCTCGGCTTCCGCCTGGGAAAGTGTCTCGTGGTGGTGGTGATGGTGGTGACCGAAAGGCCAGAGCGCACGCACCAGGAGGATGAGCAGCAGGGCTGTGCAGATGTAGGAGAAGAGTCCGATGCCGTCCTCGTGGCAGGCTGCGTGCTGCATGACAGGGACGGTGAACCACTCGCGGGGCAGCAAGTAATCGATGCCGAAGCCGAAGAGGACAGCACCCGCGATGATGGAGAAGAGGTAGATCAGCATCGTGCGCTTGCCAAGCACCTTGCCCACGACGAGGATGCTGGCGGCGTTGCTGGCCGGACCAGCCATCAGGAGCACCAGAGCGGCGCCTGGCGTCAGTCCCTTCACCATGAGGGCCAGGGCGATGGGAATGCTGCCTGTGGCACAAAGGTACATGGGTATGCTGAAAGCGAGCACGAAGAGGATGCTATAGAACGTGTTCCCCTGGAAGATGGTGAACCAGGAGTCGGGCACAGCAGCCGTGATGATGCCGGCCACAATCAGTCCGATGGCAAGCCACTTGCCGATGTCCTCCATCATCTCGCCAAAGGCGTAGGAGAGGGCCGAAAGCAGTCTCACGCCAAACCCTCTCCGGGGAGAGGAGCTTTCTTGTGCGTTATTTGTATTGCATCTCCCTTTCTCCCCTCTCCTCGGAGAGGGGTCGGGGGTGAGGCTCCTTGAGGGTTCGGGGGTGAGGCAGTTACATAACTGACCTCCGAAGACGGCCGTCAGCAGAGCCACGATGGGGCGGATGATGGCGAAGGGCAGACCCATCAGGCTATAGGTGGCGATGATGCTGTCCACGCCCGTCTGCGGTGTGGCAATGAGGAACGA
>CADCCR010000060.1 GCA_902799985.1 uncultured Bacteroidales bacterium | reverse complement strand
ACCATCCCAAGTAGCGTAACTAGCATTGGCGAATTGGCCTTCTGTTCTTGCGTCGATCTGGCCTCCATCACCATCCCAAACAGCGTGACCAGCATTGGTGAACGTACCTTCTCTGGCTGCACTAGCCTAACCTCCATCACCATTCCAAACAGCGTGACAAGCATCGGCAGTTATGCCTTCGTAGGTTGCAGCAGCCTGACTTCTGTCACCATCCCCAACAGCGTGACAAGCATTGCTGAAGGTGCCTTCTACTACTGCGAAAGCCTAACCTCCATCACCATCCCCAACAGCGTGACCACCATAGGCAGCAATGCCTTCGATGGTTGCAGCAGCCTGACCTCCATAACCATCCCTAACAGTGTGACCAACATCGGCAGCTCTGCCTTCTCTGGTTGCAGCGGCCTAGCCTCCATAACCATCCCTAACAGCGTGACTAGCATCGGCAACTATGCTTTCTGGAATTGCAGCGGCCTAACTTCCATTACCATAGGCAATAGCGTGACCAGCATCGGCAACAAAGCCTTCTTTAATTGCAGCAGCCTGACCTCTGTCACTATCGGGAACTGTGTGACCAGCATCGGCGACGAAGCATTCTCCGGTTGTAATATGCTCACAGATGTTTTCTGTAGTGCAGAAATAGTTCCAACGACATCAACATCTGCATTTAAAAACATTAATCTTCAAAATACTTGCTTACATGTCCCGCCACAATCTATAAATTTTTATAAGACAACTGAACCATGGAGCTCATTTGGAAGAATTATCAACTTTATCACTTATGCTTTAATCTATAAGGTTGATGATAATGTATATAAGTCATATCAATATAAAGAAGGGCAGGATATTACTCCAGAACCTGCGCCCAAGAAGGAAGGTTATACTTTCAGCGGTTGGAGTGAAATACCAGAGAAAATGCCGGCTCACGATGTCGTAGTTACAGGCTCCTTCGGTATAAACTCTTATGCTCTTACTTATAAAGTAGATGGCGAGGTTTACAAGACACTCTCCTTGCAATACGGTACTGCAATTACGCCTGAACCTGCTCCAATCAAGGAAGGTCATACCTTCAGCGGTTGGACTGGCTTGCCTGCTACGATGCCAGCACATGATGTAACCGTAATAGGCTCGTTCAACATAAATTCATACACATTGACATTCATGGTTGACGGGAAAGTATATGCTTCATACAGTTTAGTGTATGGTAGCACCTTGCCATCTGTAACTGCACCTACGAAGGAAGGCCACACCTTTGTCGGTTGGGGCGGACTGCCTACCACGATGCCAGCGCACGATATCATGGTGCAGGCACAATGGATAATCAACCAATATCAAATTACTTATGTTGTTGATGGCAAGGTCTATAAATCATACGAGATTGATTACCATGCCGCCATAACTCCAGAGCCCGTACCTGTCAGGAAAGGTATGACCTTCTCCGGTTGGAACAACTTGCCCGAGATAATGCCTGCTCGGGACATAATAATCTCTGGTACCTTCGCATGGACGAAGAAAACCATAGGCTACGTAATCTACCAAGTCACCGACACATTAAACAACTATGTTTCGGTCGTTGGCAACAACATTACTTCATACTCAAATGTAGAAGCTGAGATTCTTTCTTTTGTAGAGATAGAAGGAGAATCTTATAAGGTCAACAGAATAGACAACTCCTCTTTCAATAATCGTTACTACTGCCTGACCTCAATAATCATCCCCAGTAGTGTAACAAGCATCGGTGATAATGCCTTCTACGAGTGCAATAATGTCCAATTCTATGTCTCACGCGCAAGCTATGCACTGGTGTATGTCTGGAATCACTTTAATACCGACCCTTACGAAATTGGGACAGGCACAATGTTGTCTCGTCCTTCATTGTCTGCATTGTCAACAACCCAGACAAGCATAACCTATCAAATCAACAATTTCTATCCAGAGTTGGAGTATGAATATATTATGGGTGAAGCAGTCGGCGAGAATACGTATATGATAAAAGGTCTGAGGCCGGATTATACACTAACAGTTCCGTTGAAGGTGCTTTACGCTGACAATTCTTTTAGCACTTCGGCGATTATTGCCACATCACCCATCGACTCCAAAGTGGTCAGCAAACGAATAACAGCATCGTCGCTGACAGTAGGAGGAAGCTATACAGAAGGGGATGCAAAGGTCGTCTCTACTACGCTGACGATGGATGGCAGGCAAATGGCAGAAAACGAAGGAAGCATACATGGACTTAAGCCCAACACATCCTATACTTGCAAGTATTCGGTAGTTGTGGAATATGGCGATGGCGAAACATACACTTATTATGATTCAAAAAATATAAAAACATCTTCTCTTACTCTTACAACCCGACAACCTAAGGTCGTCAATGTAGGCAATGTCATTGTCTCTGCCGAATCGAATCTTGATGACGAAGAGACGAACGTTGGTTTTGAGTGGAGGCGTACAGACTGGACAGACGACTTCGCCTCGAACTCTGGAACGGCATATCTCTACGAAGGCAAGATGGAAGGTTACATCCGCAACCTCTACGCAGAGAAGCTATGGAAGTACAGACCCTACTATGAGTCGGATTCCGGCAATCGCTACTACGGCAATTGGGTAGGCATTGACCCGACAAACACAAGCTACTTCGAACCAACCGTTCACACTTATGCCCAGATCAACGTGACAGGCAACTCAGCAGAGGTGATGGGCTATGCTATGCGAGGAACAGACAATGTGGTGAGCCAGGGCTTCATGTATTGGGAAGGCAACACATCTGTTTCATTAAGGAGAAGGGCAGCATCTGTTCCAGACGGAGCAACGGTTGTGAATGCACAGGGCAACATAATGACAGCTACTTTGAAAGACCTTGAATACGAAACGACATACAATTATGTTGCTTTCGTGACAACCTCGGAGGGAGAAACGTTCTATGGCGAAATGCGGACCTTCTCAACAAGCGCAGACCCCGATGGCATAGAAGGAGTGGAGGCATCTGAGGATGCAGTGGAAGTGGCTCGCTATGACCTTCAAGGCCGCAAGATAGCAGAGCCGCAGAAGGGCATCAACATCATCCGCTACTCCGACGGCTCAACAAGAAAGGTCATGGTTAAGTGACCGTAACAGCGTAACAACCGTAATAAAAGGGGAAAAAGAGAAAGAAGAAAAGAGAGAATAAGTTGTTTATTGTATGTATAAAGCCGCCTGTCTGTGAAGATAGGCGGCTTTCTCTTGTGGCATCCACAGCCTCTGAAATTGTTTGTTCCCTGCGCTGTGGGGGAATGTGATGCGGCGGGAGGGATTTTGTCCTCCGATTTACTTGACGATGATGCGCTTGACGCTTGTTGTGCCGTCTGGCTTCGTCGTGCGGATGATGTTGATGCCGCGCTGTGGACGCGACACCTTTATGCCGTCGAGGCGATAGATGGCGTCCTCGCCTCCTGCTGCCATCTCTGCTTCGGGCAACATGATGGCGTCGAGGTAGCTTTCTTCATCGAAGTTCTCGTCGATGCCGCTAAGCCATTCGCTATAGGAGGTGAGGGTGTTGGTCTGACGAATGGTGGGGCGCGTCATGCGGTAGATGCGCTTGCCGCCATCGGGATAGCGTCCTACACTCTCGTCGCTGCCATGGGCCTGATAGGTGAGGCAGTCGCTCCAGGAGCCGTCGGCTGCCGTCAGCATGACACTCTGCTCGTTGGTGTTGCTCAGCTTGAAGCCGGCATGCAGGTAGCGCAAGGGGTCGAGGTTGTCGGCCCAAACGATGTAGAAGCCGTGAGCAGGAATCACACATTGACCATTGACCATTGACCATTGACCATTGACCATTGACCGTTGACCATTGGAGATGGGGGCTGTGATTTGGTACTTTTGTGGGTTGGCCGGGTCGTCGGTGAGATACATGCCGCTGAGGTCGATGGGCTGGTCGGTGGTGTTGTAGAGCTCTATCCAGTCGTTGCGCTTGCCGTATTCGTTGGATGCTACGCCGTTGTTGGCACTCACCTCGTTGATGACGACGGGCGGTGCACCGGCTGCCACGAGGCATTCGGGGTGGAGCGGTGCGAAGACGGCAGTCAGCTGGGTGTTGGCATCGGTGTCGAGGTGCAAGGTGCGTTCGCGGCTGACGATGGCCGATTCGGCGGTTATGGCGTAACTTATCTCGGCATCCCAATAGATGTCGGAGGAGCCTGGTACGTTGTTGTGCACCTCGACGGCGATGATGTTCTGACCCTTGCGCAGCAGGTTGACGGGGAGGTCGAGTGTGCCGGAGTCTGGGTTGTCGGGAGCGTAGGTGGTGGCGTAGGTGGAGAAGGTGGGTTCTCCGTCGGGCATGAGGTAGCGGCAAGCTTCTGTGCCGTTGATGTAGACGATGAAGCCGTCGTCGGCTGTGAAGTTGAGGGTCATGGCTGTGACGTCGGAGGGCTCGTCGTCGAACGGGAAGCTCTTGCGGAAGTAGTAGGTGGGGTGCTTCTGGCTGCTGTCGGTGCCGTAGCTGATGGTGGTGGCAATGGTGCTCTTGCCATAGCCGAGAGGTGTGGTGCCTTCGCTCCAGTCTGAGGTGGAGCCTGTCTTCCAGTCAGTCCCGTCGAGCGAGCCCTGGTCCCAGTAGCTCCACTTGTCACCTTTCTTGATGGCGCTGACGGTAGCGTTGCCGTTCTTCCGCCAGCCCACGAAGTTGTAGCCGGCAGGTGCGGATGCTTCGAGTGTGACGGGCGCGAAGAGTGTGCCGTCGAAGGCAGCACCGGGTACAGGCTGACCGTTCACGAGGAAGGCA
This sequence comes from uncultured Bacteroidales bacterium, assembly GCA_902799985.1. GTDB lineage: Bacteria > Bacteroidota > Bacteroidia > Bacteroidales > Bacteroidaceae > Physcousia. Next base: position 9,804 of record CADCCR010000060.1, on the reverse strand, counting down.
GCACCAGGGGCGTTGGCTTGGAATTGTACCGCCATGCCATTGCCGAGGCCATAGGCAGAGCGGAGGGAGTTCATGCGAATGGTGCGCGATGTCTGTCCAATCATGGACGACTTCTGTTCGTTGAACGATGTCCGGGGCTCTTTGTTTTCCCACGAGAGGGCTGTCTCTACGAGTCGGCAGATGCTGTCGCCGATGTTGAGGCAACGGTTACGCGTGAAGACGCTGCCTTGCAGGATGCAGTAGGCATCGACGAAGCGACGGCGGAAGTCTGCGCTGCCGCGCTTCATGTTGTTGTAGATGGAGAGCAGTTCGTTGCCGTAGTTGCCGTCGAGCAGCAGTACGCCGTTGTTGTTGCTCCAGCCCCAGTCCTGGTCGTGGAGTGTGAGGTGGAACTTGCCGTCGGGCAGTGCGCGGTAGCCCTTTACATTATTATTATTACAGATCCAGTCGGAGCAGCCTATGTAGCTGATGGCGGCGAAGAAGTTTGTCACCTCGTCGATGTCGACAAGTTTCTTGAGCTCCTCGTAGGTGGCGGGATTGGAGGAGCCGGATGCCAGTTGCTTCCAGCGGTTGAAGGACTCCTTTGTGCCGGCCATCTGGAAGTAGCCGTTGGAGTACTCGAAGGCATCCATGGCGTCGTCGTCGTAGCCGTAGTAGGCATAGCCGTGATAGCGGTTGTTGGGTTCGCGCAGGTTAAGCTGAGCGAGGTAGCGTCCGTTGAAGAAGACGTGTACGGGCTGGTAGTCTTGGCAGTCGCAGTAGAAGCCGCTGGAGCGGAGCACCTGTTGAGTGATGGCGTCGCGCACGCGTCCATGAGCCTGCGAGTTGTTGTCGTTGCCGCCGTTGCGGACCATTATCTGCCGGTACTTGTTGAAGGGGCTGTTGGGGAAGAAGGGGTAGTAGTCGATGGTCTTCTTGCCTTCGTAGCGATTGGTGCCCTTTATCTTGAAGGACGATGGTGCATAGTGTCGGCTCCAACCACCCGAGATGACGAACTCCGCTTCCTGGTTGACGGCCATCTCTCCCTCGGGCGTGATGTATTCGAAGTTGACGGGGCGTTCCCAGTCCATGTTGATGTTGGACTTGCTGTGGTTGCGTCCGCTGACGCCATTGTTGCCGTCGGTGTAGACGCCAATTGTGCCGTCGTAGAGGTTGGCGCGGTTGGTGGCGATGGACACGACTGGCAGGTAGTAGTCGTGGTTGCGGTAGATGTAGCTGCGCGTGACGACGGGACTGGGGAGCATGCCCTGCTGCATGTGACAGAGGCGCAGCACGGTGGTCTCGCTGATGGAGAATATGCCGTCGGTGCTCGTCTTGCCATTGGTGGCGGTAGGTGTGGAGCCGTCGGTGGTGTAGCGCAATGTGACGCCTTCGGGGATGTTGACGCTGACGGTGAACGGTTCGGTGAAGAGACGCGAGTCGGTGTCCACCCAAGGAGCTTCGAGCCGGAATTCGGCGAAGTCGCTGTTGTTGTTCGATGCGGCCAACGATGGTTCGCCTGTCCATCCCCATTCCTGGCTGCCGTCCTGCTTGCGTGCCCACGAGCATCGGGTGATGAGCTCGGGATAGTCGGCAGAGGTGATGAACTTGCCCTCCTCGTCGAAGAGACAGATGGTGCCGCCGTCGTTCTGCAGCTTGAAGCGCACCTGCTTGTATGCTGTGTCGCCAAAAGTGCCGTCGGCTGAGTTGTGGTCGAAGTAGAGGACCTTGAAGTCGCAAGCCTTCACGACGCCAGTTCCAGTGGGCAGCTTGAACTTGTAGGGTTCGTCGGGGCTGTCGGAGACGTACATGCCATCCAGCAGAATGCTCTTTTGCGTGGGATTGTATATCTCAATCCATCCGCCGTAGTTGTAGGAGTAGTCGATGTACTGGTCGATGTTGCCCACCTGCACCTCGTTGATGATGAGCCGCCGGGGGTCGCCGTCGCTGTCGTAGCCCTCGTAGAAGTCCTTCTCTTCGGTCAGTCCGCAGTCGTAGAGCTTGCCGCCCCAGTTCTGTTGGACGTAGGCAGCGACGACGTTGTTTCCGACGTTGAGCGAAGTGTAGGGTATCTCTATCTGCACGGCATCGGTGCCGATGGTCCAGTTGTCGGCTTCGTCGAGCAGTTCGCCGTTGAGCCAGATGCGGTAGCTGTCGTCGTGGAGGACATTGAGTATGTAGCGCGAGGTGCTGTCCACTTCGGAGAGGATGAAGTTGCGTCGGAACCAGTAGTTTGTGTTGTCTCCGCCAGGCCATTCAGTCTGCACGCCATCGATGGCACCCCAGTTGCCGATGGGCATCACGGCTTCGGTCCACAGGGAATCGTCGAAGTCGGGAAGTGTCCAGCTGAGTGTCTCGGTGCGTCCGTCAATCGTCATGTCCTGGATGCGATGTCCTTCCTCGTCTGCATAGTAGCACCAGTTGTAGAAGGATGTGCCCTTCCAGAGCTCTTTGTCTGCTGTTGTGTCGTAGATGCTGATGCCCGATATTGTGATGACGACATCGTCCTCGGTCGTGGGGAATTCCAGGGCAATCTTAGCATCCTCGATATCCACTCCGGTGAGCTTCGAGCGGGAGAAGGTTATCTTCTTGTCGGCTGTGAGGCTTCCGGAAGCTGTGGTCAGACAGATGTCTTCGTCTTCGTTCTCGCATAATGCCACGTTCACCCCGCTGATGTCCTTGTCCGACGTGAGCGAGATGAGGAAGCGATAGGTGTGGTCGGCAAGCAATGTGATGGGGGTCTTGAACTGCACGCGACCGTATTCGGGCTGATGGCAAGCGGTGGGCATGGTGATGGTATAGACATCGCCCGGCTGTGCTTCGTAGAGCTGTTCCCAGTCGTGTGTGCCGCCGGTGTTGTAGCCGCCCTCGCTGTTGAAGAGGAGCTTGCCCGTCCAAGGCTCGTCGTATCCCATCGGCAAGATGAAGTCTTGTGCGGCGAGGGGGATGGAGCTTGGTGCGAGGAGAAGTCCGCAGAGTAGCAGAGCATCTGCGGAGTGCTTTAAGCGGAGTGTTGTTTTGTTCATGGTTATAGGTTTATCGTAGCACTTTGATGGCCTTGTCTGCCACGCGGATGATGTAGTTGCCGCGAGGCAGCGCTTGGATGGAGACGGCTTGGGATGCTGTCACGATGGTGCTTTGGTTGATGAGTTTGCCGGCTGTGTCGTAGATGCAGAGGCGTTCGCCTTCTGCGTTCTCCACGAGGATGTTGTCCCGCTCGGCGGTGAGCAGGATGTCTTCATCGGCATCGATTTCTCCAATGCCTACACCTGGCTTCAGCTCCACCTTCATGGAGCAAATCTTATTGTCGTAGCTCGTGGAGAATGTCTTTGTGGAGACTTGGCGAATGAGGTAGGAGCCGGTGCAGTTGACGCTTGTGTAGACCTTGACGCGATAGTTCTCGTTGAGGATTTCGATGGACGAGATGTCGTTGCCTGCGATGCCGTAGAGTGCCAGCTCGGGCTGTGAGTAAGTGCCTTCGCCCAGGGGAATGCAGTAGCCGCCATAGTTCTTCTCGCTGTAGCAGCGCACGATTATCTCATCCTCGGGTGTTGTGCGCATGGGGCCGAAGATGCGGTTCAGTCCGGCAGCCCAGCCGTTCATGTTCCATGTCTCGTCGTATCCGTCGTTGAAGAGCCATACGAATCCTCCGGTAGCTACGCCCTGGTCCTTCCATGACTGGAATTGTGCCAGGTTGCGTTCCACGCTCCAGTCGTTGGAGTAGTCCAGCAGTCCCGGGTGTCGCTGTGCCACACCAGGGAAGTTCCACGAGCCCACGCTGTTGACGTTGCCTGCGCCGCCGTCGTAGCATTGAATCATGGCGCGGTCCACGGCATCGGGTCGGGAGGCACGAATCTTGCTGACGAGCGATGTCCAGTAGCTCATGTAGGTGTAGGGGGCAATGGTTGTCTTGTAGCCCAGGTCGTACATCATGATGTGGAACTTGGCAGCGGATTCGGCATCGTAGTCCTGTTCCGTGTCGTTGTTGACGGCATCTATTTCGGGCACAGCATCCTTGAGCGCCTTGAAGTTGCGGTAGAGGATGGAGGACTTGCCTGTTCCCTTCGAGTTCACGAGGTTGCGTATGTTGCCGTAGGAGCCGTTGCCCCAGCCGCCGATGCAGATTTCAATGCGCGAGATGCCGGTGGGAGCTGTCTTGAGGTTCTTGATGTCCTGCTGGTAGTAGGGCTGTGTCTGCTGGAAGACGTATTCTCCGTCCTTGCAGATGGTCTCGCCATCGGTGGTCAGCGTGCCGTCGGTTTCTACGTTGACGTTGAAGAGAATGAGATAGGTGAAGCCCGAATTGCGAAGCTTGGTGATGGTTCCGGGGCGGCCGCGACGGATGTGTCCGCCGGCATAGATGCCCGATACTTCGTTCTGACTGTAGGCGTCGGCAAAGGCCAGCAACGCACAAAGAAGGAGGAGTAAATACTTTTTCATGTTTTCTGTGGAATCTTATCCTTTTTTACCTTATTAATAATATAATCAGCATGCAAAGGTAGAGTTATTTTTGCTTTCATCCAAAAAAAGACGATATTTTCTGTCGCAATGTTTTGCGTTTCGTGAAAGAAAGCGTATTTTTGCGCTGGAATTTAAATTGAAGATTATGACAAGCAAACGTTTTTTCTATTTCATGCCACTCGTTGTTGCATGTTTTGCAGCTGTGGCAAGTCTTTCGTCCTGCTCCGACGGAAAGGGTTACGAGAGTGTCAAGGGCGACCCGATGCAGACCCGCATCTACACGCTCGACAACGGACTGAAGGTCTATCTCTCTGTCAATAAGGCAGAGCCGAAGATTCAGACCTTCATTGCCGTTCGCACCGGTTCGAAGAACGACCCGGCCGAAACGACCGGTCTGGCGCACTATCTGGAGCATCTCATGTTCAAGGGAACCAGTCAGTTCGGCACCAATAACCCCGAAGCAGAGGCTCCCTTGCTCGACGATATTGAGCAACGCTACGAAGTCTATCGCACCACAACCGACGAGGCAACGCGGAAGCAGCTCTACCACGAGATAGACAGCGTCTCGCAACTTGCTGCCAAGTATTTCATCCCCAACGAGTACGACAAGCTGATGGCAGCTATCGGCAGCGAGGGCTCGAATGCCTTTACCTCCAACGATGTGACCTGCTATGTGGAGGAAATCCCTGCCAACGAAGTGGAGAACTGGGCCAAGATACAGGCCGACCGCTTCCAGAACATGGTGATTCGCGGCTTCCACACCGAGTTGGAGGCTGTCTATGAGGAGTACAACATCGGCCTTTCGAACGATGGCAACAAGCAGTTCGAGGCCTTGCTGGCCAAGCTTTTCCCCTCGCATCCTTATGGCACACAGACCACCATCGGCACCCAACAGCACCTGAAGAACCCCTCCATCACCAACATCAAGAACTACTTCGCCAAGTGGTATGTGCCCAATAATGTAGCAATCTGCATGGCAGGCGACTTCGACCCCGACCAGGTGTTGGCAACGCTGAAGCAGTATTTCGGTGATTGGAAGCCCGGCGACGACGTTGCTCAGCCGACGTTCCCGGAGCTTGAACCGTTGACGGCACCCGTAGATACCACCGTTCTTGGCCTCGAAGCCGAGAGCATCTGGCTGGGCTGGCGTAGCGAGAAAGCCTCGTCTCTGCAGAACGATACGCTGGAACTCATCGACGCTGTTCTCAGCAACGGCAAGGCTGGTCTCCTTGACCTTGACCTCAATCAGGAGATGAAGGTGATGGTAGCCCAGTCGGGTGTGGAGAGTATGATGGACTACGGCTTCTTCCTGTTGGTAGGCATGCCCAAGGAAGGACAGTCGCTCGACGAGGTGAAGGACCTCATGCTTGGCGAGATAGAGAAGCTGAAGCAGGGCGACTTCGACGACGACCTGCTCATCTCAGCGCTGAACAATGCCAAGCTCGACGAACTCCGCAGCCTCGACCAGAACCGTACTCGCACCTATAAGATGATGGAAGCCTTCATCACCGGCACCCCGTGGCAGCAGCAAGTGGGACGCATGGACCGCCTGGCCAAGATAACGAAGCAGGAGGTTGTTGACTTTGCTAACCGTTTCTTCGGCCCTGGCTTCGTCAGCGTCTATAAGCGTCAGGGCGAGGACACCACGCAAAAGAAGATTGACAAGCCAGCCATCACACCTCTTCCCACCAACCGCGACCAGGTCAGCCAGTTCGTGCAGGACATCCAGCAGACAAAGGTGGAACCCATCCAGCCGCAGTTCCTTGACTTCCAGAAGGACCTTTCCTTCTTCGACACGGAAAAGGGCTTGCCCGTCATCTACAAGCAGAACACCGAGAACGACCTCTTCGACCTCCAGTTCCGCTATGAGTTCGGACAGGAGGATGACAACCGCTACGACGTGGCTGCCAGCTACATCGACTACCTCGGCACCGACCAGCTCACGGCCGCTCAAGTCAAGCAGCAGTTCTACAAACTGGCCTGCAACTATGCCTTCAGCGTGAACAGCGATGCCATCACCATCGGTCTCTCCGGCCTGAGCGAGAACATGCCCGAAGCACTCGCTCTGCTCGAGAATCTGCTTCGCAACGCCAAGGCCGACCAGACTGCCTACGAACAGATGGTTGGACTCATCCTCAAGAACCGTCAGTCTCGATGCTGAACATGTACGGCACTTACGGTGAGCATAATTCCATGCGCGACAATATGACGGAACAGCAGCTTCGCGAAGCCAATCCACAGGAGTTGCTCGACCTCCTGAAGAACATCGCCCAGTACGAGCACAAGGTGCTCTACTACGGACCGCTCTCGCAGAAGGAACTCGACAAGTTCGTCACCGAGTTGCACCCCACCGACAAGGCGCTCAAACCCGTTCCCGAAGGCAAACCCTACGAGCTGCAGATGGCTACGGAACCCGAAATCCTCATCGCTCCCTACGATGCCAAGAACATCTATATGCGCTCGTACTACAACGAAGGCCGGCAGAGCAATCTCGACGAGTTCGCTACCATCAGCGCCTTCAACGAATACTTCGGCGGAGGCATGAACGGCATTGTCTTCCAGGAACTTCGTGAAGCACGCGGACTTGCCTACAGCGCTTCCGCCTACTACTATAAGGCCTCGAAGAAGAACGAGCCAGAGAGCTTCAACACCTCCATCATTACGCAGAACGACAAGATGATGGACTGCATCGGTCAGTTCCGCGAAATCATCGACCAGTTCCCGCAGAGCGAGGCTGCCTTCCAGATTGCCAAGGACGCACTCACCAAGCAGATGGCGAGCCAGCGCACCACCAAGTTCAGCGTCATCGTGGCCTACCTCAATGCGATGCGCCAGGGCTTCGACTTCGACGTGAACAAGAAGATCTTCGAAGACCTGCAGAACATCACCTTGAAGGACCTTGCAACCTTCGAACAGGAACGCATGGCAGGCAAGACAGGACGCTACCTCATTCTCGGCAACGAGAAGGAACTTGACATGCAAGCCCTCGGCGAGATTGGTCCCATCCGTCGCATCTCGCTGGAAGAAGTCTTCGGATACTGATTCCTGCGACAGCTCTCTTCACTCCTACGTTATAGAATATAACAACGGATTGAACGGGTTCATTGAATTGGGCGGTTGAGTATCAAACCACGAATTACGTGAATTTCACGAATTGAAGGCTGAGTAAAACAACGGATTGAACAGATTAAACGGATTGAGTATGTATTGTTGGTTTGCAAACATAGAATCCGTATAATCCGTTCAATCCGTTGTTGTTTATTATCTATCACGCTTCCTCTTGCGTATTTTGGCACGCACTTGTTTCGGAAGCGCTTCGTGGTTATTTCAGAAGCGCCTCGTGGTTATCGCCGAAGCGCCTTGTGCTTATTTTGGAAGCGCCTAGCGGTTATTGCCGAAGCGCCTTGCGGTTCCGAGGCTCGTCGCATGAGGCGAGTACAAAATCTGTCAGGCTTACAGGAAGAGTATCCACGTGAAGTTGTCAAACTAACCACGTGAAGTTGTCAAACTAACCACGTGTAATTCCCCAACTATCCACGTGTAATTCCCAAACTAACCACGTGAAGTCTCTTGCTTTCGTGCTGAATGGGCGCATGCTTACAGTAGCCCTGCGGTTCTTTTTCTGCATGTTGAAAGGAAAAGATGTATGTTTGTTTGTGTATTCAGATATTATTTTGTACCTTTGTCGCGCAAAAAAATGGAAACTTTTCAATCAACTGAAAGATATGAGTGACAAATTGTTCATTTTCGATACAACGTTGAGGGATGGCGAGCAGGTGCCCGGCTGCCAGCTCAACACAGTAGAGAAGATTCAGGTGGCCAAGCAGCTTGAGGCGCTTGGCGTGGACGTCATCGAGGCTGGATTCCCTATCAGCAGCCCGGGCGACTTCAACAGTGTGATAGAAATCAGCAAGGCCGTGACCTGGCCCACCATCTGTGCTTTGACACGAGCCGTGGAGAAGGACATCGACTGCGCTGCCGAGGCTCTGCAATATGCCAAGCACAAACGCATCCATACTGGCATCGGCACAAGCGAGAGCCACATCCGCTACAAGTTCAACTCTACGCCAGAGGAAATCATCGAGCGTGCCGTCCGTGCCGTGAAGTATGCCAAGCGCTACGTCGAGGACGTGGAGTTCTATGCCGAAGATGCTGGCCGCACGGACAATGAATACCTGGCTCGTGTCATCGATGCCGTCACGAAGGCTGGTGCAACGGTTTGCAACATCCCCGACACGACTGGCTTCCGCACGCCCTACGAGTACGGCGAGAAGATAAAGTACCTCTGCTGGTGTCTTGAACGGCGCTCGTCAGGCAGAGGTGACGATTAACGGCATCGGCGAACGTGCCGGTAACACCTCGCTCGAAGAGATAGCGATGATATTCAAGACGCATCCCGACCTCGGCATCGACACCAACATCAACACGACGAAGATCTACCCGTCGAGCCGCATGGTCAGCTCGCTGATGAACATGCCCGTGCAGCCCAACAAGGCCATCGTCGGCAGGAACGCCTTCGCTCATAGCAGCGGCATCCATCAGGACGGCGTCTTGAAGAACGCTTCCACCTACGAAATCATGAACCCGAAGGACGTGGGCATCGACGACAACGCCATTGTTCTGACTGCTCGCAGCGGCAGGGCAGCACTCAAGTATCGCCTGAGCGTCAATGGGGTAGAGGTAAGCGACGAACGTCTCGACAAGATTTACGAAGAGTTCCTCAAGTTGGCTGACAAGAAGAAGGAGATAACCGACGACGACATCCTCGTGCTGGCTGGTGCCGACCGCTCTGCCACGCATAATGTCAAGCTCGACTATCTGCAAGTCACCACCGGCAAGGGTGTCCGCAGCGTCGCAAGCATCGGCCTTCTCATCGCCAACGAGAAGTTCGAGAGTGCAGCTTCGGGTAATGGTCCTGTCGATGCTGCCATCAAGGCTCTCAAGACCATCATCCATCGCCAGATGACGCTCAAGGAGTTCACCATCCAAGCCATCTCGAAAGGTTCCGACGACATGGGTAAGGTCCACATGCAAGTGGAGTACGAAGGCCACGTCTATTACGGCTTCGGTGCCAACACAGACATCGTCACCGCCTCAGTCGAAGCATATATTGATTGTATCAATAAGTTCAAGTCTTAATTCAAAATTAATAAATTCAAAAATTCAAAATTACAGAATGAAGACGTTATTCGATAAAATATGGTCCTCCCATGTCGTGCAGAATGTAGAGGACGGGCCAACACAACTTTATATCGACCGTCTGTATGCGCACGAGGTGACGAGTCCGCAAGCTTTCGACACGCTTCGCGATAAAGGCATCAAAGCTTTCCGCCCCGACCACATCTTCGCTATGCCTGACCACAA
>CADCCR010000059.1 GCA_902799985.1 uncultured Bacteroidales bacterium | reverse complement strand
ACCTCTACGGCAACAGCCACGAAGCCATCTGCAAGGACATCAGCAGCGCCACCTATTCCGACGAACAGATTGCCGAGACCATGCGCCAATGCCTTGCCGAGACGGGCTATCAGCTTGACCCACACGGAGCGTGCGGCTACCGCGCCTTGCAGGAAGGGTTGAAGGAAGGCGAAGTCGGCTTCTTCATCGAGACGGCACATCCTGCCAAGTTCAAGCAGACGGTAGATGACATCTGCGGCACAGACATTGCCATCCCTGAGCGTCTGCAAGCCTTTATGAAAGGCACAAAGCAGAGTATCCCTATGAGCAAGGACTATGAAGAGTTCAAGAGAATACTCCAAGACCCCCTCTAACTCCCCCTTAAAGGGGGAGGTCAAGGAGCAAGGAGCAAGGGGCAAGGGGCAAGAGGATACCAAGGCATTTAACCGCCTGCGCCTGAGCGAAGCGAAGAACAATCCTCTTGCTCCTTGCTCCTCGCCCCTTGCCCCTCTTTGGAACACAAACTACCTGAAGGCCTGGAGCGCGAACTTCATGCTCTACTTCTCCTTCATGCTTGTGACGCCGCTCTTTCCGTTGTACTTGAGCGAAGAGTTTGGCGCCACGAAGGACGAGACGGGCATGGTGCTGAGCGGCTATGCCCTGACAGCCTTGCTCATACGTCCCTTCAGCGGCTTCCTGGTCGATTCCTTTCCGCGCAAGAAGGTGCTGCTCGTCTGCTACGGACTCTTCGCCCTTCTCTTTGGCGGTTATCTCGTAGCAGGCAGTCTGCTCTCCTTCTTCATCATTCGCACCTTGCATGGTGCACCCATGGGAGCCACAACGGTTGCCAACAGCACCGTTGCCATCGATGTCCTGCCGTCCAAACGTCGAGCCGAAGGCATCGGCTACTATGGCTTGAGCAACAACCTCGGCACAGCTATCGCGCCAACCATCGGAATGCTCATCTATCAATGGACGGCCAGCTACGACCTCATCTTCCTCATTTCCCTCTTCACAGCAACAACAGGTGTCCTCATCAACAGCACGTTGCATCTTAAGCCCAAACGACCAAACGACCAATCTCCCAAACGACCTGTTTCCTTCGACCGTTTCCTCCTGCTAAAAGGCTGGCCCGAAGCACTTTGCATGATTGGCTACAGCTTCTCGTATGGTGTGGTGAGCACCTACATCGCCATCTATGCGAAGCAGGAACTGGGCATCACCACCGGCACAGGACTGTTCTTCACTTTGCTTTGCATCGGACTGATGTCGAGCCGGTTGATTGGTGCACGCGGGTTGCGGAAAGGTCGCATCGCCGAGAATGCGTCCCATGGCGTGCTCATCTCTGTCATCGGCTACCTTATCTTTGCCGCCTTCCACAATATGTGGGGATTCTACGGGGCAGCCTTTATCGTCGGTCTTGGTAACGGACATATGTTTCCAGCCTTTCAGACGATGTTCATCAGCATGGCTCCAGCCTCTCAGCGCGGCACAGCCAACGGCACCTTACTCACCGCATGGGAGACTGGTTTCGGCCTCGGCATCATTCTGGGCGGCATTGCTGCTGAATACTTCTCCTATGGCGTAGCATTCTGGCTTGCCTGGCTCTTCAACTTAGCCGGCACAATCTTCTTCTTTGCCTACGCCCGCAGCCATTTCCTTGCCAACCGCCTGAACTAAGGAACAGCAAGCTGAGAATTCAAGTAACGACGCGTGGTTAGTTGAGCAACGACACGTGGTTAGTTGAGCAACGACGCGTGGTTAGTTGGGCAACGACACGTGGTTATTTCGGAAGCGCCTCGTGCTTATTCAGAAAGCGCCTCGTGCTTATCGCCGAAGCGCAGGGCGCTTATTGGCGAAGGGCGTGCGCTTCTGTAGGTCGACTCACAGAAATGAAGAAGGCGCGCCAGATTGTCTGACACGCCTTCTTGCTATTTTCGTGGAGCTACCCTACCCTCTTGCTGAGGCCAGGGAAGCGAGCTTGATTATTCCTCGTCGCTCCAGATGCTCCAGTCGTCGTTCTCTTTCGTCAGGGCGCTACCGCCGTCTACTGTTTCGTCGCTGATAGGCAGACTCTCGGCCAACATCTGTGTAGCCTGAGCCTCTTCCACCTGCAGGGCAGGACTAATATACTTCTTCATATTACTTGAGAACTTTTATACCGTTGATAATGTTGATGCCATTCTGTATCTTGCTTACGCGCTGGCCTGCAAGGTTGTAAATGGATTGACCATTAGCCATTGCCCCTTGACCATTGACCTCATTGATGCCTGTTGCTTCTTCGCCGTCGAAGTAGAAGGCCTTCACACCACTTGCGCTCTGGAAGTAAGCCTTGCCTGCTGCGATGGTGCCGGTTGCCTTGTAGAAGCCAATCTGGTCCTCAACCTTTGCAAGCACATACATGGTGCCGTCGGCCTCGGTTGCTGCATCGGTGCCCTTCAGGTCGTTGGCAATGTTGATGGCAGGCACGTCATAAGCAAACTTGTTGTAGTATGTACCCTTCAGGACAACAGGTGTCTCGACAGGAACATTCTCAATCTCGGTGAGGCTGAGCCACTTGCCATTGGACGTAGCCACGTAGGCCTCCACGTCGCCGTTCAGCACATAACCGGTTGTGTTGTCGTACATCGTGGCATAGCCTGCATCGCCAACATAGCTGACAGTCTGCTCGGCCAGAGGAGATGGATAATCATCGATGTCGAGGAACTGGCCCCAACCTAAGATGTAGGCAACTTTACCATTGGCAACGTCTTCGGCTGTGAGGTCGTCAACGACGCCTTGAGTCTTCTCTTCTGTGTCAGAGAGGTCGATGAGGTTCGTCACATCACCAATATTGTGACGACCGATGTTGCCACCCAGGTGACCGTTGACAGTACCGATGTTGAGGAAGTTCTCAATCAGGGAGCCTTCGCCTACGCCCATGTAGCAGCAGAGAGCACCTGCATAGGGAGCCTCGTTCTTGGCTGTGATGGTGCCGGCATTCATGCAGTTGCGAATGATGACGGTGGGGTTACCTGCTTCGTGACCACCGAAGATGCCGCCTGCATCCTGATGCTCAGCAGTTATAGTTGCCTCGTTGACAACATTCTCAATGGTAATGACAGAGCCGCCATTCTGGTAGGTACCAGTGATGCCGCCCACGCGATTGTTGGCATGGATGGAGCAAGACTTGTCGATGATGAGGTTCTTGACGGTTGTGGGAGCAGCATTGCCACGCAGCCAGCCGAAGAAACCGATGTTGCTGTCGGTGGGACGCTCGAGGATCATGTTCTTGATGCGGAAGCCCTGACCGTCGAAGGTGCCGTTGAACTTGTTGGCTGCATCAGGACCGATGGGGCTGTGCAGGTTCTCGATGCCAAGGAAGTCGATGTCGTTCATCAGCTTGCCGTTAATGTCAAGATGGTTGGCTGCGACATAAGCGCTGAACCATTCCACGTTGCCGGGGTTCTTGAGTTCGTACCAGCCATCGACAAGCTCCGGCTCTTGGAACTCTGCATGATAGCAAGCGTCGCACATGCCAATCTCAGCATTGAAGTGATGGGGAGGAATGATGGGTTCGCCTGTAGAGACATTGGTGTATTCCACACCGCCGAGAGGCTTGCCGTCGCAGTTGTAAGTAGCACTCTCGTAAACCTGGCTGCTGGTAGCGAAAGGAACAGGATATGCATCGGTGCCAAGAGTCTGATAAAACGCGATTTCTGCCTGGTCGCCGTTGAGCTTGTAGCAAAGCTCGCCGCCTTCTACGGGATTCTCTGTCTGCCATGTGATGCCGATGTTCTGGTTGTTCATCTTACCCTCGGTCACGTCGTAGCAATTGTTATAGGAACGGAAGCTGCCGGTGAACATAGTGTTCTGACCATTGAGCGGATAAACAAGTCCGATGTTCACGCAATTGGTGATAGTGGAGTTGCCGCCGCTGGCGCCTTTGTTGTTGTAGTTGGCGATGATGGCAGCTGCGCAGTCGTTTCCTGAAACCTCAGCTTCGACGGTAATGGTACCGACGTTGACACAATTGGTGATGAAGAGACGAGGTGTATCGCCATTGCTTGCACCGCCGCCCACGAAGGCTGCAGCGCTCTTGCTCTTAGCCGTTACGGTTGCTTCGTTGACACAGTTCTGAATGTTGACGATAGCAGCAGCACGCTGGAAGGAGCCGACGAATGCTGCCACGCGGTCGTTGCCATAGAAGGAGCAGGTCTCGTCGATGATGAGGTTCTCGATGAGGGTTGCACCGCCACGGCAGTAGCCGAAGAAGCCGACGCTGGTGGCGTTGGGCTCGTTCATGACGAGGTTGCTGATGCGATGACCCTGGCCGTCGAAGGTGCCGTCGAACTTGAAGTTCTCGGTCTGACCAATCTTGGTATGGGTTATGCCCGTAAAGTCGAGGTCGTTCATCATGCGATACTTCGAACCGATGTATGAAACGCCGTCTGCACCAGTTGCATTCTGCTGAATGACCTTCGACATCCATTCGATGTTGCCGGGATTGACAATCTCGTACCAGCCGTCGGCTGCCTGCTCTGCGGGCTGAGGCTCGTTGCAGACGGTGCAGAAGCCAGTCTGGCTGAAGTCGTGGTCCAGGTTGACAACGCCATCGGGGCCTTCATTGTTGTACAGCGTGCCAGGAGCTGATGTGCCGTCGCAAAGGATCTGACCATGCGCATAAACCTGGCTGCTTGTTGTGCCGAGAACAGGAGCATCATCGGTGCCGATAGTCTGAGTCCAGCTGATGGTCGACTGGTCGCCATTGAGCTTGTAGCAAAGCTCACCGCTTGCCTTGGCAGAAGCGGGAAGGATATTGCCCTGAGTGCCATTCTCCGTGCCGCTGATGTCGCAAGCGCCGTTGAATGTGGCACCGCCTGTTGCAATCAGATTGTTGGAGCCGTTCTGACCTGCCAGCACTTTACCTTCGTTGTAGCTGGCGATAATCACAGCTGTACCAGTGGACTTGCCGATGAAGGCACCAGCTTCGCCTACAGCAGTCACGTTGCCGAGGTTGATGCAGTTCACGATTTTGGCTGTACCGTCGTTAAAGGGAGCGCCACCGATAAGGCCGCCAACTTGAGAGCCTGTAGCTTCCACGTCAGCTTCGTTGATGCAGTTCTCGAGGGTCGTGTAGTTGGGGTCGCTGGGGTACATGATGGCACCTACGACAGCGCCAACATAGTTGTTGCCAGTGATTTGGCAGGACTTGTCGATGATGAGGTCCTTGATGTAAGCGCTCTGGCAGCGAGTAGCGCCAAAGAAGCCGACGCGGTCGGTCTGTGTGAACTCCTTCATGTTGAGGATGCGATGTCCCTGACCTTCGAAGATGCCACGATACTTGTTGCCGCTGTCCTCGCCGATGGGACGATGGATGACGCCATCCAAGTCGATGTCGGCTGTCAGTCGAGCATTTGTGAAATTGCTTGGCTGAGCTTTCACGTTGTCGCTGAACCATTCCACGTTGCCGGCATTTGCCAGCTCGTAGTAACCGTCATCTGCCTGTGTGGCAGGCTGGTACTTGTCTGTACATTCCTCGATGGTACAGATACCGTTCACATAGCTGTGGTCGCCATCATGTGCCCCAGCCGACATTGCTCCGAGGAGCAGCGTCATTGTTAACACTAAATTCTTTTTCATTTTGTTTGGATTATTAATATTAATAATGTGTTGGTTGTTTACTTCACTAGTATCTTCTTGCCATTGACGATATTGATGCCCTTTTGAAGCTTGCTGAGGCGCTGACCGGCAAGATTGTAGATGGAGACAACTTCTTCTGCCTTGCCAAGAGGAGAAACGATTGCATCCGGATTATAGCTGATAATGAGGACAGGATATTCATCATCCTTCACGGACCAAACGGTATCGTCCCACGAGACGACAAACTGTTGCAGCTCTGCGAAGTTGAAGCTGTTGTAGTACTTCACATTCGTTCGCGTATCGTTCTTCGCCAAGTTGCCGAAGTACTCGTAATCGTTGTTCCAGACGACAATGTTCTCGTATGTCGAAGGTGGTGTTGCTCCATCCTGACCGCCACCGACTATGCCGCCGCCCTTCTCGCAGGTACCTGCCACATAGCTGTTGCGGACGGTTAGCTGACCGCGGACTCTTCCGACGAGGCCACCAACGACAGACAGGGAGGAATGAACATCCATGTTTGCATAGGAGTTGACAATGAGCGTGGGCCCGCCTATATTGCCGACCATACCGCCGCAATACTCAGCCGTGCCAGTCATTTCGCCTGTCACCCAAACTTGTTCGATGACAGTCTGACCGTCTGTATAGTTGCTGTGACCAGCCCAACTTGCCAAGGCACCCGAGCCATGAACGCCCGATACGACATTCACGTTCTCGAAGCCAACGTTGTACACGCCACCGCAAAGGATGCCAAAGAAGCTGTTGTACTGCGTGTCGGGGTTGGTGGAAGTGAAGTTCGAGATGATGTGACCATTGCCTTCGAAGTGAATCCAGTTCATATAGCTCTTGCCGTCATAGATGTCGCCCAGTCCATTCAGAGGCGCCCATTCCGTGATGTCAGACATATCGATATTCTCTTCGAGTTCTACGAAGTTCATGCGTCCAGGCTTCAGTACTGTGCGGAGCATCGAGAGTTCCTTAGCCGTCTTGATGCGGATGGGGTCGGAAGCTGTACCTTCGTACTTGGCCAGTTCGGTCGGGCTGTTGCTGAAGGTGCCGTCGTCCATGAGATACACAATCTTGTGGTCTGCCTTGAGCACAGGATAATCATCCTCGCCGAGATTCTGTCGCCAGACAGGATTCTGTGAGCTGGAGTTGTTCAGCAGGAAGCAGAGTTCGCCTGTTGCAGCCTTTGCCTCCACCTCTTCGCTTGCATAGCAGTTGTGCAGGTAGCCGTCGTCGTTGGTGCGGTAATAGGTTGTGAAGCAGTTGGCTACGACGCCATTGTTCTTCGTTCCGACGATGCCGCCGGTGTTGCTGCCGCTTTCGATGACGATGTTGCCGATGGAGAAGATGTTGCTGACCGTGCAGTTGTCGGAGAGTCCGGCCAGCACGCCTGTGCGATGATTGGTTCGGGAGAGACTGCGCAATGTTGCGTTGCAGAAGCCCAGGTTCTCCACCGTTGTTCTCTCGATGCGGCTGAAGAAGCCCACCTCGTAGTCCTTGTCCATCGTGACGGTCAGATTGCTGATGACGTGTCCCTGGCCATTGAAGTGCCCCTTATACGGCATTCGCGGCAGCGTGCCACCGCCTTCGATGGAGTAGCCTCTGTCGCAGAACAAGCCAATTGGCGTGAAGTTCTCTATGCAGCTCATGTCGATGTCGGCATCCAGCACAGCGTTGGCATACTCGTGACCATTGTTGACGTAGCTGCTGAACCAGCGGACGTTGAAGGGTGTTGCGAGGTGGAATGTGCCGTTCTCATCGGGTTCGCAGACGCCGCTGTCGAAGCCGCAGTTCACGCAGAGGCCGTCCTCGCCGAATTCGTGCGGCTGGTAGAAGCTGCCACCCTCGTCGTTGCTGTAGGACGTCTCGTCGAGAGGTTCGCCGCCACAGCTGAATGTACCGCATGCATAGACTCTGCCACGGGAACTGTCGAGCGTGGGATAGTCGTCCTCGCCAAGCGTCTGATAGTAGATGGCGGCGCTTTGGTCGTCGCCACCCGAAGCGGCACCCTGGTTCAGCTTCCAGCAAAGCTCACCCGATTCGGCTGTCTCTGCAACAGCTTCGCCGGCATAGCAGTTCGTCATGGAGCCCGTGTTATGGGCAATCTCATCGAGCACGGTGTAGCAGTTCAGGAACTTCGACGCTGCCCCTTCGCCTGCCAAGCCACCCTTCTGGCTGTTCTCTGTCGTGACGGAGATGTTGCCGGCCGAGAAGCAGTTGGTGATGGTGCATTGATGGAGCTCGCCGCCCAGCACACCGGCACGGACGCCGAACTCGTTGCTGATGGTGGCGTCCACAAAGCCGAGGTTGCTGATTGTCGCCTCGGCGCATCGGCCGAAGAGGCCCGTTTCCTGTCCGTCCTCCACGATGACCTTCAGGTTGCGGATGACGTGTCCCTTTCCGTCGAAGCTGCCGTTGAAGGGGGTCCTGATGCCGCCGTCGTAATATGTGCCGATGGGCATGAAGTACTTGAGAGGACTCATGTCAATATCGTTAGCCAAAGCGACGCGCTGATTGCGGATGCCTCGTTCGTTCACCTGATAAGCGAGCCACGAGAGGTTGTAGGGACTGGTTATCTGATAGACACCATCCACCAGTTCGGGTTCCTCGCCGAATTCCGTCAGATAATAGACATTCTCCTTGAGCGTCCTCGTCATTTCCTCTGCTTCCTGCTGCGTGTAGGCGCAGTTGTCGTAGGCATCTATGATGGGGTCGTAGAAGTTGTTCTGGAATTCGTCAGCCTCTGCTTCGTCGCCATGCTCACAGACAGCTTCGAACAGCTTGTCGGTCAGGCTTATCATGTTGAGGTACGACTTCTTGCAGTCGTATATCTTGCCGAACAGCTCGCCGAAGGCCACGATGATGTCGTACTTCTCCTGCACGCTTGTCGCATCGCTGGCACGGCTGATGAGTTCGCTGTTTCTGTCGCGCAGCTCAACCGAGAAGTTCGGAGCCGATTCGTAGTCGCTTTCGCTGTATGGGTAGTCGTCCTGAATATGGTGGGCGATGGCGAGCATGTCCGTCAGCTGCTCCTCGATGGCTTCTTCCGCCTCTTCGAGCGTGCCCCAATAAAAGAGCCTTGCCCCGCCAAAGAAGGTGTCGTTGTTCCTCGTGTCGGAGCCAAGCGTCAGGACGCCCAGCTTCAAGTCCTCGCCATCTTGCACGTTCACAAGGATGCGGTTGAGGTAGTGCCCCATGTTGAAGGCGCGAACCACGCCGTTGTAACCTTTGGGTCCCCATCCCGTATCTTCGCCGACATTCAGGAACGTCTCGGCAAAGTCGTTGGGATAGTCTGCCACTTCCTCCTCGCTGAGCAGCGATGTGTACTTGGTGTGCATATAGTTCTTGTTCCCGTTGGCATAGACGAATGCTCCGTAGTTGTACGTGCAGGTCTCGAGCAGACCCTCCGTCTCGGCATAGCCGTTGATGCGGAACTCATAGATGCCCGGTAAGGGTTTCGCGAGCGTCTGGTTGACGTCGAGCTTCGAGTCCTGGACGGAGACAATGCTCTTCATGTCGGGCAAGGCGGTGATGTTGTTCTGCCTGCCCATGTCGTACGTCCAACCCTCCGAGCTGCCGTCGAAGTCGGGGTTCGTCAGAATGTTCGTTATCTCGGAACCAGCCTGATAGCCATGCGCAATGGCCATATCAAGCAGGTGCTGCACGAAGTTGATTTCCTCCGCTATCTCCACGATGCCCAGCACCAGCTCGTCCACAATGTAGAGGTACGAGCCGTTCGGATAGACCTCGTTCGGGGCAATCTCCTCCGTCAGATAGTCCACGAGCACAGCACGATCCGTACCGCCGAAGTTCTGATTCTCCTCCAGATAGTCGCTGACTTCCTTCACTTTATTCATATAGTTCGTATATGCCGTCTCCGAGCTCTTAACAGCATCCCTGAGCCCGTTGAGTCTGGCATAGCCTGCAATAAACTCGTCGAACGGGAGGTCTATGAGCGTAGCGAGCTGATTGGTATAGTTGTCTTTGAGGACACGTGTCGCAATCATCGTTTCATAGAGGTCCGATTCGTAGTCGATGACATTCCCCACCATCTTCTCGCGCTCCTCGTCGGTGGATGCGCTCAGATACTTGTCGTCGTAGGTAGGATAGACCAGTCCGTGACTGCTGTCGAGCAAGGGACAGGGGTCTTCATCGAGCGTCTGATACCACTTCGCATTGAGGAACGTCCCTCCATTCATCCTGTAGCAGAGCTCGCCCGTCGCAGCTTGCGCGGCAATCTCCTCGCCCCAATAGCAGTTCACCAGGGCACCGGCATTGTTCGTGAGGATGGGATATGTGGTGTAGCAGTTGGTGAGCGTGGAGCTTGCAGCCTCGCCTGCCAAGCCGCCCGTCTGGAAGTAACCGCTGTTGATGACGATGTTGCCGCCCGTGAAGGCGTTCGTCACCGTGCTCTGATGTATCTCGCCAGCCAGCACACCTGCACGTCCGTTCCCCTCGCTTTGTATTGACGCGTTGACGATGCCGATGTTTCGGATGGTGGCACCGCCATTGACGCGACCGAAGAGACCCGTTTCGCGAGCATCGGACGTCAGCACGTTGAGGTTGTAGACAGTATGGTTCTGACCGTCGAAGACACCGCGGAAGGGCATCTGTATGCCGACATGCGATGCTGCGTCACCGTATGTGCCGATGGGTTCCCATGCGATGTTCGAGAGGTCGATGTCGCTCGTCAGACGGCCGTTGATGCTGTTGTTGCCCTCGTTGACGTAGTGTGCGAACCATCGGAACTCGAAGGGCGTCGATATCTCGTACCAGCCGTCGGACGTCGGCACTATCTCGCCGCACATGGCTCCGCAGTAGATGCAGTAGCCCTCCTCGTCGAACTCATGGTCCAACTTGATGATGCCGTCCGGGCCTACATTATTATATAATGTTCCAGGGGCAGACGTGCCGTCGCACAGCATCTGACCATGTGCATAGACCTGCTCGCTGTCCGTTCCGCGCACAGGCTCCTTGTCCACGCCGATGGTCTGCGTCCAGCGGATGACGCTCTGGTCGCCGTTCAGCTTGTAGCAGAGCTCGCCGCTCTCCTTCGCCTCGGGCGAGAGTATCGAACCCTGCGTGGCGTTCTCCATGCCGCTGATGTCGCAGACGCCGTCGAAGGTGACGTTGCCCACGGCAACAAGGTTCTTCGAGCCTGTCTGTCCCTCGAGCACCACACCCTCGTTGTAGCTGCTGATGATGTAGGCGCCGTTGGCCGTCTTGCCGATGAAGGCACCCGTCTGACTGCGACCAATGACGTTGCCGCGGTTGATGCAATTGACGATGTAGGCAGCTCCGTCGTCATAGTCTGCACCGCCTATCAAGCCGCCTACCTGCGACCCCGTTGCCTCTACGTCTGCTTCGTTGATGCAGTTCTCGAGGGTCGTGTACTGCGGAGCAGGCGGGTACATGATGGCACCCACGAACGCGCCCACGTAGTTGCGACCTACGATGCGGCACGAGCTGTCGATGATGAGGTTCCTGATGTAAGTGCTCTGGCCGCGTGTAGCACCGAAGAAGCCCACGTGGTCGGCCGTGGCATACTCCGTCATGCCGATGATGCGATGCCCCTGGCCGTCGAAGATGCCACGATATTTGTTCGAGCTCTGTTCGCCGATGGGGCGATGCACCACGCCCGTGAGGTCGATGTCGGCAGTCAGACACGCATCGGTGTAGTTGCCGGGTTGCTCCTTCACGCCGTCGCTGAACCATTCCACATTGCCGGCATTGGCCAGCTCGTACACGCCGTTGGCGTTCTTCGTGGCAGGCTGGTACCTGTCCGTGCAGTCCTCGATGGTGCAGATGCCGTTCACGTAGTGGTGTTCGCCATCATGTGCCCATGCCTTACCCGCCATACATAACAAAGCAAGCACGACCGTGCTCAGATGATTTTGTCTCTTCATACTCAGTTTTCTTTTATTTTATCAATTAACAGGCGCAAAGTTACGACTTTTTATCCGTATCGCAAAATATATGTCATTTCGTTATATCTTTATGGCAGTTTGTTATATTATGCAGATATATGTTCTTTTCTTA
>CADCCR010000058.1 GCA_902799985.1 uncultured Bacteroidales bacterium | reverse complement strand
TGGCACGGCAAGTTCTGAGACGCCCCTTGGCCACTCAATATTCACGACAAACCCATTATTAACCTCAACCGATATTTACCCATGAAGAAAACCTTTACCATTGCGGCGTTGCTCCTTGTCAGCATCATCGCACAAGCGCAGAAACAAGTCAGCGCAACGAGTCCCGACGGACAGACCAAAGTGACTGTTACCACCGGCGACCGCATCTACTACGACATAGAGAGCCACGGCGAACTGCTGTTCAAGCAATGCCACATCGGCATGACGCTCAGCGACCGCACCCTCGGCGAGAAGCCTGTCCTCAAGAGCAACAAGGTAACGAAGGTCAACGAAACCGTCACACCCATCCATCCCCTCAAGTTCAGCAAGGTGGAGAACAACTACACCCTGCTCACCCTCACCTTCGGCGGAGGCTACAAGGTGGAGTGGCGCGTCTATAACGACGGCGTGGCCTACCGCTTCGTCACAGCCCTGAAGGGCGACATCGAAGTGATGAGCGAGGACGGCACCTGGCAGCTGGCAGCTCCGGCAAAGCTCGTCCTGCAACAAGCTGGCGGCTTCAAGACAAGTTGCGAAGAGAACTACTCCGTCGTGCAGAGCAACGAATGGAAGGCCGACGACAAGATGAGCGAACTGCCCATCCTCGTCATGGGCGAAAAGCAGAAGGTGCTCATCTCCGAGTTCGACCTGTTCGACTATGCCGGCGTCTTCCTCAAGTCCTGCGGCGAGGGCAGCAACGCCTTCTCCATCATCCAGCCGAAGTGCCCGACAGAATACGAGGACGACGGCGACCGCAAGCATAAGATTCTCAAGGAAGCCGACTATGTGGCTAAGACACAGGGCACCCGCTCGTTCCCTTGGCGCTACATGCTCATCACGCAGAGCGACGGACAGCTCGTCGAGAGCACGATGCCTGTGCGTCTCGCTCCCGCGAATGTCATCGGCGACCCCAGCTGGATTAAGGTGGGACAGACTTGCTGGGACTGGCTCAACGGCATCCCCTTCGGCCCCGACGTCACGTTCAAGTCGGGCATCAACCTCGACACCTACAAGTACTTCATCGACTTCGCAGCCCGCAACGGCGTGGGCTACATCCTCATCGACGAAGGCTGGGCAAAAAACACACGCAACCCCTTCGAGACCAACCCCGAAGTGCATCTGCCCGAAATCATCGCCTACGGCAAGAGCAAAGGCGTGGGCGTCATCCTCTGGCTCCCTTGGCTCACCGTAGAGCACCACATGGACCTCTTCGAGAAGTTTGAGGAATGGGGCATCAAGGGCACGAAGATCGACTTCATGGACCGTCAGGACCAGTGGATGATTAACTTCTACGAGCGCGTGGCCAAAGAGGCTGCCAAGCACCACATCTTCGTCGATTTCCACGGCGCCTTCCACCCCAGCGGCTTGGACTACAAGTACCCCAACGTGCTGACCTATGAAGGTGTGCGCGGCATGGAGTACAACGGAAGCTGCAAACCCGACAATACCGTCTGGCTTCCCTTCATCCGCAATGCCGTCGGACCGATGGACTACACGCCAGGCTCCATGCTCAACTACCAGCCGGAACGCCACCACGGCGGCCGCCCCATCTGTGCAGGCGTTGGCACAAAGGCTTTCAACCTGGCCATCTTCGTGCTTGCCGAGAGCAACCTGCAAATGCTGATGGACAACCCGTGCCGCTACGACCAGTGGCCCGACTGCCGCGACTTCCTCACCAGCGTGCCCGTCAACTGGGACGAGACACGTGTCCTTCAGGCCGAAGCCGGACAGTATTGCGTGGTAGCCAAGCGTCGGGGCAACCAGTGGTTCATTGGTGGCATCACGAACAGCACCGAGCGCGACATCGAGTTGAAGCTTGACTTCCTGCCCGCAGGCAAGCAGTACAAGATGACGAGCTTCGAGGATGGAGTGAACGCACACATCATCGCCATGGACTACCTCCGCAAGGAGAACAAGGTAAGCAGCACAACCGTCCAGCCCGTCCACATGGCGCGCAACGGCGGCTGGTGCGCTCGCATCGACCTCTAAAACTGCATCCTGCCACATAGCATCAAGCGGATGTGTACATAACAGCACACTGAACGTAATAAAACAACGGATTACACGGATTTCACGGATTAATGCAACGCTGACACACAGCTAACAGGATAATCCGTAAATCCGTGTAATCCGTTTTTGTTAACTGTGGCACAAACGCTTTTTCGATACACTCATTATTTTTTTATCATCAGCGGGAACATTATTCCTACTTCTGCGTCTTTATAATAGAGCAACACCACAATGGAGAAAGAAGAGTTCTGCACATTGGCACGTCAACTTAGAGCCGACATCCTGGCCGTCAGCCGCCGCTTCCTGGGCAGCCAGGCCGAGGCCGAAGACAACGTGCAGGACACGTTGCTCAGGCTCTGGACCATCAGGGCTCAGCTCGATGAAGTTCGCTCCGTACAGGCGCTGACGTATGCCATCTGCCGCAACCTGTGCATCTCCAAGCTCCGCAAGAGGCGCATCGTAGCGATGGAGCTGAGCAACGAGATACGGCTCGCCTCGGAGCACGACTCGCAATGGATGCTCGAGGAGAAGGAGAATGCGCAATGGCTCGAAGACAGCATCGCCGGACTACCCTCGGCACAGATGCAGATACTCAGGATGAGCCAGCAGGACGGACTGGAGAACAGCGAGATAGCCGAAGTGCTCGGCATCAGCGAGACAACTGTTCGCACAGCACTCTGCAAGGCAAGGAAGAACCTCTTGGAAAGACTTATAAAGCGAAATCAATGATGAACAAGGAGACAAACATACGCGAACTGCTCCGCCGCTACATGGAGGGAGAAAGCACTCAGGCAGAACTGAGGCTGCTCAAGGAATACTTTGATAGCGAGCAAGACCTGCCGGAGGACCTGAGAGCCTTTGCCCAGATGTTCGCCATCATAGACGAAGAGATGCCGACACCAAGCGCAGAGGCATTAGACAGATTCTCTTCTCCCCTTAAAGAGAATCGAAGGAGCTTCCGCCTCTGGCCTCTGCTGGCGGCGGCCTGCATCGCCGCCTTCGCCTTCATCATCCTGATGCCGCCCGAGGAGGAGAACATGGCCATTGCCTACGTCGACGGCAAGATGCTCAACAACGAGGTCCAGGCCATGCAAATGGGGCAAGAGGCCCTTCAGGAGATATTCAGCAACGGAAATCAGGAACAGCAACTCAGCGAATTATTCAACGAACCATGAAACGTTTACTTATCATATTATTGATGTCAGTCGGCATCACGCTTTGCGCCACAGCACAGGAAGGGCTACGCATCAACGAGGTCTTCGAGGGGCATGTCGTCAGCAAGCAGTTCATCCAGGAAAGCCTCGTCAAGGGTGACAACCTCGCGCCATACAACCTCAAGGTGTTGCACACGGCCAAGTGCGTAGCAAACAACAAGGAACGCACAACGATAGAACAGCTCTTTGAGGAAGACATGAAGGAACGCATCTCCGACGACAACAGCAATATGGAGATGGAGAGTCGCGACGGGCATCTCTACTACGCCATCGTTCAGCTTAAAAACGGTGCGAGGGGCACACATCGCTACATCTGCTACCAGTGCAGGGACAGGTCGTCGCACTACGACATCACGCTCGTCTACATGGAAGGCAAGGCCAGTCTGGCTGACCTCAGAAGGACGTTCAAGAAGAAGTAACGTATAATATATAATAATGTATAGGACAATGAAAAAGGTTTTAGCAGCCATCTTATTGTTGGCATTGGGAGTGACAAGCGTAATGGCAGACGACATCATCGACGACGAGAACCCGGGCGGATGGAACTTCGAGCTGCCGATGCTCAAGGTCGGAAAGAAGAGCAATTCGAGAAGCACCGTAGAGATAGAGCTGAGCAGCAGCTTCTCCTTTGGTTTCATCACAGGTATCAACGAAGCCCAAGGCGTCAACATCGACATGGGACAGTCCTTTGAGATGGAATGGGGCGACGTCATCAGCGTCGAAGCACGCCTCAGCAAACGGAGTTTCGTAGGTATCGGCATGGGCTTCGACTGGAGGAACTACCGCGTGACGGACTTCAAGATGTTCTCCAAGGACGAGCGCGGCATCATCACCATGCAGGACTATCCCGAAGGGACGGAGCCGAAGTTCAGCCGCATCCACACCTTCAGCCTGTCCTTCCCCGTCAAGTACTACTACTGCATAGGCAAGAACGTGACCTTCGGCATAGGTCCCGAATTGTACTTCACCCCTTACGGCTCCCTAAAGACGCGCTACTATGAGAACGACGAAAAGCGAAAGATTACGGCAGGCAACGTCCACCAGAGCCGCTTCTCGGTTGGCGTGGGAGCAGAAGTCATCGTCCACCACGTCGGCATCTACTACAAGTACAACCCCTTCAACGTACTGCGCAGCAGCTACGGCCCGAAGTTCAGCAGCATGACCGTCGGCCTGAAGGTGGGGTTTTAGAACGTGGCGCCATCCCTCACCGCATGTGGTGTCTAAAATAACCGCCTTGCGCTTCCGAAATAAGCGCAGGGCGCTTCGGCGATAAGCACGAGGCGCTTCTGAAATAAGCACGAGGCGCTTCGGCGATAAGCGCGGGGCGCTTCCGAAATAAGCACGAGGCGCTTCCGAAATAAGCACGAGGCGCTTCCGGTAACGTTCTGTCGGATTTGAAATCCGACAGCATTGAATATAAGCATTTGAAATGCGATAAAATGAATTGCGGGATTGCAAATCCCTATATTCCCTACGTGCGGATTGTAAATCCGCACGAACGGCGCTTCCGGCAGAAGAAGCCGCCCTTCGGAAGCCAAAGGTCGGCGAAAGCCAAGGTTCGGAGGGGGTCTCCTGTGAAACTACGGCAGCGTGATAGGGAACAGGGAGCTGTCCGTGTGCTCGCGGTGAACGATGCTGATGAGCTCGGCGAGCTTGTCGGGATACATGGCTTTGAGGTCCTGGTCCTCGTGGAGGTCGGTCTTGAGATTGTAGAGGAACGGCTTGCCCTGACTGACAACCAGTTTCCAGTCGCCCTGGCGGACGCCGATGACTTGTGTCGGACCGTCGCTCATCTCCCAATAGAGGAAGTCGTGCTTGCGCTGACGGCGGGCCTTGCCCAGCAACGTCGGGCAGAACGAGATGCCGTCAAAAGACCCTCCCCAGCCCTCCCTTAAAGGGAGGGTGTGAGAGCCGCCCCGTCCATCCTTTAAAGGGAGGGTGTGAGACCCTTCCTTTCCCTCTGTTAAAGGGAGGATGTTAGCTTTCCTTTCGGTCGCCGACCTTTGGTTCTCCCCCTTTAAGGGGGAGTCAGAGAGGGTCTGTTGGCTGTGCGCTGCTATCTCCTTCTTCGTGAAAGCCCGGCTATACTCCATGAAGGTGGGCATGAGGTCGTAGAAGGCCAGCTGATGATCGCTGACGGTGCCTCGCGGAACACCTGCGCCCCAGCAGATGAAGGGGATGCGGATGCCGCCCTCATAGGTACTGCGCTTGATGCCGCGCAGCTTGCCGTCGCGCCCGAAGAACGCCGGGTCTGCCCCACCCTCCTCGTGCGGACCGTTGTCGCTCGTGAAGATGACCAGCGTCTTCTCCGCCAGTCCCTTGTCTTGGAGCTTCGCCAGAATCTCTCCGACGTACGCATCCAGTCGCGTTATCATGGCAGCGAACTGAGCATGTTTGTCGTTGCCGCCATAGTACCAGCTGCCGGCATCCGTCTGGTAAGAGCGTTCCTCCTCAGCCGGAAAGACGCCGTGATAGTGCTCGACGATGGAGTCGCACGGCTGCCACAGCTCGGCATGCGGCAGGGTATAGGTGAAGATGCCCAGGAAAGGCTCCTCTTTCGTCTGGCGGTCGAGCCACTCGAGGGCATAGCGATGAATGAGGTCGGCCGAGTATTGAGGCCGGTCGGCATAGGAAGACCCTCCCCGACCCTCCCTTAAAGGGAGGGGGTCCTCCCCCTTTAAGGGGGAGTTAGAGAGGGTCTTGCACCTAACATTCTCCTCCATCACCTCAGCCACCAGATGCGTGTCGCCACGGCCTTCCGGGTCGTAACGGTTCAGGAAGTTGGGATAATATGTGTGTGCCTGGAACTGACAGACCGGACCGTAGAAGCAGTCGATGCCTCTGAGGTTGGGCAAAGAGCACGAGGAACTTTCACGGCTCCGGCTGGTGTCCGTGTTGCCATCGGGCAGACGAGCGTAGGTGTCGGGGTAGTCGAAGTTCCAATAGCCGCCGGCCCATTTGCCGAACATGCCGGTCCGGTAGCCCTTCGCCTTGAAGAGTTCGGGGATGATGGGCTGAGTCATGTCGTAGGGTTCCTGCCCGATGACGTAGTAGTCGGCATTCTCCCCGAACATGTTCTGCCTGAGCACCGAGCGCCCCCAGTACTCGCGGTTGCCACGAATCTTGGCGTGTCCCGTGTGCTGCCCCGTCATGAACGAGCAACGGCTGGGCGCGCTGACGGGACAACCGGCATAGGCCTGAGTGAAGCGCATGCCCTCCGCGGCCATGCGGTCGATGTTGGGCGTCTGGATGAGCTTCTGCCCGTAGCAGCCCAAATCGCCATAGCCCATGTCGTCACACATTATATATATTATATTATATGTGTGCGACCTGGCCGACATAGCCAACGGCAGCAAAGTACAATTCGCAATGAACAGCGTACGACGTTTCGAGAGCATGGCACATAGATTTTTATTGGCAAAGATAGGAAAAAGATTAGAGATTAGGGAACAAGGGAAAGAGAAAAGAACAAAAACTACACGAAAACCAATATTTTTTCTCTTTTCACTTTCCACTTTTCACTTTTTGTTGTACCTTTGCACTCGCTTTTGAGCCCCGATGGCGGAATCGGTAGACGCGTCGGTCTCAAACACCGATAGGGAAACCTGTGCCGGTTCGACCCCGGCTCGGGGTACAAAGCTTGGTAAGAAGTGCACTGAACGACAGCCGTTCGCCGTGCACTTCTTTCTTTTTGGTGCAACGGCAGGTCGATATTGATGCAACGGCAGGTCGATATTGATGCAGCAGCTTGTCGATATTGATGCAACGGCAGGTCGATATTGATGCAGCAGCAGGTCGATATTGATGCAACGGCTTGTCGATATTGATGCAACGTTTGTGCCGATAAAAGAATTAACCCCGCTAGCGATAAGCCTAGCGGGGTTAACCTTCAACTACGTAATAAAAGATTCTTTTGTAGCGGGAGTGGGTCACGATCCCACGACCTCCGGATTATGAATCCGACGCTCTAACCAGCTGAGCTATCCCGCCATCCACAACCTTTTTGTGTGATTGCGAGCGCAAAGGTACAGCTTTTTCTCGGAACAGCCAAACTTTTGCCCTACTTTTTTTGTATTTCCTTCGCTTATTCCTTTTTCAGAGGAGAGAACTTCCTTATACGCGTCTTTCTTCCTTTCAGCAGGTGTCACGAAACTGGCGAAAGGCATGACCGAAGACAGTTCCACTCATAAAGACAAAGAAAATCGCGTTTTCCTTTTGCTTTTCTCGCGCTTCTTCGTACCTTTGCAGTCAAAATTTATACATCATGTCACTACTCCTTTCCCTGAGCCGCTGGTTGGCTCGATACACAAGCCTCTTCATTATTCTGGTAGCCGTACTGGCCTTCTTCGTGCCCGATGCTTTCGGTTGGGTGCAACAGGGACAGCGGGCATCCGTCATCCTCGGCCTCATCATGCTGACGATGGGCTGCACGCTCTCCATGGACGACTTCCGCATCCTGCTCTCCCGACCGATGGACATCCTCATCGGTGCGGTGGCGCAATACACCATCATGCCGCTCGTGGCATGGACCTTGGCAAATTTCTTCCACCTGAACAGCTTCATGACGGCTGGCATCATACTGGTGGGCTGCTGCCCGGGCGGTGTGAGCAGCAACATCATGAGCTTCCTGTGCAAGGGCGACGTGGCCTACAGCGTGGGCATGACGACGGTGAGCACCGTCCTGTCGCCCTTCGTGACGCCGCTGCTGGTGCTGTGGCTGGCTGGTGCGGAGATTGATGTGGATGCCTGGGGTATGTTCCAGAACATCCTGCTCGTGACGCTCTTGCCGGTGACGCTCGGCGTGGCGTTCAACTATTTCCTGGGCAAGAGAAAGGATTTCAAGATGATACAAGGCATCATGCCGGGCATGAGTGTGCTGTGTCTGGCCTGCATCGTGGGCGGCGTCATCTTCACCGTTCACCCGCAACTGATGAAGAACGGCCTCAACCTCATCCTGCTGACGCTGGCCGTCGTGACGCTCCACAACGGCACGGGCTACCTGCTGGGCTACCTCGTGGGCAAGGGCTTCGGCTTCAACACGGCCAAGCGCCGCACACTTTCCATCGAGGTGGGCATGCAAAACGCAGGCATGGCAACGGTGCTGGCCCGCAACTTCTTCGCCTCGCCTGCCATGATTGCCATGAACCCGATGGCGGCCCTGGCCGTCTTCCCCTGCGCCATCTCGTGTGCCTACCACAGCATCTCGGGCACACTGCTGGCCGGCTTCTTCAGCTGGCAGGACGAGAGGAAAGTGAAAAATGAGAAGTGAAACATTATAAATGACGTTATTTCGTTATAACGTTATGACGTGATTCCGTTATAACGAAAGCCTTTAGCCAAAAAGCCCCATGAAGAAGTTCACCCTCCTGCTCCTTTTGTTGTTCAATGCCCATTGGTTATTGTTCAATGGTCAACCGTCAATGTTCAATGGTCAACCGTCAATGTTCAATGGTCAATGGTCAATGTTCAATGTCTTGGCCAACGACGGCGTCTATTACACCAGCGGCAACGTCCTGGTGCCACTCAGGGAGACGGACATCTCGGCGAAGAAGGAAGTCCTTGAGATAACGCTCTGCAAGGACAGCTTTGCCACCGTGACGGTTGACTATACCTTTTATAATAATAGCGAAGACAAGACGGTGACGATGGCCTTCGAGGCCGCAGCGCCCTACAACGCCTGGGCTCCCATCAACCGCCAAGGCAGCCATCCGTTCATCGAGGACTTCACGGTGCTGTTCAACGGAGAGCCATTGCCCTACCGCAACGCGCTGGTGGGAATTACCGCCAACTTCTCTTCCTCCGAGGACGCGAGAAACAGGAAGGACTACCTCGCACCTCTCGACCCGAACGAATGGAAGGGCTATGGCGAGGTGGCAGACAGTCTGCTGCCGATGGACGATGTGCTCATCAACCCGGCTCTGCCCGACTCATTCTGTTCCTTTGCCTACGCCTACTACTTCGATGCGCCGTTCCGCAAGGGAGAGAACCGCGTGCGCCACACCTATCGCTACCGGATGAGCTGGGGCGTGGGGCGCGACTACGAAGTATCCTATACACTGACACCCGTCACACGCTGGCGGGGCGGACAGGTCGACGACTTCACCTTGCGGATTAAGTCGGAGACGGACCGCGAAATCGTGATGAACGACAGCCTGTTCCTCGGGGCGCCCTTCAAGCTCAAAGGCATCGGCGACATCTATCAGCTGCAGTCCGACTACTGGGGCTACAGCCAGTGCCTCTTCGCACCACTCATGGAGGGGAACGTCCTGGAGTGGCACAGCACCAACTTCGCCCCGAAGGAGAACCTGCACATCGAGCCGCTCTACGTGCTGAAAGGCGGCGTGCGCGGCTTGAGCAATCAGGGGCGGGTGGTCGTCACGAAGGACGGCTCCGAGATGCGCTACATAGCCGACTCGGGCGACAACTACTTCATCGAGGTGCAGGACTACGGCCTCGTACCCAAAGCCGGAGCAAAGGTGAAGCTCCGCGAGGCAACGAAAGGCCAGGGATTCGTCTATCTGAACAGCGACATCCGCAAGGCAAACGTCCGGCAGAAGCCGTCGCTGAAGAGCAAAGTGCTGTTCACCCTGGACAACGACGGCGAGCTGCCCGAAGGCTATCCCTGCCTCGGGTTCGTCTCGCACAAGGAGGCCGACGGCTTCTACAAATGGTGGTACAAGGTGAACGTCAACGGCAAGACAGGCTACATCAGCGAGGAAATTGCCAACTGGGACTCGATTCAACTGTAAGTCCTCAACGCTGCTTGATGGAGAACTCCCTGCGCTTCCAAAATAAGCGCTAGGCGCTTCCAAAATAAGCACGAGGCGCTTCCGAAATAAGCACGAGGCGCTTCCGAAATAAGCACGGGGCGCTTCGACGATAAGCACGGGGCGCTACACCGAGAAGAGACTGTAGCAGGGAGGACACGCGAATCTTGTTATATATAAACTAGAGCGCAAGAAGGCGCGATTGTAGTCGCGGAACGTGGTAAAAGCACAACAGGCTGAGTTAAGTCTCAGCCTGTTGTGTTGGTTTCTGGTGCTTATTCGTCGAGCTTGATGCGGACGTTGCGGTACCAGACGTCGTCGCCGTGGTCCTGGAAGGCGATGTAGCCGCCGTCCTTCTGACCCTCGACAATCATCAGGTCGTAGGCTGCGGGGAACTCGCCACCCTTGCAGAACTTGCTGCCGTCCAGCATTTCCTTCCACTTCGGAGTCCAGAGGTGATACTCCAGCACTTCCTCGCCGTTCTGATAGTGCCAAACAGAGCCTTTGAAGACGCGAATCTTCACGGTGTTCCATTCGCCGAAGGGCTTAGCATTCTGAGGCACGGCAGGAATCATGTCGTAGAGCGAAGCAGCCTGACGGTTGCCGTCCTTGCCCTGGTTGGCGTCCTCGTGGTTGGCGTTGTCGAGCACCTGATACTCTGAGCAGCTCTGCCAGATGGGCAGGTAGTTGCCGTCCTTGCCTTTGGCTTCCTGAGCCAGATAGAAGATGCCGGAGTTGCCGCCCTTGCTGATCTTGTACTCGCACTCGAAGGTGAAGTTCTTGAACTTGTGAGCAAACAGCAGGTCGCCGCCGCCTTCCACTTGGGCTTCGCCTGTGCCGCTACCAACGAGGTGGATGCAGCCGTCAGCGCTCTCCCAGCTGGTGGGAACAGCGTCCTGACCGTAGCCGCGCCAGCCGTCGAGGCTCGTGCCGTCGTAGAGGACGTAGTAGCCCTCGTCGTCGACCTTCAGCAGAGAGAGGTCGTACTGCTCGTTGTCAACGATGGTTGCGCTGTCCTGAGGAGCATTGGGGTCCTGCTTCTCCACACAATTCTTGCAAGCGTCGCACTCGCAAGTACACTTACACTTGTTCTGGCAGCAAGAGGCCAGAAGCATAGCTGCCGTAGCAGCAAAGAAAAGAATCTTCTTCATATTTGTTTGGGTTTTATAGGGGTTATATGGGTCGTTGGAGTCTAATGGTACTTATGGAGCCTATCGGTCCAATGGGTCTTATGGGTTATCCTCCCCTTTGGGGAGTTAGAGGGGGCTGTTACTTCCAGTCGCTCAGGTCCTGCGGGTCTTCGATGACTGAAGGTATCTTCTCGAAGATTGCCTTCCACTTGGCAGCATCGAACTTCGGGCGGCGGTCATAATAATAGACGCCGTTCTTCTCCTGCTCGACGTCGGTTATCTGTGTGTAGCAGAAGCCTGTGATGTGCTTGCAGGCCTTGATGGCATCAACTTCCTTCTCGAGAATCTGGAAGAACTCGTCCTCCGACTCGATCTGTGCGCCGTAGCCCCAGGAGCTGCTGCGCTCTTCCTTCGGAATCCAACCCAGTCCGCCGAATTCGTCCAGCATGTAGGGCTGTCCGTCGTACTTGGCGAGCCACTCCTTGTCGCGCATGTTGCGGTAAGGCTCCACGCCGGCCTTGAAGGTATGGTTGGCCACGAGGCGGTCATACTCGCGGGTATAGTCGTGTACGCTCCAGATGTCGGTCTTGACGTGGCTGTCACCGCTGGCATCATTGACGGGACGTGTGGGGTCGA
>CADCCR010000057.1 GCA_902799985.1 uncultured Bacteroidales bacterium | reverse complement strand
CGAATGGTACTGGACGCTCAACGGAGAATGGATGCTGGATGGTCAGGGCAACAAGATACGTGCCGGTGCAAAAGACGGCAAGGACGGCGCTAACGGCGCCGACGGCAAAAGTGCAGCCGAGGTAGGTGCCACAATCCCACTGATTGACATTAATCCTTTAACTGGCAACTGGGAAATCTCCACCGATGGCGGCGCAACCTACAAGGACACGGGAGTGAGGGCAAACGGTAAAAACGGCAATTCCTCCTTAGATTTTAATTATTTCGATAAAATTGAAATCTCCCCCGACGGAACGTATGTCACATTCTATTTGGACGGTCTTCCCACCTTCAAGGTAAACATCATGCACGATTGAGCCAACCGACAACCCCAGATTGTCTTGCAACACGACGCACGCTTCCGAAATAAGCGCCTAGCGCTTCCAAGATAAGCGCCGCGTGCTTCCGGAATAAGCGCCCCGTGCTTCCGAGATAAGCGCCTCGTGCTTCCAAGATAAGCGCCCCGTGCTTCCGAGATAAGCGCCCCGTGCTTCCGAGATAAGCGCCCTGTGCTTCCGAAATAAGCACGGGGCGCTTCTGTTTGATGACCCTTGAAAGTCAGGAATAAGACTTCCGAGGGTCACTTTTTTCGAGACGCCTTATCTGACTGCACCTCAAGGCAGATTTTTCACCGCAGAAAACATTTATCACGTACTATTTTAACAGATTTGAAGGTCTTTTAACACAAAAATGATAAAAAAATGAAGATTTGTGCCCAAAAATTTTGTGACAATGCTAGAATCTTCTAATTTTGTAAGGCGGTAGACTATCTTCCGCACAAAAGAAAACCTTAAAAAGAAAAACAACTTTCAGACGAAAAAAAGCGTAAAAAACATCAATTAACCTTATTTATTAACCTAACAAAACATTCTATGAGAAAAAGACTACTAAATCTGTGTCTGACCGCGCTGATGTGCGTTGCCAGCACAGCTGCATGGGCTCTCTCAGAAGTGAATGGAGTCTATCAGATTGGTAGTGCAGCCGACCTCGAAGAGTTCGCTGCACTCGTGAATGATGGTCAAGTCTATGCCAATGCCGAACTGACGGCCGACATCGACCGCGGCATCGACGGAACCATGATTGGTACAGAACAAAACAAGTACCAGGGTTTCTTCGACGGCAAGGGACACACCATCAAAATCAACATGTTCCCTGAGGATATAAACGCAGCGCTCTTCCAATACACGGGCTTTCGTTGCGTCATCCAGAACCTCAAGGTGACGGGTACCATCACGACGTCCAGCAAGTTTGCTGCCGGTCTGGTTGCCTGCAACAACGGCATCATTCGTGGCTGCTACATCGACGTCACCATCAACAGCTCCGTGGCAGGCGATGCCACCCACGGCGGCATCGTAGCCCGCGGCTTCGGCGGCACCACCGTCGAGAACTGTCTGGCCAAGGTGACCATCCTGGGCGAGACGACCCAGAACTGCGGCGGTGTAGTAGGTTGGGCTGAAAATCGCGTCAACATCGTGAACTGTCTGGTTGTCAGCGACGGCAGCACCCTGGACCTCTCCACAGGCCTCAGCTGCAACATCTCGCGTCACCCCGATTACCTGAAGACAATCGACGTGGAGACCTACAATGCAGACCCCTACGCCAACCGTCCTGCCGGTGCTACATATAATAATTATGTAACCCAGCAGTGGGGCGACAACGTGGCTACAACCGTTGTGCCTTACGACGATCTGGCCGACGGCCGTATCTGCTATCAGCTGAACAACGACCAGAGCCGCATCGCTTGGGTTCAGAAGATTGGCACCGACCCGTTCCCCGTGCCCGCAGCATTCGGCAACGGCGACCAGGTGTTCGCTTCTGCAGCCACCAACTGCGACGGCCTGAGCGAAGGCGAACTCACCTTCTCGAACACCGGCACCGACCAGGCTGCCAAGCACCAGTTCGACAAGTACGGCGTCTGCACCGTCTGCGGATGCTTCAACTTCCACATGTTCGACTTCGAGGACCCCGCTAAGTTCGACAAGAATGACATGTCCGTCCTCCTCGGCAGCGTCGAGGACTTCGACAAGGTGGAAGGCTGGAACCGTATCGCAAACGGCTTCCGTCTGAACATGAAGCTGACCAGCGACATAGAGTACAAGACCGAACCCGGCAAGTACATCTTCAATCCCAGCGACTGGATTGACGGTAACTTCAACGGCCAGGGTCACACCATGACCATCGAAATGACCGACATGGGCGAGAAAGCCGCCCTCTTCCCCGAGATGAACGGTAACGTGGAGAACCTCATCCTGCACGGCACGATTCAATCAAACGGCGCACGCTGGGGCTCCGTCTCCGGTAATGCTCGCATGGCAAAGGTTCGCAACGTCTACTCCGACATCAACATCACATCCACCGTTGCAGGCGACAACACCGCCGGCGGCTTCTTCGGATGGATGGGCGACAGGGAAAAGACCGTCGAGAACTGTATCTATGCAGGTACCATCACACTGCCCCAAGGCGCACCCTACGTTCGCGTCGGCGGCTTCGCAGGATGGGCTGCTTCGAAGACCTACTTCAACAACTGCGCCGTCCTCGGCAACATCATCGGTGCCGGCGACCAGAGCGCACAATCCTCCACGGAGAACTCCGGCAACATCTCCCGTAACTGGGGCAGCATCGTCTGCGAGAATGTATTCGTTGTCAACCCCATCAAAGGTCGCGACATTGCCGACCAGGACAAGTACACCCACTATGAGAATCAGGCAGGCATCGCCAGCGGCGAGCTCGCATTCTTCCTCAACGGCAAGCAGAGCGGCCTGGATCGCTTCTATCAGGTGATTGGCACAGACCCCGAGCCCATGCCATTCAAGAAGGAAGGCGGTCTCATCTATTCCGCAGCCTCCAGCTTCTCTTGCGACGGCACGCCTCAGGGCAGCGGTGGCTACACCAACGACCCCTCCGGCGAACCCGTCATCCCGCCTCATCAGTTTGAGGACGGCTGGTGCACCGTCTGCGGACAGTTCGATGAGAACTTCATCACTCCCGTCGACGGATGGTTCGAAATCAGCAACGGCACACAGCTCGCATGGTGGAGCGTCTATGCTTCCGCACATCAGGACGCATGCGCACGCCTCACAGATGATATAGATATGTCCGAAGGCATGGACCGCTTCACTCCCACACTGAAGTACGTCGGCACATTCGACGGCCAAGGCCACGTCATCAGTAACTTCGTTCTTGAAACCAGCAAAGACTACCAAGGTCTGTTCGGCACCATCTGCAACGGCGCTGACATCAAGAACCTCATCCTCGACGAAACCTGCTCCGTCAGCGGCAACGCATTCTGCGGAGGACTCGTTGGTGGCACCGACGGCGCTGGCGACATCTACATCACCAATGTCGGCTTCGAAGGTACCGTAACAACGGCCAACCAGAACGCAGCAGGCCTTGTCGGCGTGGACCAGGGCGGTTCCATGAACATGCACATCGCCAACTGCTACGTCATCGGTAACATCATTGGCGGACGCGAGTCGGGCGCCATCTGCGGCTACTCGAACGCTGCCAGTGAAGTCATCAATTGCTGGGCCGCCATCACGATTCCTCAGGCAGGCATCTACGATTGCGACTCCTTCACACGTGGCTCCGCTAAGGTCATCAATTGCTACGAAGCAGACATCGAAGGCGTTGACACCAACAAGCAGCAGCACTACAGGTCAATGGCAGCAGACCGCAAGTGTAATGCACTCCCGGCCGAAGAAATCATGAATGGCGCACTTGCCTTCAAGCTCAACGGCAGCCAGTTCCGCGAACCCGTATGGTTCCAGACACTCGAAGTGGATGAACATCCCTATCCGTTCGACACCCACGGCACCGTCATCGCTGCTTCCGGCAAATTCTTCTCTATTCCTAACAGCGAACTCTCTGAGATAGCTTCCGGCATTCAGGCATCCGAGAAGGAAGCCCTCGAAGATGTCATTGCCACTCAGTCTCTGATTGATGCATTGGAAGCTGCTGCGGATGCACTGGACGACGTGGAGACCATCTCCGACCTCGCCGCAGCAATCGACAGCATCAATGTTGCAAAAGAAGCTGTCAAGGCATGTGCAGCCGTCTACCAGGCCTACATCAACAAGTGCGAAGAGGTGAAGGCATTCCTTGCCGGCAACAACACCTTCGCCGGTGAGCTGCGCGAATCCCTCGAAAACTATCTCTCCGAAATCGAAGAGCCCAGCGAGGACAATCCTCTCGGCACATATGAGTACATCATCGAAAACCACACTGCCACTGCCGAGGAAATCAAGGCTGAGACAGAGCGCGTCGAGAAGTGGCTCGCCGATGCTATCGCAAGCGACTACGCCGCAGGCTCCGACATCAGCAAGCTGATTCCCAACTACGACTTCAGCAAGAAGAACGAGAACTGGACCAACGGCTTCAGCAACGACTATGCCCAGGCTCAGGACGGTGAGGAGAACACCATCACCGGCGTCGAGGCTTGGAACGTAACAGGCGACATGTTCCAGACCGTAGAAGGCATGAAGCCCGGCTACTACCTCATCGGCACACACGCTGCCTTCCGTCCCAGCAACAACCGCTACAGCACCAACTATGCTGCCGGTATCTATGCTAACGGCATCTTCAACTACTTCCCCGCAGCCGCCGAGGACTACGTGGCAGTGGACGATGCAGTGGACGGCGAGAACTGCAACCTGACCATCAAGAGCGCTTACGACTTGTCCATCTGGGACAACTACCTTGCGACAAACGAAGAACAGGCCGAAGAGTTAGGCGCTACCCTCTTAGGTTACGCCGTACAGGGTCCGACCGGTATGGCTATTGCTGCCAAGGCAGGCCGCTACCCGGTTTACACCATCGCTTACGTAGGCGAGGATGGCAAGCTGACCATCGGCATCAAGAACCCCGGCACGAAGTACGGCAACGACTGGACCGGCTGGAGCAACCTGAAGGTGGTCTACTACGGAGAAGAAGCCGAGAGTGCAGGCGCTGCCCTCGACATTGCTCTTGAGAACATGAAAGCCCGTGCAGAGGCCATCATGGAATACATAGAGAAGCTCCCGGAAATCTTTAATGTGGAAGGTAATGCTTATGCAATCCCGAACTACCCCGCAGCCCTGACAGAGCAGCTCAAGGCAGCCATCGACAAGGTAGCTACAGTAAGCACCGTCGAGGAAAAGGCAGCTCTTGCCGCTGAGTTCTCCGACATCTTCCAGAAGATTTACGAAGGCAAGCAGGCTTACATCGCCCTCTACAATACAACTGACCTTATCGACTGGATTGTCAGCGGCAACCTGGCCAAGGTAGAGAAGGACGAGGAGACCGGCGAATGGACCGACACAGGCGAAATGGTACTGAGCGAAGAAGAGCAAGGAACTCTCTACACTGCTTTCGATGAACTGATGGCAGCATACCTCACCGGCAGCTACAGCACGGAAGAAGCTCTGGCTATGGAGCCCATGAAGTCCGATGCTGTTGCCGAGATTATTCCTCAGCAGGACGAGGACGGCTACTACCTCATCGGCACCACGAAGCAGTTCGTTGCATATCGTGCCATTGCCAGCGACGTTGACAGATACGCCAAGGGTAAGCTGACGGCCGACATCGACATGGCAGGCATCGCTATGCTGCCCATCGGCCACAACAGAAATGAGAACGCTCAGCACATCTTCTCCGGCGTATTCGACGGACAGGGTCATGCTCTTACCAATGTCTACATCGACGACGTACGCATCCCGTCGGACGGCTATGCCGAGCCTGCAACGATGTTCTACGAGCTGCAGAACGCTACGGTGAAGAACTTCAAGCTGACTGGTGAGTTCTATACCAGCCATCAGTTCTCCGGCCCCGTCACACGCTGGATGTCCGGCAAGTCTACCATCGAGAATTGTGAGATTGCAGTTGCCATGCACTTTGCTCCGAACCTGACGGGCGATGCTTCTTCCGGTGGCCTCATCGGACGTAACGGCAGTGCAAACAGCCTCATCAACAACTGTCTGGTTAACTCTACGCTGATTGGCGAGGACGAGAACGGTCCCACATGGTACGTCGGCGGTGTTGCTGGCTGGGCTGACGCAGCTCTGGTCATCAAGAACACGCTGATTACCTCTCAGTACGTGAACGTCGGTGCAGATGGCGACAACTCCCGCACCATCAGCCGTGGCGTAAAGTGCAGCCCGACGAACGTCTACGTCACTCAGTTCTTCCGCGAGGCAGAAGGCACACTCACCAATTCCGATCAGATGGCAAGCGGCGAGCTCACCTGGAAGCTGAACGGCAACCAGGCTGACAATCCTGCATGGTATCAGACCCTCGGCGCCGACCAGGCTCCGCACCTGTTTGGCGGCGACATCGTCTACCTCTATGCAGGCCAGTACACCAACGAGAAGCCCAACATCCAGCTCAATGCCTTTGCATACAACCTGGATGCTAAGCTGATCGGCAGCGACGTTGTTGTCAACTTCAACCTGAATGCAGAAGCAGAAGCAGCTAAGATTGAGTTCAGCAACGGTTACAGTCAGGATGTTCCTGCCGAAGAACTCGTGGCCGGCGCACATAGTGTGACCGTAGCCGCCAGCAACCTCGGCGAGAATCCCACAGAACAGAACTTCAAGATTGCCGTAACAGGCAAGGGTTCGCGCGACGTCATCAAGGTGGGCGATGTCTTCAAGGTATGGGGCCCCTACGGTATGGCTGTCAACAACAATCCCGAGAGCAAGAACTTCGGTCAGGTACTCATTGCCGAGTCCTATCCCGCAGAGCCCGAGACAGGCTACATGTCCAGCCATAAGCCCGGTGCAATCTATGCATTCGATCCCGACTTCCAGCCCATCAACGCAGCCGACGGCACTCCCGGCTTCTATGGCGGTCTGCCCATCAAGGGCGAAGAGCCTCTCGTCATCGCTGGCACCTACAAGTACGACCTCAAGGACCTCCGCTTCACCGCAGACGGCCGTCTCTTCGTGGCACGTGCTTCCGGCACCAACAACAGCTCTGTATGGGAAATCAATCCTGAGGACCTCGACGAGCCTTGGAAGCCTGTCTTCACAGGTGGCGAGCTCGATGAAGCAACAGGTATCACCTACGTAGGCGACGAGGAACAGAACCGCATGGCTCTGAGTCTGGCATTCGAAGGCAAGGGCGAAGACCTGAAGATGTACGTACTGGGCGGACAGCGCAGCAACGGCGACTACAACTTCACCGACTACAACTGCCTTGTCTACAACCTTGGCACAGCTAAGGAATGGACTGGCGCTCCCTCTGCTAACTTCGAGCCTCTCAACGGCATCTACACCAAGTCTCCCGTCGATGTAGGCATCCACGAGGACGGCCAGGGCGGCCTCTGGTTCATCCAGCGTCGTGGCGACGTTTCCGCCGACATTCCTGCCATCAAGCACTTCAATGCAGAAGGCTACGAGGACTTCAGCAACATCAGCAGCACCACAGTGGGCGACAGAATAGCTGTCACCACCAACGGCAACTATCTTGCTATCCCCACAGCCAACGGCACGATTGTTCTCTACGAGACCAACTACGTTCCCATGGAGAACGGCAGAATCTACCTCAACGCAAAGCGCACCATCAATGTTAACGAGAGCCGCATCACAGCTCTGGCATTCGACTATGCCGACAACCTCTATGTGGCATCTGCCAGCACTGAGACCTTCACCCGCTACACCGTTCCCACCGACAACAAGATTGTCGTTACTCCCGGCAACGGTATCGGTGTTGGTGCCAGCGGCGACCTGAACAACGATGGTAAGGTCGACATTGCCGACGCTGTGACAGTCCTCGACTACATGGCAGCAAGCAGCAATGCTCCTGAAGCTGACCTCAATGGTGACGGCAAGGTGGACATCGCCGACTTCGTTACCGTTCTGGACATCATGGCTCGTCAGTAAACCCGACGAACTGAACATCTCTGTTCAGTAACTTCCCCACGAGGGCGTGCCACTTCCGGCACGCCCTCTTTTTATTTTACTACATATTAATATTTATAACCACAGATTAAGCGGATTAAACAGATTTATTATATTCAACAACGTACTTAGACGGATTGAACAAATTATATTTCACTACGTACCGCCTAAGCCTGAGCAAAGCAAGGAATTATATATATATATATTAATAATGTATATATTCAATTGTTGCTGTCCGCTAAATAAGCACCGAAGGTGCAAAAGAACACAGACGGGGGTGTACTCCGCCTGTAGTCTGTCGTCTCTTCGAGACTTATGGCAAGCTTCCCCATCAGACAGGCGTTTCCGAAATAAGCGGTGCGGATTTGGCTGATGGTTCGTGCGGATTAAACAGCAGGTTTGTGTGGATTAGCCTGCTTGTTCGTACGGATTAAACAGCAGGTTTGTGTGGATTAGCCTGCTGGTTCGTGCGGATTTGACTGATGGTTCGTGCGGATTTGGCTGATGGTTCGTGCGGATTTGACTGATGGTTCGTGCGGATTTGTAATCCGCACGTAGGGAATATAGGGATTTGTAATCCCGCAATACTTGTTTTTATCGCATTATAAATGCTTATATTCCTTGCTGTCGGATTTCAAATCCGACAGAACGGCGGTTGCAAGGCCACTCCGTTATCCCCAACACGCCCCGTGCTTCCGAATTAAGCGCCCCCGTGCTTCCGAATTAAGCGTTCGTGCTTCCGAGATAAGCGCCCTGCGCTTACGGAATAAGCGCCTCGTGCTTCCGGAATAAGCGCCCCGCGCTTCCGAGATAAGCGCTCAGTGCTTCCGGGATAAGCGCCTCGTGCTTCCGGAATAAGCGCCCCGTGCTTCCGGAATAAGCGCCCCGTGCTTCCGAATTAAGCGCCCCGTGCTTCCGAGATAAGCGCAGGGGAATTTCAAAACAAGCGCAGGGGAATTTCAAAACAAGCGCAGGAGAATTTCAAAACAAGCGCAGGGGAATTTCAAAATAAGCAAAGGTTTCTTTCAAAACTAGCTCAAGCTTCTTATGAATCAAGACAATGCGTCTGGACCCAATTTTCCTTACCTAAGAAATTCGTTTTCAACGCGGGTTTGTCACATTATTATTGATGTAGCGGGTCGTGAGACCTATTTTACTCCAAAAAAGGCAGTTAAGTGACTAATTTTCGTCCATTTCGGTCTTTTTTATATCAAATTTATAGTTTTTTTAATGTTTTTGCCACAAAATACCTATTTTTTCACCTAAATATTTGGTTCATAACAAACTTTTAACTATTTTTGCAAAGACTAAAGACAGTTCCGAAGGGAGCTGAGGGGTCAAGACATACTGGAATCCAGCGGCAGAGCATTGTTCACCCCCACTTCGCAGGGGGTAGGAAGGGTGCCTTGCCAAGGGGAAAAGGCGTTAACGGACGTTAAATTCTGTGCCATCAGACTTCGTCACATCGAATCTCCATCACAGAAGATAATGCAACGTAGCGCCTGCGGAGGGCTAATTATTCTTACGCCTGTGATGTATGGCACTTTTGATGTATGGCAAGAGGCGAAAGGTTTAATTGTCTGACGCGGGCTGACTGCGTTGGTTATCCTTGAAGCGGAGCAATGCGAGAGCCAAAAGGCAAGGGATAAGCAGAAAAAAGAAACTTCGCATGCCTTTTCTTTCCGCACACTAACAACACATATATGCCTGATTCGGCAATCGGGGAGCAGAAAACATGTTTGTCTACATAACCTAAACACTAAACAAAATGCGTAAACTAATTTTGATTTCAGGGATTTGGTTGCTGGCTTGCTTCTGCATGTTTGCACAGGAGAGCGAGTCTCAACGCGAGGAAGTTGCTCCCGAACAGACTTTCTTCGTTCCTCATTGGTATGTTCAAGCTCAGGGTGGTATTGCCTACGATGTGGGCGAAAGCAACTTCTCGCATCTCATCAGCCCCACGCTGCAGCTTGCTCTTGGCTACAATTTCAACGAGTGGCTGGGCGTGCGAGGCAGCCTGAGCGGACTGTGGGCCCGCAACCGCTACGCATTCCCGGAGGCATCATACAAGTGGAACTACTTCATGCCTGCCGTCGAGGGTAACCTGGACCTCTCCACCCTCTTCATGGGCAAGAACCCGGTGCGCGACTTCAGGGCCTACCTCTTTGCCGGTTTCGGACTGGGCTGTGGGTTTAACAACGACGATGCCATCGAGGCATCCAAGATAACCAATGTCTATGGCATCCCCTGCCGTCCCTTCGAAAAGCTCTGGACGAAAACGACCGTGTTCCCGGCTCTTCGCTTCGGCATAAGCGCAGACTATCAGATCACCGACGAGCTGGCTATCTGCGGAGAGCTGAATGCCAACATGATGAGCGACCGCTTCAACTCGAAGAAGGGCAAGAACGACAACCTCGACTGGCACTTCAATCTCCTCGTGGGCGTGA
This sequence comes from uncultured Bacteroidales bacterium, assembly GCA_902799985.1. Taxonomy (GTDB): domain Bacteria; phylum Bacteroidota; class Bacteroidia; order Bacteroidales; family Bacteroidaceae; genus Physcousia. Next base: position 1,675 of record CADCCR010000057.1, on the reverse strand, counting down.
AGTTCAACATCGGCAAGACGCACGGCAAGGTGGAACCCATGTACAGGGAAATACCTCTGCCTCCCAAGATGATCGAACCCAAGCCCGAGCCGGTAGTGGAGGATGTGCCCATCGACAAGATTTCGTTCAACGTCAATGTGTACTTCGTCATCAACCAGAGCATCATCCGCTCCAACCAGCTGGACAAGCTGAACGCGCTAATCAAGTACCTGAACGAGCATCCCAAGGCCTTTGTCCGCCTGTCCGGCTTTGCCGACAAGGACACCGGAACGCCTCAGATCAACATGCGCCTCTCCATCGAGCGCTCGCAGGTGGTATCGCAGTTCCTGCAGGATGCCGGCATAGCCGAATCGCGCATCCGCCGCTTTGCCAAGGGCGACCGCGTGCAGCCGTTCGACATTCCGGAGGACAACCGCGTCTGCATCTGTTTCGTCTACGACCCGGAGAACCCCGTTCCGCAAGCATTCGAATACTAAGGGCAAATAATCTTCACATAAACTCTTAAACCCAATAAAGCAATGAAAACAATTAAAACACTACTGTTAGCGGCTTCGGCCTCTCTTCTGTTTTCCACGCTAAACTCGTGTACAGACTATCAAGACGAGATTGATGCACTCGATGTCCGTGTCACTTATCTGGAATCATTGGTCAACCAGGTGAACACTGACCTGAAGGCTTTAGGTACAATCGTCAAAGCCATGGACGACGGCGACTACATTACGAGCGTCACTCCCACGACAGACGGCTATGTGATCAACTTCAAGAAGAACGGCCCTGTCTACATCATCGACGGCGTGAACGGTGCCGACGCTGCTGCTCCCGACATCACAGTCCGCCAGGATCCCCTCACAGGCGACTGGTTCTGGGTGCTCAACGGCGAATGGCTGACGGTCGGCGGCGAGAAGGTTCGTGCCAACGGCAAGGACGGCAAGGACGGCGAGAACGGCAAGGATGCCATTTCGCCCCAGGTTCGCATCAACCCCACCACGAACGAATGGGAATACTCCACCGACGGAGGGGACACATGGAACCCCACAGGCCAGAAGGCAACAGGCAAGGACGGCCAGGACGGCCAGGACGGTGCTGACGGCGCCGACGGCAACCGCTTCTTCGACAGAGTAATATACGATAATGATGGCGACCAGGAGTTCTTTACCATCATAACCAAGTCCGGCCAGACGTTCAAGATTCCTATTTTAAAGTAACAAACAGTAAAAATATCCAAGCATATGAAAACGTTTAGAAGTAATGCCCTGTGGCGTCTTGGCAGTCTGCTGCTGGTCTTGCTCGCCACGGCATCGTGCAAGGATTTCACCGACGAGCTGCAGAAGCTGGGCGGACGTGTCGAGGCCTTGGAGCAGAAAGTTCTTGAAGCCAACAAGGAATATGAAGCACTGAACGAAATCGTCGTCGCCATTCAAACGAACGGCTATGTCACGAAGGTTCAGAAGAATGACGATGGCACGACCACCATACGGTTCAACACGGGCAAGGAATTCACCCTGCGCAACGGCCGTGTGGGCGCCAACGGCAAGGATGCCACCCTGTTGGTGAGCGTAGCACAAGACACCGATGGCGAATGGTACTGGACGCTCAACGGAGAATGGATGCTGGATGGTCAGGGCAACAAGATACGTGCCGGTGCAAAAGACGGCAAGGACGGCGCTAACGGCGC
>CADCCR010000056.1:22875-40497 GCA_902799985.1 uncultured Bacteroidales bacterium | reverse complement strand
GAGGGGAGACCTTCGCTGCAGAAAGCCCCTCTCCTCGGAGAGGGGCTGGGGGTGAGGCTATAGTAACAATGTACCTCAAGTATGCCGACAGAGCGAACAACTGGGACCTTGTTGACCTGTCTGCCCACAAGATATTGGGTGCTTGGTTGATGCTGCCCTCAAGCCTCGGCGACAGGGACTACAAGATAGCGCTCCTCGACAGCCTCGCCCATAGCGACAACCTCTGGAAGCAACGCATGAGCATGGTCTGCACATGGAAGACGACACAACTGGGCGACCCTTTCTGGTGCCTTCGCTATGCCGAGATGCACCTTCACCATCCGCACGACCTCATGCACAAAGCGGTCGGCTGGATGCTGCGCGAACTGGGCAAGAGAATCAGCATGGACATGCTGCGAGACTTCCTTTCCCTTCATGCCCACGAGATGCCCCGCACCGCTCTTCGCTATGCTATCGAGAAGATGCCGGAGCAGGAACGGCAATACTGGATGAACAAAGAACGAATAAAGTAACATTATCATGAAAAGGCTTCTGACGATAATCGCGTTAATGACTTTTGGAACCACCTTGTGTCGTGCACAGTCGTGGCAATCGGTTGAGCTGAAGCGGAGCATCACCCATCCGCAACCCATGACGGGCCTCGTGCTTTGGCCCGAAGAAGCACGCAACCGCAACGCCACTTACGGCAAGACCATCCAGCTGGAGTTCTCGTACTGCCTGCCTTGCAAGGTCGTGACGGGCTGCCAGGACGACGGCACCATCCTCTACGACTGGACGTGGTTCGAGAACATCCTCAACGACGTGAGCAGCCGCGGCCATCAACTCATCGCGCGCTTCCGCTACGAATACCCGTCGAGCCGCGACGTGGACGGCAACAAGGGGACAACGGCCGTGCCAGCTTACATCAAGGCTCGCGACGACTACAACGAGACCTTCTCAGAAGACCCGGGCGGCGACGGACCCACCTATTATGCAGACTGGAGCAACGCCGAACTGCAACGCTTCACCCTGCAGTTCTACACCGACTTTGCAGAGAGGTACGGCCACGACCCGCGCCTGGCCTTCCTCGAGGTCGGCTTCGGACATTGGTCGGAATACCACATCTACGGCACAAAGCTGCAGCTCGGCAAGAACTTCCCCTCGAAGCTCTACCAAAGACGGTTCTTCGCGCACCTCGACACAACGATGATCGACATTCCCTGGGCCGTGTCCATCGATGCCGGCGACAAGACCTACTCGCCCGTCACAGAGAGCAGCGTGCTGATGAAGAAACGCTTCGGACTCTTCGACGACTCCTTCATGCACGAGACACACGAAATAGGCAGCGGCAGCGGATACAACGAGAAGTGCTGGAACGCCATCGGCAAAGGCACGCGATGGCAAACGGGCGTCTGCGGCGGAGAGATAAGCTACTACTCCTCCAACGACCAGAAGAACTTCCTCAGCCCCACGGGCCTCTACGGTCGCACATGGGAGGAACAGGCCGCCAAGTACCACATCACCTTCATGATAGCCAACGATGCACCGCGAGGAGGCGTCGCCACAGCAGCACGATTCCGCAAAGGCTCCATGCAGACGGGCTACCGCTTTGCCGTGCTCCGATGCGAGACCGACGGCACTTCCACCCGCCTGCTCGTCACGAACGAAGGCGTTGCCCCACTCTATCGCGACGCCTGGTTTGCCATCGGCGACGTTCGTTCTGCCACAACACTCCGTGGACTGCTGCCAGGCGAGGAACGACTCATCGAGATACAAGCCGTGCCGAATGCCGACGCAAGCAACCTGAAGATTGTCAGCGACTGCATCCTGCCCGCGCAGAACATCGAGTTCACAGCCGACATCACAGCCACGAAAGCCACCACCGCGCTGCCCTCGCCAAAGGAGAAGGACGTCTGCTACACCCTTTCCGGACAGAGTCTGCACCGCCTTCCCGCACAGACCGGACTCTATGTCACCGGCGGGAAGAAGATACTCAGCCACCATTCGAACACCAAATAACAACATTCCAAACCTCATCACCATGAACACAAGACATCTTCCCAGCCTTCCCCTGCTGCTGGCACTCCTGCTGCTGGCCGCCTGCAAGCCCTTGGACTTCACCAATGCTACCGTGGAAAAATTCGACGACCTCCGCGGCGTACAAGGCCAAAGCTATCAGGGAATGGCCATCTACGATAAATGGCTCGTCAGCCTGCAGAACACAGGACAAGCCACCATCTACCGCATCAACGCCAACGGACTGCAGATGGTGCGGCAGTTTCCCCTTGCCAGCCATACCCCCGAGAACCATGCAAACGTGGCCTTCTTCGGCACCGAACGCTACGACCGCGCCGACCCGATGCCGCTGCTCTACGTGTCGCAATGCTCCAAGCAACGCTACAAGAACCTAAAGGACGTCTGCTTCGTGGAACGCATCTCCCTGACGAAAGCGCCCGAGCTCGTGCAGACAATCGTCCTCGACGACCCCAACGGACTCTATGGCTACGCCTTGCAATGGATGACCGACAGCAAGCGGAAGCTCCTCATCGGCTACGGCAACACCGTGGAGAACATGGGCAAGGGCAACCGCTGGCGCACGATGATATTCCGCATGCCGCGGCTCAGCGACGGCCCCGTCGTGCACCTGCGCCCACAGGACGCCATCGACAACTACTGCATTCAGGACATCGACCCGCGTTTCCCCTCCAATCATATCGGCCAGGGGGCCTGCGTCGTGGGCGACCAGATGTACATTCCCGTAGGCGTCGGCACAGAGAAGCAGCCCAGCATCCTCTACGTCTGGAACCTGAAGAAGAAGCGTCTCGACCAAATCGTCAACTTCCAGAAGCAAGTGCCGCACGAGTTTGAGGACTGCGACATCTACCGTCGCTCCCTCATCATGCAGACCAACGGCGGCGGAGTGGTTCGCATCAAGAGACGATAGCCCCCGACAACCCATCATGAAGCCAAGCAACAACAACGCGCAGACAAAGCGCATCCGGCAAATGGAGCGGCACTTGAAGCATGCCTCGGCTGCCTTGAAGCGGCTCTCCTCTGCTCTCGACAAGTACGACGAGGCAAAGGCAGACATAGCCGCCCTAAGCGACTACTACGGCAGCGACCTGTGGAAACAGGACTTCGCCGACGACGAAGCAGGCCTTTTGCCAAAGAACCTGAAGCGTGGCGTACTCGCGGAGGACAGCATCTGGAACGTCCTCGAGGCATACCGCGAACTGCAAGAAAGAACAAAGAGATAAAGGATTAAGGACATCTTAAGCCTTAGATTAAAGAATAAAGATTACGGATTAAGACTGATAGTGATGGCTGGCAGCAAAACAAGCAAACTTTAATCTTTCATCTTTAATTCGTAATCCGTAATCTTAATATTAACGATGGCAAGCAGCAAGAGCAATGTGGCGGGGCAGGAGAGATAACGACGAGGAAGATGTTCGGCGACTACGGCATCTACTGCGACGGCAAGATATTCGGCCTCATCTGCGACGACCGCTTCTACTTGAAGCCCACCGAAGCCGTTCGGCCCCTTTTGCAAACCGTCGAGATGCGCCCGCCATATCCCGGAGCGAAGGACTACTTCTACATCGCCAACGTGGACAACCGCGACTATCTCTCCATGCTCGTCCGTGAGACATGCAAGGCTTTGCCTGCCCCCAAACCCAAGAAACGTTTAGCATGATGATGGATTGTTTCGACAAAATGTCGGCGGAAGAGGCTCGTGCGTTTCGTGATGCCGTGCTGAGCATCGTGGCGCAGATACCGCCGGGCCGTGTGATGACCTACGGCCTCATTGCTACTTTGGCAGGTTGGCCAAGCCATGCAAGGATGGTAGGGCGAACGCTTCGATACACGCCGGAAGCCTCCGAGCTGCCCTGCCACAGAGTCGTCAACGTCCAGGGCCGTACGGCTCCAGGCTGGAAGCGGCAGCGAACGCTCCTCGAGGAAGAAGGCGTCACTTTCAAGCCCAACGGCCACGTCGACATGAACCGTCACCTTTGGGAGCCAAAGTTCGACGATTGTCAAACGCTTTTTTAGCCCTAAACATCCCTCTTGTCAGCACACAAAATCATCCTTCGCAGGTGGCGAAATCCTTTCCCGCCTGCAACATAATCATTATCAGCTCGGAACAAAACTATTTCAAAGGCTTTGAAATATATTTCCAAGGCACTAAAATATATTTCCAAGGCTTTGAAATAAATTTCCAAGCCACTGAAAAAGTTTATATCCGTGGAGCGAAGAAAAAGCATCCGCGAGACGAAGGGAAAGCATCTATGAGAAAAGACAATTATATCAAAAAAACATCCTCGTTCTTGTAATGTTTTGCCAAATGTTGCGTCTAACCTAATAGAGACAAGCTTAATTCAAAATTTATAAATTCAACATTCAACATTAACAAACTCAAAGTTCAAAATTAATAAAATCAAAGTTCAATATTAATAAACTCTAAATACAGAATTAATAAACTCTAAACATCAAGACTATGGATTGGATTATGATTCCCCTGAACTGCGCCATCGTGTTTGGCTGCATTTACAAAGTTGTGGAGCTCTTCGTCCACAAGCGCGAGCGGCTGATGCTCATCAGTAAAATCACGGAGCTGAAGAACATCGACTTCAAAGGCATCAGCCTCTACAGCAGCGGCAACAAGTACACAGCCCTCCGCATCGGCTGGTTGCTGACAGGCATTGGCTTTGGTTTCCTGCTCGGCTTCTGCATCAATATGATGGCGACCTATGGCGATTACTCTTTCCGTGCCGATGAAGACTTCGTGTACCGTTATAGTAACCGCGTCGGAGGCATCGTCTATGTGGCGAGCGTCTGCATCTGCGGCGGCATAGGTCTGCTTATGTCTTATCGTGCGGAGCGTAAGGCAGAACAACCTGAGCAAAAGAATAAGGATTAAAGATTAAAGATTAAAGATTAAGGCTAATACCATTAAAGATTAAGGATTAAAGATTAAAGCTGAAAGCAAATACAAGCCGCAAAGCAACTAAACCTTAATCCTTAATCCCTAATCCTTAATCTTGAAATCTTTTCAACTTTCCAACTGATGGACGAGCAGCGACTGATAGCCCGCATCCTTGACGGTCACGAGAGCGATTACGGCTATTTCCTGGAGCGATACGGTGGCGAAGTGTTTGCCATCGTGTCGCGCCTTGTGCCCAGTCGCGAGGATGCCGAAGAGCTGACGCAGGACACTTTCGTCCGCGCCTACAGCCGTCTCGACTCGTTCATCGGCCGTTCTTCGTTCTCGACATGGGTTTGTCGCATCGCCTACACGACTGCTGTCTCGTGGCTCAGGAAGAAGCGCATCAAGTATCTCAGCATCGAGGACCATCCCCATGCCAGCGACGACGAAGTGGACGAAGCGCTGGACGACGAGAGCCGCCTCGACGAGTTGCGCCAAGCCATCAGCCTCTTGAAGCCCGACGAGCAGATGCTCCTCGAACTATTCTACTACGAGAGCCGTCCGCTGGCCGACATTGCCTACATCCTCGACATGGAGGCAGGCACCATCGCTACGCGCCTGCATCGCATCCGTCACAAACTCTATTCACTCATGAAACATGGAAAGAACAATAAATAATAATGTGTTGCGTCAAGCTCTCGCGCCCCAAGAGAAGCCCGGACTGCCGTCGAACTTCGCCTACACCACAATGAGGCGCATCCGCCGCGAACAGCGCGAGAGCCAGCGCAGGCAGCAGCTCGCAGCCTTCATCATCGTTGCAGCCGTCGCCGCCCTTGGCATCGGCGGCCTCATCTATGCTTTCGGTTCCGTGATATGGCGGTCGCTTGTCGCCATGACAAAACAGCCCGACGCCCTCTTCCTCGCCCCGGCCACTCTCTTCTGCCTTGCCTTCTTCGCCCTCATCAACCACCTTCTAGCCCGGCACTATATCAGCAGCGACAGGACGGCTCCCCAATGAGCGAGGGCTCCAAGCAGGACGAAGACGTGCCAGATGGCGTGATAGTGGGGACGTTCGTCGTGGGCAAAGAAATAGGTGCCTGCGGTGTAGGCGATGCCTTCGGCCAGAATGAGCCAGAGCGTGACGGGCGTCAGCTGCTTTATCACCGGTTCGGCGATGAGGACGATGCTCCAGCCCATTATCAGATAGATGGCAAGCGAGAGCCGTGGCCAACGCCCAAGGGCTACTATCTTATACACGGCTCCGGCAATGACAAGCAGCCATTGCAGCGCAAAGACCGTCCAGCCGAGCCAGCCGCCCACCACGCCGACAAGGATGGGCGTGTAGGAGCATGCTATCATGACGTAGATGCTGATGTGGTCGCACTTGCGCAAGGCGTGTTTCAGCCGCCCTTCGTGCACCCAATGATAGGCTGTGCTGCTGAGGAACATGAAGAACATGCCGAAGAGGAAGCAGACGACGCCGAACTGCATCTGCCAGCCAGCATCGGCTGCCAGCCAGATGAGCCAGATGGAGCTTAGGGCAAAGACCGCTCCGCCAAGGTGCGTCCATGTGTTGCCCTGCTCAGCCTTTATGGGCCAGAACCGCTTGGATGGCATCTTGCGTCTGTTTGGTCAGTTCCTCGTAAGACAATTCTCCTGCCCCTTGCTCCTTGCTCCTTGCCCCATTGATGGCAGGCAGATAGGTCACCTCGATGTGCTTGGGATTCATGAAGCTGCTGCCGCGCGGCAACGCTTCGTAAGCTCCGCGAATGCAGACGGGCACAATGGGTACGCCAAGTTCCTTGGCAAGGATGGCGAAGGTCTTCTTGAAGGGGACCATGTCGCCGTCGTGCGTGCGTGCGCCTTCGGGGAAGATGATGATGCGATGTCCTTCCCTGAGCACTTTGGCAAGCTTCAGGATGGAGTTCTTCAGGTTGGCGCGTTCCATGACGATGATGTTACTCTTCGCTGCCATGCGTCTGCGTCTCTCGCCCCGGACATGTTCCTCGGTGGCGTAGAAGTAGTATTCGCCAAGCGTCGACCATGGCAGTCCGGCAAGCGTGAGCGGTCCGTCGACGAAGCTCTGGTGGTTGGGGGCGAGGATGCAGGCTCCCGTCTCGGGGATATGCTCTTTTCCCTTTATCGAAAGTGTGCGTTGCGATAGGCGAGGCTGGCGAATGGCAGCGGCAGGGCATCGGTGGGGCCGTGGAGAAGCTGATGCCAGTCCACCTCCTCGGCTTCCATTCGCGTCTTCTGCGCAGCGACATGGCGTGCGAGGGCCTCGACATTGGGGAAGCCCGGCATCTCGTCCACGCCGACTGATGTGCCGAAGGTCCTCTCGATGAAGTCCTGTAGGCTGACTTTGTCGAGCGAGTCGAGTGCGAGGTCCGTTTCGACATGGTCGGCTGCATGCACCGTGACGCCTTTCTCCGATTCGATGAAGCGCTTCAGCAGGAGGTACTCCTCAAAGTCCGGTTCGTGCTGTGCCTCCTGCCCCTTGCTCCCTGCCCCTTGCTCCTCTTTCAGGATGGCGCCCAGCTTGTAGCGCTGCAGCTTGTCGAGTCTGGTGCGTGGCAGTTCGCCGCGATAGACGAGCACGCTCATTATCTTCTTGTAGGCGGAGACGGTGGTGTTGTAGGGCTCGAGCACTTCGCGCTTGAGTCGGGCAGCCGCTTCGCTGTCGGTCAGCGTGGCGCTCCATGCCGGCTGCGGCACGATGATGGCACGCAGCATGTCGCCGTCCTGCACCACTGCCGCTTCCTTCACCAGCGTGTCGTACTTCTCCAGCTTGTACTCTATCTCGCTGGGTTGCACGTTCTTGCCGTTGCTGAGCACAATGATTTCCTTCGTGCGACCGGTAATGGTGATGCGCCCTGCCTTGTCGAAGGTGGCCAGGTCGCCTGTATGCAGGTAGCCGTCGCTGTCGATGACTTCCGCTGTCTCCTCGGGACGATTGTAGTAGCCCTTCATCAGGTTCGGTCCCTTGACGCAGAGCTCGCCGTCGACCAGCTTGCAGTCGACGCCAGGCAGCGGCAGTCCGGAGCATCCGGGGATGATATCGCCGGGGCGTGTGAAGGCGATGATGGGAGCGGTCTCGGTCATGCCGTAGCCTTCGAGCACATCGAGGCCAAGTGTGCGCAGCCCTTCGCCTATCTCCCTGTCGAGGGCTGCACCGCCGCTGACGCAGTAGTCTATGTGGCCGCCCATCTTCTTCCGCACGGAACGGAAGACCAGTCGGCTGAGCGGACGGAACTTGGCTGCGCGACAAAGGGCAAAGAGGGCGCGGGCCACGGCCGACTGGTCGATTTTCTTCTTGATGCCCACGTAAAGTGTTTGCCAAAGCCGTGGCACGCCTATCATGATGCCGACCTGTCCGCGGCAGAGCGTATCCATGATGTCGGGGCCGGAGAGCGAAGGACTGATGGCTATGCCACCGCCCATGTAGAGCGGAGCGATGAGCGAGCCCATCAGGGGCAGAACGTGATGGAGCGGCAGCAGGACAAGTGCGCGCCGCTTGGCTGTATAGATGGGAACGTCGAACGAGACGCTGTGCACGTTGGCTTTCAGGTTGGCATAGCTGAGCATGACGCCTTTCGGCGAGCCTGTCGTTCCGGAGGTGTAGATGATGATGGCGGTGTCGTCGTTGTCCGGCTCGCTGAGCGACGTCCACGGCAGGACGGTCGTCTTCGGTTCGTTGTCGACGGGCAGCTGTTCATAGTCGTCGATGATAAGGACTTGGGGGCTCTTTGCCTCAGCAAGCAGGGCTTCCCTGAGCACCGGCTCTCTTTCCTTCGACACCCACACAGCATCGGGCTGGCAGTCGTGCAGGATGTAGGCCACATCGCTCGGAGTGCTCGAGGCATCCACCGGAACGGCAATGCCTTCGTTCAGCCATACGGAAAAGAAAGCATAGGCCCAGCCTTCGCGGTTCTCGCTGAAAACGACGGTCTTGCTCTGCTTGCCCTTCGGAGTCTTTCTGGCGAACTGCGCCACACGCTGCAGCATCTCGCCATACGTCACGTCATGGCTGCCGGCGATAATGGCTATTTTATTCAAGTCTATCATGACATTTAGGTTTTATGTAATGTACAACTTAGCAAGTACAATGTACAATTGATGTACTGTTTATATAATGTACAAAAGAACTGTCTCATAGAAATTCGTATTAGCAATTCCGCTGCAAAGATAAGCATTTCTCCCCGAAAACGAAAGCAAAAGCGAAAAAAAGAGTGACAAGGTATGTCGTTCTCAAAATAATAACGTATATTTGCAGAAAACAGAACAAATGGAGAACAACAAATACACACAGCGACGGCTGAGCAACACGGTGAAGCCAGCCGACATGGGTCTGGAGGAGTGGCAGGTAGCACTGCGCCACAACCAGGCCGAACGCGAGCATTTTGCCATCAGCGAAGTGAGCGAACAATTCTGTCCGGGAGAGTATAGCGTGCGCAACCACAAGACGCGCAGCCAGTACAAGGTCGTCTACCGAGGTGCCTACAGCCCCTGGAACTACTGCTCGTGCCCCGACTTCCGCACATCGGGACTCGGCACCTGCAAGCACATTGAAGGCGTTAAGCTGTGGCTCCAGGCTGAAGGGAAAGAACCTTATAGCGAAGAGCCGCGCTACAGCTCCGTCTACGTGGACTACCGCGGGCAGCGAAGCATACGCATCCGTTTCGGACAAGGCTATCGCCGCGAACTGGCCGCTCTGGCTGGCGAATACTTCGACCACGCCTCTGTGCTTCGTCCCGAGGCTTATGCCAGCTTCGACACCTTTCTGGAAAAGGCAAGGAGCATCGACCCCGAGTTCCGTTGCTACCCCGATGCCCTCGAGATGGTCATCGGCCAGCGAGAACGCCAAGGACGAGTCACACTCATGGAAAACGTCTACACCGACGAGACGCTCGATGCCCTGCTCACCGCACCGCTCTACCCCTACCAGAAGGAAGGCGTACGCTTTGCCGTGAAGGCTGGCAAGGCCATCATCGCCGACGAGATGGGACTGGGCAAAACCGTCCAGGCTATCTGTTGCGCCGAGATATACCTGCGGCAGCAGATGGTCGAGAATGTGCTCATCGTCTGCCCCACATCCCTCAAGTACCAATGGAAGAGCGAGATTGAGAAGTGGACGGGCAGAGCGACTGTTCTCATCGAAGGCTATGCCACCCGCCGACTGGAGCTGTACCAGGCCGCTGCGCCCTACAAGATTGTCTCCTACCAGTCCCTGGCCAACGACATCAAGTCGCTGAACCGGCTCTCCGTCGACCTGCTCATCATGGACGAGGTGCAGCGGCTCAAGAACTGGAACACCGGACTGGCACAAGCCGTCCGCCGCATCGACTCGCACTACAGCGTGCTGCTCTCCGGCACACCGCTCGAGAACAAGCTCGACGAGCTCGTTTCCATCGTCCAGCTGGCCGACCCCTACTGCCTCTCGCCCCTCTACCGTTTCCGCCACGAACACATCGTCACCGACCCCCTCACCGGCAAAGCCATCGGCTACAAGAATCTGAGCGACATCCGCCAACGGCTCTCCGGCACACTCATCCGGCGCACCAAACAAAGCGTGCGGCTACAGCTCCCCGGACGCACCGACCAGTACCTCCTCATCCCCATGACACAGCAGCAGAGCAGCCGACACGAAGAGCTACGGACGGCCGTGGCACGACTCGTGAGCAAATGGGCGCGGACAAAGTTCCTCAGCGAAGAGGAACGCCGCCGCATGCTACTCATGCTCGGACAGATGCGCATGCTCGCCGACAGCACATTCATCATCGACCAGAACCTGGACACACGGCACGACGTGAAAGTCAGCGAGGCGATGAACATCCTGAGCGACGCCCTGGAAGGCAGCGACACCAAGGTCGTCATCTTCAGCGAATGGGAGCGCATGGCCCGACTGATGGCAATGGAGCTCGATGCACGCGGCCTGAGCTACGCCTTCCTGCATGGAGGAGTGGAGGACAGGAAACGCAACGACATCATAGAACACTTCCAGAACGACAGCCAGTGCCGCATCTTCCTCTCCACCGACACAGGCTCCACGGGACTCAACCTGCAGACCGCCGGCATCCTCATCAACCTCGACCTGCCCTGGAACCCCGCCGTGCTGGAGCAACGCATCGGCCGCATCTACCGAATCGGACAGGACGACCCCATTCAGGTGCTCAACCTCGTCTCGAAGGACTCCATCGAGGAGCGTATGATAGACCGCCTGCGCTTCAAGCGCTCGCTCTTCGAAGGCGCTCTCGATGGCGGCGACGACACCATCTTTCTCAGCGAAGACCGCTTCCAAGGCTTCATGGAAAGCCTCGCCAGCCTCACCCCGGAAGCCTCTCCGAGGAGAGGGGAGGAGGAAGATACAAAGGAAGATGCAAAGGTAGATGCAACGTTCAGCGAAGGAGACTCCCCTCTTCTCGGAGAGGAGTCGGAGGTGAGGCTTTTCCTCTCCTCCCTTCGCAACATCCTGCAGTCGCCCGAAAAGACAAAGCAACTGGCCGAAGCAATCACACAGATACTGAACGAAACATGAATCACTTATGAACACAGAACAACATTCAAGCATGCTCTCTCCTTCAGGGGAGATGGCAGGGGGCCGCATCCTCGTGACCGGAGCCAGCGGCTTCATCGGCAGTTTCATCGTGGCGGAGGGGCTAAACAGGGGCTTCGACGTCTGGGCCGGAATGCGCGGCACCAGCAGCCGCAAGTACCTCAAGGACGAACGCATCCGATTCGCGGAGCTCGACATGCAGAACCCCGACAAGTTGTTGGAACAGCTGCAGAACCTTAAGCAGGAGATGGGCGGCCACGGCTGGGACTTTGTCGTCCATGCCGCCGGAGCCACGAAGTGCCTGCATCGCCAGGACTTCTTCCGCACGAATACCGAGGGTACGAAGAACCTCATTGATGCGCTGCGACGGGCGGACATGGTGCCGAGGCGATTCGTGTTCCTGAGCAGTCTGAGCATCTTCGGGGCCATCAGGGAGAAGCCTGTCCGCAAGCCGTCGGCCGACAATCCCTGGATTTACGCTCCCATCCTGCTCACGGACAAGCCGCAGCCCAACACAGCCTACGGCGAAAGCAAACTGGCTGCCGAACAATACCTGCAGCAGCAACAGGACTTCCCCTTCACCATCTTGCGTCCGACGGGCGTCTATGGGCCTCGCGAACGCGACTACTTCCTCATGGCACAGAGCATCCGGCAGCACATCGACATCGCCGCCGGCCTTTCGCCTCAGGAGATTACGTTTGTCTATGTGGACGATGTGGTGCAGGCGGTCTTCAAGTGCATGACGGCGTCAAGGGCAGAGGGGAAGGCTTACTTCCTGAGCGATGGGATGGTCTATAACAGCCGCCGGTACAGCGACTTGGTGCAGCAGAGTCTCGGCAATCCATGGGTGCTACACCTCAAGCTGCCGCTTTGTCTGCTGAGGGCGGTCTGCTGGCTGAGCGGTAAGGTGAGCCGTCTGACCGGCAAGATGAATGCCCTGAACGACGACAAGTATCACATCCTCTCGCAACGCAACTGGCAATGCGACATTGAGCCAGCCCGAGCAGACTTCGGCTATGCGCCCGAGTGGTCGCTGGAACAAGGCGTAGAGGCCAGCATCCGCTGGTACAAACAGGAAGGCTGGCTTTGACCAATTCTTAATTCACAATTCATAATTCATAATTAGGCTACGCCCTGAGCTTCATTTATATTTAAGAGCCGAAAAGTAATTATGAATTGTGAATTGTGAATTGATTAATACGATTCGGCTTCGCTGGGGAAGTCGCAAGCCTTGACGTCGGTGACGTACTGACCAACGGCATCGGTGATGGCCGTGGAGAGGTCGGCATAACGGCGGAGGAACTTGGGTGAGAAGCCTTTTGTCATGCCCAGCATGTCGTGTACCACCAGAACTTGTCCGTCGGCCTGTCCGGCACCAATGCCGATGACGGGCACCTGCACCTGCTCGCATACCTTCCGAGTCAATGCTGCCGGTATCTTTTCCAGGACGATGGCAAAGCAACCCAGTTCGCTGAGAAGGCGAGCATCGCTCAGCAGCTTCTCGGCCTCAGCCTCTTCCTTGGCGCGAACGGCATACGTGCCGAACTTGTTGATGCTCTGCGGCGTCAAGCCGAGATGACCCATGACAGGGATGCCGGCATCGAGGATGGCACGTATCGTGTCCTTTATCTCCACGCCGCCCTCCAGCTTGAGCGCGTCGCATCCGCTCTCCTGCATGATGCGAATGGCATTCTTCACGCCTTCGGTGGAATTCACCTGATAGGTACCGAAGGGCATGTCGCACACGACAAGGGCGCGCTTCACACCACGCACCACACTACGGGCATGGTATATCATCTGGTCGATGGTGATGGGCAGCGTGGTCATGTTGCCTGCCATCACGTTGCTGGCGCTGTCGCCAACAAGAACGATGTCGATGCCAGCCCCGTCCACGAGCTGTGCCATCGTATAGTCGTAGGAGGTGAGCATGGCTATCTGCTCTCCTTGCTTTTTCATTTCTATCAGACGGTGGGTCGTCACCTTCCGTGCATCACTTACTAAATATCCTGCCATCTCTTTTATTTAAGGATTTAATGATTAACTATTTTAGGATTTAATGATTTACTATTTTAGGATTTAATGATTTACTATTTAATGACTCAACTTTCGCAAGCTCCACTTGCCATGTAGGAAGAAGATAGAGGAAGATGTTAGTTTTTGCCGTTGGGCCTTACCACAGACCGTAGTATCGTCCTCTATCTTCCGCCCCTAAAAGCGGCTATCTCTATCTTCCTTTTTCTTCTTTTATCTTCTCCTATCTTCCTCTATCTCCTCTTTCTTCCTTTATCTTCTTCTATCTCCTTTTATCTTAAAGTAAGGCCTTTCCGTGCCGAATGTTCCAAACGGCGTGCAAAAGTACAACAAAAAAAGCGAAAAAGCGAAAGGTGGAAAGTGAAAAATATGAGAATTGGCAAATAATTATGAATTATGAACTATGAACTATGAACTTTTTATTATCTTTGCATACGAAGAGAAGGAATTCGCACAGGAATGGAACAATCGCTCACCATCTACAGAGCTTCGGCAGGCTCGGGCAAGACTTTCACCTTGGCCGTGGAATATATCCTGCAACTGCTGGCTCCGCATGCCGAACGGGAGTTCGAGCACACCTTGGCCGTGACCTTCACCAACAAGGCTACTGCCGAGATGAAGGGGCGCATCCTAGAGACGCTCTACGGACTGAAGCACAACCTACAGGAGACGCGCGGCTACATGGATGTTCTGCTGGCACGAGCCGCCGAGACAGGCATGCCACTGACGCCCAGTCTGGTGAGCGAACGCGCAGGGAAGGCACTCACAGCCATCCTGCACGACTACTCGTACTTCCGCGTAGAGACCATCGATGCCTTCTTCCAAAGCATCCTTCGCAACATGGCTCGCGAGCTCGGTCTGTCGGCCAACCTGCAGGTAGAGCTCTCGCACGACGAGATAGTCAGCAGCGCCGTAGACAGTCTCATCGAGACGATGGACAGCCATCCCGAGGTAAGGCAATGGGTGATGGACTTCGTGCACGAACAGCTGGACAACGGCGACAAGTGGGACATCACTGGACCGCTCAAGACGCTGGCCGGCAACATCTTCCGCGAGGACTTCCAAAGCCGCAGCGATGAGGAGTTGGCGCGCATCAGCGATGCCGAAGCGGTGGGAGCCTTTAAGCGTCGCATGCATGCCTTGCGCAAGAGTGCCGAACAGGAGGTGCAACAAGCCGTGGACGATGTGATGCAACAAATAGAGGACCTCCCGTACGCCTTCGACGGCATCAGCTACGGAAAGAACCTGCGGAAGTTCCTCTTGGAAGCACGAGCGATGAAGAGCGACGGACCGTCTGCCACCATCCAGGGACAGGCCAACGGCAGCAAGTCGCTCTTCAAAAAGGAACAAGGAGTTGCAGGAAATGGCCCGGAAGGGGTCCGATTGCAGGAATCCCTTTCTGCTCTGCTTGCACTCTATGCCAACCGCCGCCGGACGTACAACTCCGCTTCCCTTGCGCTCCGGCATCTCGGTCCGTTGCGCCTACTTATATATATAGATGAACGTGCGCGAGAGATTTGCAGCGACGACGGACGTTTCACGCTCAGCTCAACGCCTGCCCTGCTCAGCAAGATGATAGAGGACAGCGACGCTCCCTTCATCTTCGAGAAGATCGGCACGCTCATCAACTATGTGATGATCGACGAGTTCCAGGACACAAGCCGCATGCAATGGGAGAACTTCAAGAAGCTGCTGTTCGAGAAACTCGCCTCGGGCGGCAAGGGTCTGCTCGTGGGCGACATCAAGCAGAGCATCTACCGCTGGCGCAGCGGCGACTGGAAGATTCTCTACGGCGTGGAGAAGGAACGGGAGCTGCAACGCTTCCACATCCATCCCAGGACGCTCGGCACGAACTATCGCAGCCAGCAGAACGTGGTGGAGTTCAACAATGCCTTTTTTACCCGTGCCGCCGAACTGCTCGACACCATGCAGCCCAACGAGGAAATCAAGCTGAGCCACATCTACGAGGACGTCGTGCAGAAGGCAAAGAAAGCCGACGGGAAGGGATATGTGAGGATAAAGCTCTATAAAGATACCCCCTCTGACTCCCCCTCCAAGGGAAGAAGCGACCGCTCGACAAAGTCAACATCTGGCGAGGAAAGCCTCCCCATTGAGGGGGAGATTGGGAGAGGGTCTGAAGGCCTCCCCATTGAGGAGGAGGCTGGATGGGAATCTGACATGGCGGAACAGATTAGGACGCTGCAAGCAGGCGGTCTCGACCTGAGCGAGATTGCCATCCTCGTCCGCAAGAATGCTATGGCACAGCAACTCATCGACAGCTTCAGTCAGTATGCGCCGGACATCCGTCTGGTCAGCGACGAAGCGTTTCTGCTCGAGGCATCGACCAGCGTACAGATGATAGTGGCTGCCATGCGTATGCTGGTCGACAAGCATCACACCGACGGCATCTCCGAGAAGTACCTCATGCTGCACTATCAGCGCGACGTGCTCGGCCGGACCGACATCAGCATGCAAAGCGTCGCCCTGCAGGAAGCGGAACAGGTGTTGCCGGAAGAGTTTATGGCACATCGCGACGAACTGATGCAACTGCCACTCTACATCCTGGCCGAGCGCTTGTGGCGCATCTTCTCCCTAAGCAACATCCAAGGGGAAGACATCTACATGCTCACCTTCCTGGACGAGCTGCAGAACCACTTGCGCGGAACTGCCACGCCTGATATTCAGACACTGCTCGACCTTTGGGACGAAAAGCTGCGGCTGCGTGCCGTACCCGCCTCAGCCATATCAGGTGTGCGCATCCTCACCATCCACAAATCGAAGGGACTGGAGTTCCATACTGTTCTGCTGCCTTTCAGCCAATGGCAGATAGAGAGCGACAGGCAAGGCGACATCCTTTGGTTAACCACGGAAGAGAAACCATACAACGAACTGGGCGCGCTCCCCATCTCCACCTACTCGCGCGATGTGCGCAACTCGGTCTTTGCACCCGGCTACGAAGCCGAACACTTGGAGCGACGTGTGGATGCACTCGACACGCTCTATGTGGCCTTCACCCGTGCCGGCTCAAACCTCTATGTCTGGGGCAAGACGAAGTCTGCCGACAAGATAAAAAGCATCGCCACAGCAGGCGACCTCATCTACCTGACTCTACGCAACGAGGAGAACGACACGGACGAGGAATGCTTCACATACGAAACGGGGACGCCCTCAATGTCTGTTTCCCGTCAGGAAGAGCAGAAGGGGACAAACCGTCTGTACCTCAAGCACCGTGATGCAGATGCCATTGACGTGAAGGTCGTTACCCGCAACCCCATGCTCAACTTCCGCCAGAGCAATCAGGCACAGGACTACCTCGAGCAAATGAAGAATGAAGACTCAGAAACGCCCTCCGCTCCTCACTCCCCGCTTCTCAAGCTTTCCCAGCGCGAGGTCGGCAAACGCATGCACGAGGTGCTGAGCCGCATCGACGATGCCAGTCAGTTCGAGGATGTGCTCCGCGAGGCTCGACAGGAAGGCATCATAGGCGAAGACGAAGAATGGGACAACATCATCGCGCACGTTACAGAAGGCTTCCGCAATCCGCTTGTGACATCGTGGTTCCAACCAGAGAACATAATATATAATGAGTGCAGCATTGCAAGCAAGGACGAAAGGGACGGACAACCCTGTGTCCTTCGCCCCGACCGAGTCATCATCAACGGCAACTGCATTACCGTCATCGACTACAAGTTCGGACATCCCAGCAAACTTTACCACGATCAGGTACACACCTACATGAAACTCATGCGGCAAATGTACCCGGAACATGAAGTGCAAGGCTACATCTGGTACATCATGGGCAAAGGAGCGGTAAGGGTAGCGCCCCCCTCTAACTTCCCCCAAGGGGAGAACAATAACAAATAACATGGATAAGTCGTTAAGCCATACAGGTTCCTCCCCTTTGGGGGAGGTTAGGAGAGGGGCTTCTTTTCTCTCTATCATTGCAGCAGATATGCTTGCGCACTTCTCGAACGACATGCGCGACGTCACGGTGGTCTTCCCTGGCAAGCGTGCCGGGATGTTCCTCAATCGTGAGTTTGCTGCTCTGAGCGACAAACCGGTGTGGACGCCACGCTACTGCACAATGGGCGACCTCTTCCAAAGCATCACGTCCCTCCAAGTGGCCGACCCCTTG
>CADCCR010000056.1:399-22867 GCA_902799985.1 uncultured Bacteroidales bacterium | reverse complement strand
TGCTGCACAATGTCATGCAGAAGGTGTTGGGAGCCGAGTACACCGAGACACTCGATGAGTTCTGGAGCTGGGGCGAAGTACTTATGGCCGACTTCGACGACATTGACAAACACATGGCGGATGCGAATGCCATCTTCACGAACATCGCCGACCAAGAACGGCTCAAGAATCTGGACTACCTTGACGAACACCAACGCGAGACACTGATGCGCTTCTTCGGACGCTTCTCGTTGGAAAGCAGCACACGCCTTCAGGAGAAGTTCCTGCAAACGTGGAGCCACATGTACGAGATTTACTCCACCTTGCACGAGCAACTGCTGACAGAGGGACAGCTTTGGGAAGGCGCACTCTTCCGCCATGTGGCCGAGCAGATGCAAGCGGATGACAGCCTCGTCGAAAGACTTCTTCGCGACAAGCAGACCATCGTCTTTGCGGGCTTCAACGTGCTGAACAGCGTAGAGCACTCCATGATGAGCACCATCCAACGCGAGGGCAAGGCACGCTTCTATTGGGACTACGACATCTACTACTGCGACCCCAAGGCCGACCACGAAGCCGGCTTCTTCATGAAGCAGAACCTGAGGGACTTCCCCAGTGCCATCAGCGACACCGATGCCTTCGACAACTTCAGCCACCTCCGTGATGTGACCTTCATCGCCTGCACCTCCGACAATGCTGCCGCGAGATACGTCAATACATATCTTAATGAAGAATTAAGAATTAAAAATGAAGAATTAAAAATGAAGGACCCTCTCTCCACTCTTAACTCTTCACTCTTAACCCATAACTCTTCACTCTCTGTCGTCCTTTGCAACGAGGCCTTGATGCAGCCTGTACTGCACGCCATTCCTGAGTCGCAGAAGGAGGTGAACGTGACGATGGGCTTCCCCCTCACCGACACACCTGTGTACAGCATCCTCATGGCGCTGCTCCGTTTGCAGATAGAGGGCTACGATGCCTCGCTCGGCCGCTTCCGCTATCCATTCGAGCAAGCGTTGCGCCGACAACCGTTCTTTGAACTGCTGGACGAAGAACAATGCTTCGTCTATCATGGAGACGACACATCTGCCCTGCTCGACTATCTGCTTCTCCATCTGCGACGCATTGCCGCCAACTACGCTCAGATAGAGGAGCCCGGCATCTTCGAACAGCTCTATGGCGAGACGGCCTATCGCATCGACCGCATGCTGTGCCTGTTGCGCGACCCTTCAATCTTCAATCTTCAGTCTTCTATCAGTCCGACTACTTTGCGACGACTGTTGCGACAGATGATGCTGACTGCCAAGATACCCTTCCATAGCGAACCGGACCGCGGCTTGCAAGTGATGGGCGTACTCGAGACGCGATGCCTCGACTTCGAGCACCTGCTCCTGCTCTCGGCAGAGGAAGGTAACCTGCCGCGAACCACTCATGCCAATTCATTCATCCCAGCCAATCTGCGCGAAGCGTTCGGACTGACGACCCAGCGGCACCGCATCGCCGTCTATGCCTACTACTTCTACCGACTGGTGGGGCGCTGTCAGCATCTCACCTGCGTCTACAACGAGAGCACAAGCGACGGCGCCCAGCATGAGATGTCGCGGTTCCTCAGACAGATGCTTGCCGAGACGGACATTCCCATCCGCACACTTTGGTTGCGATGCGAGCCCGACCCAAAAGCATCGCTTCCCATTCAGGTGGAGAAGACACCGGAGGTGATGGCACGCCTGCGACAACGTTACGACCAAAGTCTGAAACAGCAGGGAGGCGAAGGCATCACTCTGAGCCCATCGGCCATCAACACTTACATGGCTTGTCCGATGCAGTTCTATTTAAATAATGTATTGTGCATCCGTCGCGAGGATGAGCCCGAGGAAGGCATTTCGGCAGACATCATCGGCAACATCTTCCACGACACAGCCGAGTTCTTCTACGAATGGCTGCAGCAACGCTATGGCACCGACACCATCACAGCCGACATGCTTTGCGACAAGACCTTTGCCATCCGGGAGGCCATCCAGAGGACACTCCAACTGATGCTCCACACGGCTTTCGATGTCTCTTGGTTCCACCCGACAGAAGAGTTCGACCGCCTGCCCGAGATTCGCCGTCGCTTCAAGAAAGCAATGGTCAATGGTCAATGGTTAATGGTCAATGAATACAAAGGCACCACCCTCATTGCCTACAATGTCCTGTTGCGCTACCTTCAGGTACTCATTCGCTACGATGCCCGCCATGCGCCCTTCCGCATCATCGGCGCAGAAAAGGAGCGGACGATAGAATTCAAAACACATAATTCAACATTAAAAGTAGGCGGACGCATCGACCGCATCGACGAGATGGACGGCAGACTGCGCATCGTCGACTACAAGACTGGGGCTTATAAGTTGAAGGACAAGGTGAAGATGGAGAATGTAGTGGGCTTGGACAAGACACACGAGCGCTACTACCTTCAGACGTTCCTCTATGCCTTGGCCGAGATGGAGCACATAGCCACCACCTCAAAAGGAAAGCAGGAAGGGAGCTTGCCCATTCAGCCCGTGCTCTTCTTCCCCATCAAGGCAAGCGGGGAGGACTACGACCCATCGCTCAAGCTCGACGGTGAAGTGGTCAATGACTTTGGAAGCCAGCACGCAGAAGTCTTCAGGGAAGGTCTGCAGAATATCCTCGACGACATCTTCAACCCAGAGAAGCCCTTCACCTGCACTTCCGACACCAAGACATGCGAATACTGCAAGCTCGGCCTCCTCTGCGGGAAAGGCGTGACCTCATAATAAAGAAACATCGAAATCTCGAAATAACGAAATCTCGAAATACCGAAATAACGAAACATCGAAATAACTCATCAACAAACAAAACAACCATGGACCACAAAATCATTCTTTCCGCATTGCTTTTCGTCCTCGGCATGGGACAGGCAACTGCACAGCCGCTCTGCATCCCTTCCGTTCAAGAGCAGACACCAGCACAAGGTACTGTCGAGGTATCGAAGTTCACATCGGTCACCTACAACGATGCTTCGCTGCAGTTCGTGGCTGAGTACTTGGGAAAAGCATGGGATGCCCCAGCCTCTCAGCAGAAGAAAGGGACAGACTCTTCCATCTTCCTCTCCATCAAGCCCGACAAGAAGCTTGGCGACGAGGGCTATCGCCTGACCATCTCTCCTAAGGGCATCACCGTTCAGGCCACTTCGCCTCAAGGAGCTTTGTGGGGAGCACAGACTTTGCTACAGATGAAGGACACGCACTTCGCCAAGAACGATGCCGGCGTGATTACAAAGGGAACGTTCCCCTGCCTCACCGTCACCGACAAGCCCGACTACCCCATCCGCGGCTTTATGATTGACGCCGGGCGCAAGTTCTATCCCTTGAGCTACCTCTATTCGCTCGTCAACGTGATGTCGTACTACAAGATGAACACCCTTCAGCTTCACCTCAACGACAATGGTTTCAATGACCAGTTCGAGGGCAGTTGGGACGACACCTATGCTGCCTTCCGAATGGAGAGTGACTTCTTCCCGGGCTTAACGGCCATCGACGGCAGCTACTCGAAGCAGGAGATGCGCGACCTCATCCGCTATGCCGAGAAGATGGGCGTGGAGATTATCCCCGAGTTCGACGTGCCTGCCCACAGCCTTGCCTTCACGCATTTCCGCCCTTCGCTGGCGGCCAAGGATTATGACGACGCTCACCTCGACCTCGAGAATCCTGAACTCATCCCCTTCCTCGACAGCCTCTATGCCGAATACCTCGGCGGTCCCGACCCTGTCTTCTGCTGCCCACGCTTCCACATCGGCACGGACGAGTACAGCAACAAGGACTCAGCCATCTGCGAACGCTTCCGCGAACTGATTGTTCACCTCTGCGACGAGGTCAAGAAGTACGGCAAGCAGCCCGTCTTCTGGGGCAGCCTGACACATGCGAAGGGTGTGACGCCTGTGCCTTCCGACGGTGTGCTGATGAGCCTTTGGTACAATGGTTACGCCGACCCCGTGGAGATGCACAAGCAGGGCTTCCACATGATTTCCATCCCCGACGCCTTCATCTACATCGTGCCCGCAGCAGGCTACTACAACGACTACCTCAACACCCGTTGGCTCTTCCAGCATTGGAATCCTTCGCTCATCCGCAACAAACGCTTCCCGCATCAAGACCCGCTCATCGACGGTGGCATGTTCGCCCTCTGGAACGACTTCATCAAGAACGGCATCTCCGTTGGCGACTGCCACGACCGCATCCTGCCTGCCATGCAGGTCATCAGCGAGAAATGCTGGAACGCCCTTCGCGACAGCACAGACGCTGCCTTCGACGAGTGGCAGACCTTGGCAAAGAAACTTGAAGACGGTCCGCTCACCGACGAAATCGGCCGCAAGAGTATGGTCAACCATATCGACCTGGAGCCCAAGACCCCCCTCTTTCTCCCCCGAGGGGGAGGAAAGGATGCCTCGCTTCTAAAAGCCTCCCCTCGGGGAGGTTTGGAAGGGGTCGTTCATCAGATAGGCTACCCCTACACCGTCGAGTTCACCATCGATTGGGCTGACGAGAAGCCCGGAACTGTGCTCTGCACCAGCGAGCGCAGCACCTTCTACCTCTCCGACCCCATCAAGGGGATGCTCGGCTTCAGTCGCGACGGCTATCTCTTCACCTTCAAGTACAAGGGCAAGCCCGGCAAGCGCGAGACCATCCAACTGAAGGGCGACAACAAAGGCATCAGCCTCTATGCTGACGGCAAGCTCGTGGAGAACCTCAAGCCCGACACAGGCCACCGCACCGACAGCAAGAAGAGCACCTACAAAATCATGCGGACGCTCGTCTTCCCCTTGCAAGAGACAGGCGACTTCCGCAGCAAGATAACCAACTTCAGCGCTAAAAGATAGTCCCGTCCTACTTTTTTAACCAAAAGACTTGGCTCGTTTTGCTTTTCTTTGTAACTTTGAAGCCGAAATGTTACAAAAGAAGCAAAAATGAAGAGAATACACCTACTGATGACCGCTCTCCTGGTTTGCCTCGCAAGCCAGGGAGCGGAATTTGTTTTCCAAGAAGGACTCATCGCCGACATCAAGCCGAAGGGCTGGCTCCTAGAGTTCCTGCAAAGGCAGAAGACAGGGCTAACGGGACACCCTGAAGCACTCTCCTATCCCTACAACACTTGCCTCTGGGCAGGCGAGATACCCCGCAACGGCGACTACGGACAGGACTGGTGGCGATACGAACAGACGGCCTACTACACTGATGGCTTGCTGCGCCTGGGCTATCTCCTCGATGACGAGGAACTCATCACGAAGGGCGAGCAAGGCATCAAGTACACGCTGGCACACCCGCAGTCGAACGGCAGACTGGGCTCATCGGTCATCAGCAGCCTTTGGCCACAAGCCGTCTTCTGGCGAGCACTGAAAGCCTACATCGACGTGCACGGCCTTTCCGCCACCTACAGGACAAAGCTTCGCAGCAACTACAACTCCATGTCGAACAACGACCTCGCGAAAGGTCGCCGCCACATCCTCAACCTCGAGGGTATGCTTTGGCTCTATGGCGAGACTGGCACAAAGACGCTGCTGACGAAGGCCGAGGCGGCTTATAAGACAGGCGGATTCGAGTTCGACGCCACCGATGCCGGCAGCGACGAGTTCATCCACCTGCATGGCGTCACCTACTGCGAGATGCTGAAGGTACCCTTGCTTCTCTATGCCTACACGGGCAACGAGGAATACCTCCGCATTGCCATGAACGCGGAACGTAAGCTGGAACGCGACCACATGCTGCCCGACGGCGTGCCTACCAGCGCGGAATACGTGCAAGGACGGGACATCGACGTGGCTCACGAGACGTGCGACATCACGGACTATACCTGGTCGCTCGGCTACTTCCTCACCGTCACAGGCCAGGCCGAATGGGCAGACCGCATAGAGCGTGCCATCTTCAATGCTGCCCCAGGAGCCGTCACCTCCAACTTCGATGCCGTGCAATACTTCTCGTCCGTCAACCAAGTCATCTGCACAGGCAACTCCGACAACAACTCCTTCAAGCGCGGCTCGACGTGGATGGCCTACCGACCCACACACGAGACGGAGTGCTGCGCCGGCAACATGCATCGCATGATGCCCAACTTCGCTTCCCGTCTCTGGATGCGCGGCGCGGACGAAGCCATCGTGGCTGCCATGTACGCACCCAGCGAGATAGACTTCAAGGTGGGTGAGACCGAATGCCACATCACAGAAGACACCTACTATCCCTTCAGCGGCGACATCACCTTCCGCTTCTCTCTGCCCGAACAGACACACTTCCCCTTCACCTTCCGCATACCGGGATGGTGCAAGGGAAGCCGCGTCTCCATAAATGGAGAGGAGGTACAAGGAGCGTGGAGCATGGAGCAAGAGAATACCACGGGACATGAACAATCCTCTTCCCCCTTGCCCCCTGCCCCCTGCCCCTCTTTCTATACTTTAGACCGCGACTGGAAGGATGGCGACGTGGTGACGCTCTCCTTCGACATGACACCAAGAGTCGTAGAGGCAGCCGACAGGCAAGGCAAGTATGTGGCGTGCGGACCGCTGCTCATGGCCTATCCCGTGCCTGCCACCGTCACCGAGGACACGAACACCTACAGCAACATGAACGGCAAGGTGCCGGGCGACGGCTTCAAGTGCTGGAGCATGAAACCCAGCGGTGCTTTCAACTATGCCATCAACACCGAGGATGAGACGCTGACACTCAACGTCGACGAGGAGAAGCTTGCCAACGGCTATCCCTTCGACCTCAACAGCACGCCGCTCAGCGTCAGCCTGCCCGTCCGCAACATCACCTGGACGCTGGAGAAAGACCGCTACAATCCTATCCTGCCCGCTTCGGAGAATGTTGTAACGAATGGCGTACCGCGTACCATCAGCCTCGTCCCCTATGGCGCTGCCAAACTGCGCGTCACCGTCTTCCCCGATGCTCTGAGGAAGCGGAACAGGACGCTCACCGACTCGCTCCTCATCAATCCTGACTTCGAACTGACCTCTGCCTCGGCAGTCAATCACGGCGGCATCGAGAAGAAGACCTATAAGCCTTACGGATGGAACGTGCGTGGCACACTCAACGGCAGCAGCTACGGCATCAACCACGATGCCGCCAATCACTATGGCGAAAATGTCTGCTGGTACCGAACCATCCCTTTCCCCACCGACTTCCGGCTCTATCAGACCGTTCCCGCCTCGAAGCTCAAGCCCGGCACCTACCGCGTCCGCTGCCTGCTTTGGTGCCAGACAGGAGCCTTCGGCACCTGCGGCCTCTTCGCAAACAACCACGTCCAATACTTCGGCAAGGAAAGCGACTACGGCAACAACCTGCCGGGAGACGTGGTAGCTACCTTCGCTGGACACAAAGGAACCAGCGGTGCCACCTTCATCCTGCAAGAGATGGAGGTGACGGTCAGCATCGAGGAAGGTGAGAGCCTCACGCTCGGCATCTGCACCAGCGGCATGAAGCCCGACGGCACACAAGCCAGCGGCAGCGATGCAACAGGCTGGTTCAAGGTGGACCACTTCCGCATCGAGCGTGTGGAAGACGACCCGAACAGCATCCGCGATGTGCAGAGCTCCGCGCATAACAGCCAAGGCCGCGGCATCTACGACCTGCAAGGGCGCAAGGTCAGCAACGGGGCAAGCGGCAATCTGCCACGGAGCATCTACATCGCCGACGGCAGGAAATGGGCCGTGAGATAAGCCCCTACCGTCCCGTTCGCAGAGGAAAAGAGCCGGTTCGCTGAATAAATTTCGCGTTCCGGCTCTTTCTTTATACCTTTGCACCAGCAAACAGGATAATCTCAACCATAAAGCAACAACACCATGAAAACACTTAATCGGACTACCCTCCTGATGCTGGCAGCCCTGACAACAATGGTTGCAGCATGTTCGACCGACAATGTTCTGGACGACATCACGCAGTCCACTCCCGGAAACACAGCCTCTGGCGGCAGCTCCTCCGCGACTGGCGAACTGACCACCTTCGCCGTCAGCATCGACAAGACGAGTGCCGAACCCGCCACAACGGCCGAAGAGCAGTTTCCCGACGCAGACGAGGACCCCCTGGAGAACAACACCTTCGGCACAGAAGTCAGCATCGACCTCTCGAACCCTGTGGCGAAGACGGAGAATGGCGTGGAGATAACCGTTCGCGACGGACACGTCACAGCCAACCACGGCTCGACGAAACAGGTCTGCTACGTGCTGAGCGGCTCTACCAGCAACGGATCCTTTACCGTCGTCGGCGAGAAGAAGTACGAGGTGAGGCTTGAAGGTGTCAGCATCACGAACCCCGACTCAGCTGCCCTCAACCTGCTCTGTTCCAAAAGAGCCTACATCGTCCTGGGCGAAGGCACGGCCAACACTTTGACAGACGGCACCAACTCGCAGAACGGGCACAAGGGCACGCTTTACTGCAAGGGGAAGCTCCTCTTCAACGGCAACGGCTCGCTCAGCGTGACGGCGAACTACAACAATGGCATCCATTCGGCGGACTATATCGTCTTCCGCACCGGCAACAACGTCTACGTGAAGAGTTCGGCTAACCACGGCATCAAAGCCAACGACGGCATCTACATCAACGGCGGCATACTGAACATCGAGGTCTCGGCAGCAGCAGCCAAAGGCATCAATTGCGAGAGCCACATCTGCGTCAATGGCGGACGCACGACAGTCATCACGACAGGCGCCGGTGCCTACGACTCCGACGAACAGGAGGCGAAGGGAGCCGCCTGCATCAAGGCCGACTCCACCTTCACCATCCGTGGCGGAGAACTGTGGCTCAAGAGCACGGGCTCGGGCGGCAAAGGCATCAATGTCGACGCCGAAAGCTACTTCTTCGGCGGCAGCACCTACATCATCACCGAAGGCAGTCAGTACCAGAGCTACAACGATACGGCTTCACCGAAAGGCATCAAGACAGATGGGACGCTGAACATCGGTGGCGGACTCCTCTGGGTACGCACAAGCGGCACGGGCGGCGAGGGCATTGAGAGCAAGAGCACGCTCACCGTCAGCGGCGGCGAGGTGGCCTCTTACGCCTACGATGATGCCATCAACGCCAAGAGCCATCTGACGATATCCGGCGGATATGTCTTTGCCCAAGGACGGAACAACGACGGCATCGACGCGAACGGCAACATGTACATCCAGGGCGGAACGGTCTATGCCATCAGCAGCGGCGGCGCAGAGGTAGCACTCGATGCCAACACAGAGGGCGGCTATAAGCTCTACGTCCAGGGCGGCACCATCGTAGCCGTCGGAGGACTGGAACAAGGCAGCAGCCTGAGCCAGTCGTGCTACCAGGCTTCGTGGAGTTCCAACACATGGTATGCGCTGACAGGCGGCAACGGAACCTTCTGCTTCCGAACCCCCTCAAGCGGTGGCAACGCACTGGTTGTCTCCACAGCCTCCACGCCAGGTCTCACCTCGGGCATCAGCGTCTCGGGCGGCACATCGCACTTCGGCGGGCTGGCCGCCACGGGTGCCAGCGTCAGCGGCGGCTCGTCGGCATCACTTTCCTCCTACTCCGGCGGCATGAGCGGCCCAGGCGGTCCGCGCGGCTGGCGTTGACATTCATGGGGGACGAACACAATTTTCCGTTCACGTTTTTCGTTATTATGATGAAGAAACTGCTCTACGGGATGCGACATCAGTCACGACAGGAGAATCTCATGTACTTGGCAATGTGGGCGATTGCATTCGTCGTCCCATTGCTGAGCCAGTATGTCTACACCCTGGGCGACAGCCATCTGAGGCTCGATTGGCACGATGTCTGGTTCTTCTATTGGCACATGCTGCCCTTCCTGCTGCTGTTCATCGTCCACAACCAGCTCCTTGCGCCGCTGCTCGTCTACCGGCAGAAGCCGTGGCACTATGCGGTGCTGACATTTGCGATGCTGGCTTGCTTCACGTTCTACCAGTGCAGCCATCGTCCGCCACAGCAGGAATTCCATCATCATGAACGCCAGGAGACTCCGCCTTCCATTGCGGAACGAACCATTCCCCCTGCCGACGGACCGGATGCGCCGTTCGGTGCGCGCCACAGGCAGCAGACGTTCAGCCCCAGACACGACAAGCGTCCGCCTGCCATCATCGGCGAACACAACATCGTATCCGTCATCATACTCACTCTGATTCTGGGGCTTAACCTCGGCATCAAGTCCTATTTCAAGTCGCGAGAGGACAGAGTACGCCTTGCCGCACTGGAGAAGGAGAGCCTGGAACAGCAGCTGGAATACCTTCGCTACCAGATAAACCCGCACTTCTTCATGAACACGCTCAACAATATCCACGCCCTGGTGGACATCGACCCGGAGACGGCCAAGAACACCATTGTGGAGCTGTCGAAGATGATGCGCTACGTTCTCTACGAAGGGAACAAGAGGGATGTCCCGTTGGCAAGTGAGTTCGACTTCATCCGCCACTATGTGGCTCTGATGCAACTGCGCTTCACAGACAAGGTGGAAGTGGTGCTGGAACTGCCGGAGGCTGTGCCGGCGAAACTGCCGCCGCTGATACTCATCACGTTCGTCGAGAATGCTTTCAAACACGGCATCAGCTATCAGCACGAATCCTTTGTCCACATCAAGGCCACTATCAGCAACCTACGACTGCAATTCCGGTGCAGCAACAGCAAGGGAACCGCACAGAGCAAGGAGAAAGGCGGCGTGGGGCTGGACAATGTGCGGCAGCGGCTGAGCCTCATCTATGGGCAGGACTACACGCTCTCCATCGTGGAGCACCCCGATACCTACAACGTAATTCTTGAAATACCACTCGCATGATTAAATGTATGGCTATCGATGACGAGCCACTGGCTCTTCGGCAACTTGTCGCCTATATCGGCAAAGTACCTTATCTGGAACTGGCTGCACAATGCCAAAGCGCATTGGAGGCACGCGACTTCCTGCAACAGGAGACCGTCGATGCCATCTTCTGCGACATCAACATGCCGGACATGGACGGCATGGACTTCGTCAAATCGCTGCCTTCGCCGCCTCTCGTGGTCTTCACCACAGCGTATGCCGAGTACGCCATCGAGGGCTTCCGGGTCAATGCCGTCGACTATCTGCTCAAGCCCTTCGGGCTGCAGGACTTCCAGCGGGCCGCCGAGCGACTGAGAGAACGCCTGAGGATTGACACGCCTGCCAGCGAGAACAGCCCGACGGACAACACGCTGTTCATCAAGACGGACCACCGCATCGTCAAGGTCGACATCGGCGACATACGCTACATCGAAGCCATGAGCGAGTACCTCAAAGTGTACCTCGAAAGCGAACGAAAGCCCATCATCACCCTGCTGCCCCTGAAGAAGATAGAGGAACGGCTGCCAGCTGGCTTCATGCGCATCCACCGCTCCTACATCGTCAACCTCGACAAGATACGCGAGGTGAACAAGAACCGCGTCATCATGGACCAGGACACATACCTCCCCATTGGTGACTTGTATCGCGAAGCCTTCCGACAGTACCTCGACACGAAGTTCCTGGGCAAATAATACGCTGTGCGGCGCCATTAAACACGGCGTGCGCTTCCGAAATAAGCGCAGGGCGCTTCGGCGATAAGCGCTAGGCGCTTCCGAAATAAGCACGGGGCGCTTCTGAAATAAGCACGGGGCGCTTCCAGAACAAGTGCCTTGAGTTCGACACAGAAGGAAGCGCCCCGATTCTTTTAGAATTTAGTACAGTACCTTGCGGCCACCGCGGATGTAGATGCCTTTCTGCTGCGGATTGCCTACGCGCTGACCGGAGAGGTTGAACCATTTACCGTCCGTCCAATCGTCAGCAGCCTGTTCGTCCATCTCTCTGAGTAGCGAGATGCCGTCGGCATCGTCGTTCTTGAGATGCCCATAGACGGCAAACTCGTAGATGCGCGTCGTGTAACCATCGCGCTCGCCCTGCACCATCTGCAGACGGACGCGGGTGGTCGTAATGGGAGTCTTCAGGGTGCGGATGACCTTGTTCACCTGATTGCCTTCCACCACATCGGCATCTATCCACGTGCCGTCCACGGCCTGATACTGCAGCTTGAAGGAGTTGGCCACATAGTCGCCACTCTCGCGGGCTGCACAGAGCACCATCCAACGGTCCACGACCACTGTGTCCTTCATGACATACTGCAGGTAGGGCGTCTGGCTCTGCGAGTTCGTGACGCACCACTTGGTGGTCGGGTCCTGGTCGTTTGCCTTGCTTGCCGCTTCGTTCGTGCCGTTCTGATGCGATGCATTGACAGAACGAGGCACCAGACGGTCGTCGGTAAATTGAGCATTGACCATTGAGCTCTCTATCTCGGTGGTGAGGGGAGCGAAGGGAACCACATCGTCATTATGATTGGGAGATACTGTGGCTGCAAAGAGGAAGGTCTTGACTCCTTCGGGAAGCTCTATACCATATTTATATATATAGAGCATCTGCATGACTTGGTTCGTCTTGCTCGACACATTGTGTGCATGCGAGCTGGCAAAGACGATGTTCTGCTTGCGGTAGCTCTCGGTGAGCGAGGTACAGGAAGGCGGCTCGGCGGCACGACCCGAGAAGTAAGGCACGTCCAGGACTGTCTCTTCGTCGCCCGCCGTCACGGTCACCTTGGCCCCTGCCTCTGTGGGACTGGCCATGAGCAAGTAGAGCTTGTACTTAGTCTTGTTCACCCATGAAGGGAGGGAAATGGTTTGGGCCGTACTAAGGCGAAGCACATTCCTTTCGCTGTTGGTTCTTGGTCCCATCACGAAGTCCATGCCGTCGCAGACAAGCGTGTCGGGAATGAGCTCGGCAGGATAGGCGTAGGTGAAGGTGCTGGCGGCATTGCCTCGAGAACTGTCGTAGCTCATCATGTCGATGTTGTAGGGAAGATCTATCGGATAACCCGGATGATCGATTTCATCTTCTCCCCCATAGTGGAGAATGCCCATCGTTGGAACGCGGATGGCAAAGGTCTTGGGCTGATAGCGCTTGATGTCGAACGACAGCTTGCCATCGACTATCGTGCACTCACCACCGGGAATGTCCTCTTCGATGCCGTTCACCTCGCGGGCCGAACTGATTGGCAAGGGGAAGGAGAGCCGCACATCCTGCTGGTCTTCGCCTACCCATTCATAGACACGGACGATGAACTCATTCGTGTCCTCTGCTTTCTTCAGGACCTTGATGGCTACCTTATTAGTGCTAAGCGAAACAAAGTCCACGCGGCGATCGAGGAAGAGGCCATGATGCTTGGGAGCGACGAAGGCAATGAGCGGCTGGTTGAGCTGTCCGGCCTGCATCTGTGTCTGCTCGCTCCATCCGCCCTCATGAGGCAGCAGAACGTAGGTGAACTTATTGGGACCCAGGTCCATGTTGGCCTGATGGCTGTAGTTCTTGCACGAAGGTGTGTGGAGCAACGTCAGGCGGAGCGTTGTGGCCGAGGGTTTGTCCCAGCCATATTTACAGTCACTCAAGATGGAAACGCCATAGCGGTTCGTCGTCGTGCTGTGGTCGGCCCACTGATGTCCGCACACTTCATACTCGTCGCTGGTGCGGACACCGTGTGTGATGGTGCCCAGAGAGATGTCGTAAGTGTCGTTCTGATTGCTGTAGGTGAAGGGGAAGTTCACCTTGAGCATGCGCTCGTTCGTCTGCCAGTCCACCTCGTTGACGCACTCCACGCGGTCGTTCAAGGCATTCATGCGGATGTACTGCACAAAGGTGGAGCCTTCCTTCTGGCGCTTGACACGCAGCGATTTGCGCAGCGGTCCGTCCTCCACCAGCTCTATCTCGGCATCGCCCGAGACGTAGGCCGATGGCGTACGACACACGTCGGTGTAGCTGATTTCCCATGCCGGCCAGGTGTCCTCGTGGTCGTAGATGAGTTGCTGACGGACGGCAGTATTGATGAGGGCACGGTTGTTTGCGATGTCGTAGAGATTGGAGATGTCGCCGCCGCTGTTCACCGTGATACGATAACGGCCGTTGGACATCTTATGCTGGCTTGTGCCGGCCTCGCAGGAAAGGTCTGAGGTGAGGTCCGACTTCTCGCCGACTCTGACATCATAGACTGCGTAGCCCAGCGACGGAACGGTGGCTGCGAAGATGAAGTGCAGGCGGCGCGTCTGCATGTCGTAGCCCGTCACCTGGGAAAGAACCTCGTTGCCGTCGGGGTCGAACACACGGATGCCGGTCTGCATGCGGCCCACATAAAGCGAACCTTCGACGATGTCTGTCCTTTCGTGCGAAAGAGGATTGTAGACGACGACGGGCGTGCCTTCCGTATTAGTGTCCATCAGCTGAATGACAGCTCCGGCGCTTGTGGAGAGTTCCTGCGCGAAGGCTCGGTTGGCAAGGTAGTACTCGTTGTAGGAATACTCGTTGGCCGAGAGGATGCTCGTGCCTGTGATGCCGTCGTGATGCTGTTGCCAAAGGGTACGCACCCAGGCATCGCGCAGCTGCTGCGACGGGTAGGAACGGACGCCATGCCACATGGCAAGGGACGAAGCCTTCTCGGCTGCATCGGCCAACAGCTCGTTCTTGCGGTTCCAGAGCTTCAGCATGCCCCAGCTCGTGTAGGCTCCTACGCCATGTGTCCGCATGGGCAGTTCCTTGTTCCACACTTTGTATTGCCCCTTGTCATTGTCCTCCATGTACTGGAAGAACTCATCGGGCGAAGCGAGACGCACGCGGACGGCGCCATCCTGCTTCGCCACGTTGTAGCAAAGCCAGTAGGGTGTGTTCTCGCCTTCATCGTCGGGATCGTCCCGAAGAGCGCCACCGCGGTCGCTACGAGGCCCGACATAGCGGAACATAGCCGGCAAGCCATAGCTGCTGAGGTTCTTGTTTATCTCGCTCAGGGTAGAGGCATCGTTGGTGAAGTCCTTGTTGTATTCCTCGTGTTTGTCGTAGGCTTCGGGCTTATAGACGGCATACACGCGGCTGCCGTCCACGCCTTGCCACACACCAAAGGGCGGCAGACTGCCATAAGCGGCCGAGCCCCAACCGAGCTTGGCCGTGTGGAAACCCTTCTGACCGGCGTGTCGCATGAGGCTGGGCAAAGCGTACGAAAAGCCGAAGCAGTCGGGAAGCATGACGTCATAACCGCCCCGAACGCCGAACTCCTGCCGGTAGAATCGGTTGGCATAAAGCATGCTGTGCAGGATGCTCTCGGCAGAGGACATCATCACGTCGCTGGCATCGACGGACATGCCGCTGACGTGCCACTGGTCGCTCTGCACATACTTCTTCAGCCGTTCGAACTCCGTGGGGTAGTACTCCTTCATCCACATGTACTTGATGGCGCCCTCGTAGTTGAGCCGGAAGTCGGGATACTTGTCCATGAGCTTCATGTTGTCCACCAAAGTGTTCTTCACGTATTCCGAGATGGTGGTCTTGACGTTCCAGTTCCATTGCGTGTCAAGGTGTGTGTCGGAGATGAAGAAGAGCGTCTTCTCGTCCTCTGCACGACAGAAAGCCGCACAGCATAGCAGCAGTACGGCAGTTAAATGTCTTCTCATAAAGTTTCTTTTCATAAAGTTTCTTTCTTCACTATTTCTTCAATGTCTTCCGTATGAGGCTGACTGTCTTGTCCGTCGGGAAGAAGTTCCAGTAGTTGTCGCCACGATAGGTGTCGACGGCCAGACGGCCAAGCAGCCGCGGGTCGTCGCAAAGCTTCTCGAGCTGAGCCCGCGTGAACTGGAAGTGAGGATAGGCGTAGAGCCTCGTGCCTTCGTCCTCGACTCCTGTGACCCTTCCCACGCCTGTGTAGTTCTGAGCCAAGCGCGACTGGTCCACTTCGTCGGGGGCTTCCCGCAAGGGATACACGTCCACGATGTTCTCGCATTGCATCACCTGCCGCCCCATCTCATCGAGGACAAGGAGCGAACGGCCTGCCGCGTACTCGTCCACCATGCGCTCCATCTCCACGGGGAGAATGATGGCATAGAGTGTGTCGCATAGCTTCTCAATCCATGCCTGCTGGGGCACGATGTCGCCGAGGTAGTGTCCGCAGATGAGTTTGTCGCTCTTGAACAGGACCTTCGCCGTTGCCACATAGGGGGAAGTGCGGCGCTTCTCCATCGTCACACGGAAGGAATTGGCTCCGAGCATCTTGTGTGTGATGGTGCGATAGCCCGGGGCATAGAACTGCAGGGAGTGCTGTGCATCGCGCACCTGAAAGGAGAAGAGTCCGTTCTGGTCGGTTGCTGTGTGATTGAAGACGCGGCGGTTCTCGTCAATCTCGCGGACGGAAACCTTGGCGATGCCGCCATCGGGACCCTTCACCGTGCCGCTGACATTATGCTGCTGCGCCCACATCGGAGCGATGCAGAATAGCATGAGGATAAGGATTTGCTGTCTCATAGTCTTTGTCTTAATTGGTTTCCATGTAAAGTGGAATGGAGCGATGGGCAACGACGCGTGCTTAGTTGGGCAACGACGCGTGCTTAGTTGAGTA
Organism: uncultured Bacteroidales bacterium; assembly: GCA_902799985.1. Classification (GTDB taxonomy): domain Bacteria; phylum Bacteroidota; class Bacteroidia; order Bacteroidales; family Bacteroidaceae; genus Physcousia. The sequence continues at coordinate 6,465 of CADCCR010000056.1, read as the reverse complement.
ACGACGCGTGCTTAGTTGGGCAACGACGCGTGCTTAGTTGAGTAACGACGCGTGCTTAGTTGAGTAACGACGCGTGCTTAGTTGAGCAACGACGCGTGCTTAGTTGGGCATCGCAGCAGGGTGTGCTACTTCAGCACCTTGCGTCCACCTATTATATATATGCCAGGTCTGGTGGGATTACCTACGCGCTGACCGGCAAGATTGTACACGCCGCTGCCTGTCGTGAAGGGCACTTCGGGCAACTCGATGCCTGTGCTCTCCTCGAAGCCGCAGATGCTGCGATAGTCGCCGCGGTCGTATTGCCACTGGAGGATTGGGTAACCATTGCCGGCCGACGGGTCCTTGTACCACGGAGCTCCCCATTGTTTTGCTATCTCCTGAAGTTCTGTGTGACTCTTGCCCTCGGCATTCTCGACCTCATTGACCAGCATATCGGCAAAGGTGTAAATGCCGGAGAGGACGTCGAGCTCAGTCGTGCCGCCGAAGGCCGAAGCCGTTGCGCCGCTCACGCTTGGGTTCCAGGCTATGACGTTGCGGTAGATGCTGCCCGGAGTGCTGGTGTTCTGTCCGCCAGCCACGATGCCGCCTGCTATGGGAGAAGACACGGGAGCTGCTGCATAGCAGTTCTCGATGGTGAGGTCCGTACGGACGCGTCCCACAAGACCGCCGGAATAGTTGGCCGACGAGCCGTTGCCCGTGATGGAGACAGCGCTGTAGCAGTTGCGGATGATGACGGGCGAGTTGCCCAATGTGCCGCCGAAAGCACCGACATAGCCCTTGCTGACGACAGAGCCTGTCACGTAGCAGTTCTCGATGATGACGGGGTAGAGATTCTCCTCAGCATCTTTGAATGTGCTGTGGCCCAATGTGCCGCCGATGACAGCTGCACCGGATGCCGTGCCCTCCACCTTGGCATCGACGAAGCCTGTGTTGCGTATCTCGCCGCACATGGTGCCGAAGAAGCTGGGAAATCCCTTCGAGCCGTTGGGCGTCAGGTTGCGGATGATGTGTCCCTGACCGTCGAAGTTCACCCAGTAGCGGTAGCTGTTGGTGCTCGTATTGAGCTGTTGCCAGTCATATCCCTCCATGTCGACATCGGCACCGAGGACGAAGTAAACCATCTCACCTTCACGGAGAACATCGTGCATGTGGTCAAGCTGTTCGGGTCGAAGAATGAGGTATGGATTGTCCTTCGTGCCGTCGCCCGTCTGGTAGGCATACGTCATATCGCGTTCGGCAGCCTTCATGCGTGCGATGAGCGCTGTGACTTCCTTGTCCTTGTAGCTGCAGTCGCCAAGCACTTGCTGCCCTTCTGCCAGGGCATCCTTCGCGGCCTGTGTGGCATAGCCTCCTGCCTCGGCAACCGCAATCTTCTCCTGCAGCGACTGTGCCTCCTCGACGAGTCCGGCATAGATGTCGATGCTCGTCTGTATGCTGTCCACGGTTCGGTTTATCTTCAGCAACTGCGAGTAGCGTGTTGCGGCGTCGTCTGTGCCCTCTGCCGTCTCGCGGTAGGAGGTCATCGTCTTGTTGTAACCGTCGTAATAAGGCTTGCCGCTCTGGACGAAAGCGTCGGTCATAGCATAGTAGCTGTTCAGGACCGAAGCGAGGGCAACAGAGTCGGACGAGCCGGCCTTGTCGCGATAGATGACGTTGATGTTGGCCACACAGAATCGTTCTGTCTCAGAGAGGGGCTGCTTGGAACGCATGCCGATGGTGAGCTTGCCGCCGATGATGAGGCCATAGACACTTTGCTTGAACCTGCCGTTGAGGAAGCCGTTGGCAATCGTGGCGTTGGATGCCGGAGCTGTCGTGCCATCGTCGGCAGGACAAAGGACGGGCGTTGCCACCTTTCCTACGTAGTACTCGACGCTGTGTTCCGTGTCGAAGCCGTTCAGCTTCATCTCGTACAGACCGTCGGAAACGCTGATTGGGGCAGTCTGCGAAACGTCGAACGTGCCGCCGTTCTTAACACAACCGAACGGCATGAAGGCGGTTCCGTTGCCAGTTGTTATGTCGCAATCCTCGCTGCTGGTGACGTTCCAGCTCTTCCACTGGCTTTTGCTCAGGTCCGTATTGCTCATCTTGTAGGTGACGTTGGCACCGTTGCCGGTATAGAAGATTGGGGCATCCCGCTCGTCGCTGCTGGGGTGACCGTCGTTGACGACAGGCCAATCGTTCTGCCAAGTAATCTTGTCGAGCAGCATGAGGCGTCCTTTGAAGTTATTGTTCTTGTCGTAACTGTGATAGAGGAGCCAGGTCTGTCCCTCGTCGTCGGTAATAATTTCGCTGTTGTGTCCGGGGCCTTTCCATCGGTCGTTGCCGGAGATGATGGTCGTATAGTTGTTGCTTACCATCTGTCCGCCCTGCTTGTTGACGTAGGGACCTGTCAGCTTTGTGGCACGACCGACAACGGTGCGGTAGGTACTATTCTCGCCTTCGCAGCAAGAGCCCACGCTGCAGAACAGGTAGTAGTACTTGCCGCGCTTGTATATCATGGCGCCCTCGAAGGCACCGCCCGCAATCTTTATCACACCTCGGTGGCGCGTCCACGAGCCATTGGGCTGGGGATTGTTGATGGGATTGAAGTTCTTGACGGAAAGGGCATCGTCCGTGAGCTCGGCTATGCAGATGTCATTGAAGCTTCCCCAAACGATGTACTTCTTGTCGAACTCCTCGACATAGCATGGGTCGATGCTGTTCTTCACGCCAATCTCTGTGCTGCGGAAGAGCTTTCCCTTGTCGGTGAACTTGGTAGGTGTGTCGCCCACAGCCACACCGATGCCGGTGCGCGAGCCGTTGCCCCACAGGGCTGAGGCATAGTAGCAGATGTACTTGCCGTCGACGTAGTTGACGTCGGCTGCCCACAGACTGTAGTTGTCGCGCGAGCCGTCGGCCTTCGTGGAGTCGTTCCATGTGGGGCGCGAGATGACGCCCGACACATCGCTCCACTTGACGAGGTCGGAACTCCTCTTGCATTTACAGCCCGTTGCATAGGAATAGAACATGCCGTCGAGAGCGCGTTGCACGGTCGGGTCGGGGAAGTCGGAGCCGTAAACAGGGTTGGTGTACTTCTTTTGTGCATTTGCTGTCAAGGCGGAGAATGCCACCACGAGCATTGCGAGTAGTGTACTTGTCTTCATATTTATATATAAATAATGTGTTTCCCTTATTTCTGCATGCAAAGATAATAAAAATAGTTCATAGTTCATAGTCCATAGTTCATATTTCTGTGTTAATTCGGCAAAAAGGCAAAAACTTTGAACTGTGAGCTATGAACTATGAACTATTTTTCGTACCTTTGCACGCAGAAAACGATACAGAGAATCGGAATGAAACTTATTCTGCTCACTTGCCCTGAGTTTTTCGTAGAGGAAGACAAGATTCTGACCACTCTCTTCGAGGAGGGACTGGACATTCTCCACCTGCGCAAACCCAACTCAGAACCAGTTTATTGCGAGCGGCTGCTGAGCCTCATGCCCGAACAGTACCGCAGCAAGATTGTGGTGCACGACCACTTCTACCTGCGCGACGAGTTCGGTCTCCTGGGCATCCACCTGAGCAAACGGCATCCACAGGCTCCACCTTCCTACAACGGACCCATCACCCGCACATGCTACGACCTGCAAAGCGTACCGGAGCAGAAGCCCCTGTGCGAGTACATACTGCTGAGGAACATCTTCGACAGCATTTCGGAAAGCGAGAACAAGGCTTCCTTCACCCACGACGAGCTGCGCAATGCAGCACGGCAGGGCATCATCGACCACAAGGTCATAGCCGAGGGCGGCGTGGCACTGGACAACATCGAACAGGTGCGCGAGCTGGGCTTTGGCGGCGTAGCCATACGCGGCGACCTGTGGGGGCACTTCGATGTCCACTCGCAACGCGACTACAAAGACCTCATCGCACACTTCCGCCGCCTCAGAAAGGCAGCATCCAACTAATCAGCACAATCAGAGTTTTCGGATAAATCAGAGTAATCAGATAACATGGAAGAAAAAAAGTCATTCAAGGTGTTCTCCGGCACGAAGACACGCTATCTGGCAGAGAAAATCTGCCAATGCCTGGGATGCGAACTGGGCAATCTTTCTATCACACGCTTCAGCGACGGTGAGTTTGAGGTCTGCTTCGAAGAATCCATCCGCGGCATGGACGTCTTTCTGGTACAAAGTACCTTCCCCACCGCCGACAATCTCATGGAGCTCCTCCTGATGATCGACGCTGCCAAGCGAGCATCGGCACGCACCATCAACGCCGTCGTACCGTACTTCGGCTGGGCACGACAGGACCGCAAGAGCAAGCCCCGCGTCAGCATCGCCGCCAAGCTCGTGGCCGATATGCTCAGCGTGGCAGGCATCACACGCCTCATCACAATGGACCTGCATGCCGACCAGGAACAGGGCTTCTTCAATGTGCCCGTCGACCACCTGTTCGCTTCCAGCGTCCTGATGCCCTACATACAGAGCCTGAAGCTCGAGAACCTTGTCATCGCCACACCCGACGTGGGCGGCTCGAAGCGTGCCAGCACCTACAGCAAGTACCTGAACTGCCCGCTGGTGCTTTGCAACAAGACGCGCAAGAAGGCCAACGAAGTGGCAAGCATGGACATCATCGGCGACGTGTTCGATGCCGACGTCGTCCTGATTGACGATATGGTCGACACGGCCGGAACCATCACGAAGGCTGCCGACCTGATGAAGAAGAACGGAGCCCGCAGCGTCCGTGCCCTTGCCAGCCACGGCATCATGAGCGGACCGGCCAACGAACGTGTGGAGGCATCGGCCATCGAGGAAATGGTCTTCACCGACAGCATCCCATACGACGGCAACTGCAGCAAGGTGAAGCAGCTTTCCATCGCTCCGCTGCTGGCACAGACCATCCAGTGCGTGGAGAACAACGAGAGCATCTCCAAGCAGTACCTCATCTAACTATTTAATTCATAATTCACAATTCATAATTCATAATTATCTGCCTGCTATGCTGTACGATGCGCTTAGGGCGTAGCTTAATTATGAATTATGGATTATGAATTATGAATTCTATAATCATGAGCCGTCTCCTCCTGCCCCTGTTGCTGTTCTGCCTTGCTGCCAAAGGCATGTGTCAGGACTCGCTTATGCTCGAGCGGCAGGAAGAGTACGAACTCTTGAAGCATCTCCTCGCGGAAGACAGTCTCGTCCGCGAGGAGATGCGTTTTAACCGCGACGGGATGTTCATGCCCCTGCGCGGCATCATTCAGACTTTCACCCACCGAAACTTCAACAAGTTGCCCGGGCCCTACCCCGAGAGGAGCGGCCGCTGGGCCGACTATGGTCTGGCGCTCTCGCCTCTGGCTGCCACATGGACGATGAAGGCCTTCGGCGTGAAGTCGCGAAGCACCTCGCAACGTATGCTCATCTCCAACGGACTGGCCGCCGGACTGACTGTCGGACTGGCACAGACATTGCGATGGAGCGTGACGGAGGAGCGTCCCGACGGCTCAGGCTCAGGCAGTTTCCCGTCCATGCACGCATCGCTGGCCTTCATGAGCGCCACGATTCTCAGTCGCGAATACGGTCACATCAGTCCCTGGATCAGCATCGGCGGATATGCCGCAGCCGCAGGGACGCAAGTGTTGCGCATAGAGCACAACGCACATTGGATGAACGACGTGTTCATGGGAGCCGGCATCGGTGTGGTCAGCACAAACCTGGCCTACTACATCACGGACAAGATACTGGGACGGAAGGGCATAGCCCCCCTCCCAACCTCCCCCCGAGGAGAGAGGCTTTTGGACGATGGAAACGTCTTCCCGCAGAAAGGAGCCTGCTGGGGCTCCGGCTTCCGGCTAGTCACAGGCACCGAGACGAACGGACGTTCGCTCAGCGTAGCCGACTTTGCAGAGGCTGCCGAAGGCTTCGATATGTCGGGCGTCACGCTGCGCACCAGCGCCTCCATCACGACGGGAGTCGAAGCTGAGTGGTTCCTCAGTAACTACTTCTCGCTCTCTGCCATCGGGCGCTACACCCTTTCGCAAGCTAAGCTGGAGATACCCCACTACGCCATCACGGCCTGGGGCGAACACAC
>CADCCR010000056.1:0-361 GCA_902799985.1 uncultured Bacteroidales bacterium | reverse complement strand
GAGCTACCCCGTCCGCAGAGACGTACGCTTCGGGGCACGTACCCTGTGGGGCATTCGCTACAACGAGGGCGTCACCTTCCGGCAGGTTACTGAGGGACACCAAGTTGGACCGGAACTGCTCAGCATCGGCGCACAGCTTCGTCCCGCAGGCGGAGCCGGTATCACCATCGACCTCCTGCAACGCTACAACCAGACGGTCGGCTTCTCCTTCGACTTCCTCCACACCTTCGGCACAAGTTTCATGCCAAACCGATGGGTTATCGCTTCCTCCTGGAAGGCTATGTTCTGATAAAGGAAGCGCCCCGCGCTTATTTTGGAAGCGCCCCGTGCTTATCTCAGAAGCGCCCCGCGCTTATTTCGG
>CADCCR010000055.1 GCA_902799985.1 uncultured Bacteroidales bacterium | reverse complement strand
TCCGCTTAATCTGTGGTTATAAATAATAATATGTTGTAAAATAAAAGAGGGCGTGCCGGAAGTGGCACGCCCTCGTGGGAAGTTACTGAACGGAGATGTTCAGTGCGTCGGGTTTACTGGTTAGCCATGATGTCCAGAACGGTAACGAAGTCGGCGATGTCCACCTTGCCGTCACCATTGAGGTCAGCTTCAGGAGCGTTGCTGCTTGCTGCCATGTAGTCGAGGACTGTCACGGCGTCGGCAATGTCGACCTTACCGTCACCATTCAAGTCGCCGCTGGCACCTGTACCGATACCGTTGCCAGGAGTAACAGTCTTGTTGTCTGTCCAGCTGGGGATGGTGTAGCGGCTCAGCGTCTTGCTTGCGCTGGAGGCAGCGTAGAGGTTGCCTGCGAAGTCGAATGCAAGACCGGTGATGTTGGTCTCAGTGGTGCTGATGTTGTACTTCGGGTCGAGGAAGATCTTGCCGTTAGCCATGGGCACGTAGTTGGTCTCGTAGATGACCACCTTGCCGCTGCCCTGAGGCAGAGCGATGTACTTGCCGTCGGCTGTCACAGCCATCTTACCGCTGTTGGTAGAGGTTGTGGTGTTGCTGAAGTCTTCCTTACCTTCTGCGTCGAAGTGCTTGATAGAAGGCAGTAACTCAGTCGGGTTAGCACGGTACTGAACGTACCAGAGGCCGCCCTGACCGTCCTCGTGGATACCTACGTGACCCGGAGCGATGGTGTAGACACCGTCGAGGGGCTCGAAGTAAGCAGAGGGAGCTGCTGTCCACTCGGTAGCAGAGCCAAGGTTGTAGATAGCGCAGTTGTAGTCGGTGGTGTTGTAATCACCGTTGCTGCGCTGTGCGCCCAGGACGTAGAGCTTCAGGTCGTCGCCTGCACCTTCAACGGCCAGGCCGACAGCCATGCGGTTCTGTTCGTCTTCGCCTACGTAGGTGATACCTGTTGCCTCGTCGAGCTCGCCGCCTGTGAAGACAGGCTTCCAGGGCTCTTCAAGGTTCTCGGGATTGATCTCGTAGACAGAGCTGTTGGAAGTACCGGAAGCGCGGCCGAGGAAGAGACGGCCGTCCTTCGTGAAGCGAACGTCCTTGAAGTCGAACTTGTAGTCGCCGGAGATGGTGATGGGCTCCTTGGCCAGTACATCGATACCGCCATAGTATGCGCCCTGGTACTCGTAGTCGGCACCGAAAGCATAGAGAGCACCGGGAGTGCCGGCAGAGGTCATATCCTCTCTATCCTCCAGAGGACGGGCATCTGTTATGATAACCTGACCGAAGTTCTTGCTTGCAGGATTGTTGTTGACGTCAAGTCCGTAAGGAGAGTTGAACTTGTAGCTGTCGCCCATCTTGAGGGCTTCCTTCGTACCCTTGCCGGTGACGGCAACATCGTAGCTGAGCGCCGTAGCGTCGTCCACGCCGAGGCTGCTTACAGGAACACTCACCTTGTGAGAGCCAGCAGTGAGCACTTCGTTGGAGGCTGCGGTGTAAACCAGTGTCTCGCCGTTGTAGAAGTTAACCTCGGCTGCTTCTGCCTCAGAGTTGAGTTCGAAGGTTACAACAACGTTGCTGCCCATTACCTTAGCCTCGAGGTTGAAGGCAAATGCATTCAGCTGAGGATTGGGCTTCTCGTTGAGGTACTCTCCGCCATAGAAGTAAACGATGTCGCCATCGAACAGGTGAGGAGTAGCGTCGACACCGAGCGTCTGGAACCAAATGGGATTCTCGCTCGTGCTGCCGTTCAGCTTGAAGGTGATGTCACCGCTTGCCAGCTGCTCGGCAGTAACCTTCGTGCCAGCTGCAGTACCCACAGCCTCAACATAGAAGTTGTTGCTCATGGTGCAGTTGCCATCGTTACGGCTGATGGTGTGGCAGCCAGTGCTCTTGTCGATAGTGTGACCCTCGGAGAGAATCAGCGTGTTGCGAACAGTAGAGAGAGAACCGGACCAGCCGATGACGCCGCCGCAAGAGTTGGTGCTCTCGCCGAACATCGTAGAACGTACGATACAGTTCTCGACTACAGTGCCGTCGCCAGCATTGTTGCCGACAACGCCGCCGTGAGTGCCGTCGCCGTCAACAGTAGAGTGGATGTTAACGTCGATGTCGCAGTTCTGGATCTTAGCATTGTAGGTGTAGCCTGCCATACCGCCGATGAACTTCTGACCGGAGTAGAAGTCGCCGGTGAGCTTCAGGTTCTTCACGGTAGCACCGTCCAGTGTGTTGAAGAAGCCGCAACGCTCTTCATCGAAGTTGATGTAGGCGTTCGTGATGGCGTGGCCCTGACCGTCGAATACGCCGCGGAAGCTGTAGTCCCACTGGTTGATGGGCTGCATAGCGATACCAGTCAGGTCGATGTCGGCTGTCAGCTTAGCCTTGACGGTGTAGTCGAGGTTGCTGGAGATGCCGCGGAAGTAAGCCAGCTGCTTGGGAGTGCCTACCAGATAGTAGCCTTCCTCGTCCTGAGGAGCAACGATGCTTGCGATAGCATCGCCAATCTCAGGATTCAGAGCCTGCTCTGTGGTGTATGCGCCTGTGTCGTAAGCGTCGAGCAGAGCCAAAGAAGCGTCGTAGAGAGCTTTCGACTCATCGTCGTTGAAGAGCATGTCGCCTGTCTCAACCCATTCGCCAGTCTCAGGATCCTTCTCTACGAGAGCGAGGTTAGCACCTTCGGCTGCCCCGATGCTGCTGGCAAGGCTGTGGAGGCCGATGTAAGCCTGCTTGCCTGCATAGATGTTCTGGAAGATTTCAGAGAACTTAGCTACGAGAGCCTGCTTGTCTTCGGCGGTGCCAACCTGTGCAACAGCCTCTTCGAGGGCAGACTTCAGCTCGGCGGGATAGTTGGGAGCCAGAGCAGCATTGACCTCGTCGTCAGCTTCGTATGCGAGGATGGTCTGTGCGCGTTCGGACATGTTTGCAAGAACAGTGTTGAAAGCTTCTTCAGCTCCACTGAGTTCTTCGCCGCAGTAGGTCATCTTGATGGCACTCCAGCCAGTCCAGTCGTTGCTGTACTTCGTGCCGGGGTTCTTGATGCCGATGGTCAGCTTGCCGTCTTCGCCAACGAGACCGATGGTGTAGACAGGATAGCGGTCTGCATTGGCAGCAGCAGCCATACCTGTTTCGCCGTGAACAGCATAGCCGAGGAGGGTTGCACCGTTTTCAGTGGCCTGCTCTTCGTTCTCGGAGAGGTTGTCGCTGTAGATGGCAAGGTCGTGTGCGCCTGCACCTTCAAGGTTGCAGTTCACCTGGTCCACTGCATCTTCCACCGTTACATAGTCCTCGAAGACTGTGGGGAAGTAGTTGAAGTTGCCGTTAGCATAGATACCGGCAGCATAGTTGGTGCTGTAGCGGTTGTTGCTGGGACGGAAGGCAGCGTGTGTGCCGATGAGGTAGTAACCGGGCTTCAGGCCTTCGACGGTCTGGTACTGGTCGCCTGTTACGGCCCAAGCTTCTACGCCTGTTACGTTCTGTCCGTTCTCGTCCTGAACCTTGCCTGTGCCTGTGCCGAAGCCGTCAGTCCACTTTGTCTTTGCGCCTTCGCTGAAGTCGTAGTTGGCAATGAGGTTGCTGACATCGGTGCCGGCAATGTAGCCGTTGGAAATGGCGGTCTGGAGCCAAGCAACGATGCGCTCGGTCTCAGCCTTGATTTCGTCGGCTGTAGCGGTGTGGTTCTCTACGATGAACTCGTACGTGCCGAGAGGATTGTCCTCTGTGGGCTCGTCATTCTCGGTGAGGTAAGCTTCGAGTGCGTCGCGGTCGTCGCCTTCGAAGTCAGCGTGGGTAGCGAGGTGAGTCTTGATTTCCTCGCACTTAGCGATGTAAGCCTGATAAACGGCAGCGTTGTCGGCCACTGTCTTCTTGGCAGCGTTCACTGCGTCGATGGCATCGGCAAAGTCGAGGATTGTCGTTGCCTCGGTCAGGTTGTCAAGGAGAGCCTGGTAGTCATCGAGCACGCTCTTTGTAGCGATGGTCTCTTCTACGGCTGCTTCCTCGTAGTCCTTGATGGTGTTGGCTACTTCGCTGAGTTCTTCTTCACCGTACACGCCGAAGTATTGTTCGGCTGCATAGATAACGGTGCCGTGAGAGGGATCGGGGAAGGGATAGAGGTCATCGCCGATGTTCTGATACCAGAAGCTGGTGCGGAACTGTTCGCCGTTGGCACGCCATGCCAGTGCGCCGCTCTGGAAGTCTTCCTCGCTGACGGTGGGCACCTGTGTGCCGAAGCGGGCGTAGCAGTTGTTGATGTGTACGTTGTCGCTGTCGCCGTGACGTGCGAAGTAGTGTGCATCGTCCTGGATGCCTTCTACCGTACCTACAGCGAAGCAGTTGGTGACATCGGCGTAGCTGCCCAGCCAGCCAGAGAACGAGCCGTTCTCCTTCGGGCCGTAGACGTTGCCGACCATACCGCAGTTGTCGATGGTGACGTGGCAAGAGGAGCTCATGACGCAACCGAAGACGCCGGAGGCGTTGGGACCGCCGTTAGCCGTCACGTCGCCGCACATCATGACGCCCTTGATGTTGACGTGGCCTGCCCAGGGAGCAGTCATACCAACGAGGCCGACATAGCCGCGGCCGGTGAGGGAGCAGCTTTCGTCGAGTACTACATTCTTAATATATACACCTTCGGCAGAACGTGCGTCGCTGTCGCCGATGCCGCCATAGCCACTGACGGGAAGACTGTTCATAACAGCGATGAGACCTACGCCGTTGTCGTTGGGATGGTCGACGATGAGGTTGCTGATGGTGTGGAACTGTCCGTCGAAGTTGCCGTAGAAGGGAGCGCCTTCTGTGCCGACGTTAGCCCAACGGTCGCAGTAGCCGTCCATGTCGATGTCGTCGGTCAGCTTAGCGCTGGCGTCAAGATGTCTGGCAGCATAGTTGGTCCACCATACGAGCTCTGCGCCGTTGCTGATTTCGAACCAGCCGTCGACGGGAGTCAGGAAGTCTTCCTGCAAGCCGTCGCAGACGGTGCAGAAGCCGTCGTCGTACTGGTGAGGAGGCAGTGTGCTGCTGCTGGGAGTGTTAGAATAGGTGACGTCGCCAATGGGAGCGCCGTCGCAACGATAGCTTGCTGCAGTAGCATAGACGAGTGCGCCGTCCTTCTTGATAGGCATCGGGACGAGGTCTTCGCCAATCTTCTGGTAGAAGCGTTCTACGCCGCCCTGGTTGCCGTTCAGTGCATAAGCCAGTGCACCGCTCTCGATGTCTTCGATGTTCTCGATGTGGGTGGCCTTTTCTTCGTCTTCGTAGCCGTAGCTGTTGGCGTAGAAGACGTTGGTGCAGGTGATGTTACCGGGGTTACGTGAGAGGGTCTTGGAGTCGCCGATTGCACCGTTGAGCGTTCCGATGAATGCGCAGTTGGTGTAGTAGGTCTGTGCGGAAGACCAGCCGGAGAAGCCTGCGAGGCACTCTGTCATCTCCTCGTTACCGTTGATGTTACCTGCATAGATAGCGTTGTCGACGATGGTCTTTGTCTCTACTACGCCGAAGAAGCCGCCGGAGGTGTTGTCACCGGCATGGTTCGTGTTGATGTCGATGTCGGAGAAGACGTTGCGCACCTTCACGCGGTCGCGGCGTGTATGAGAGCTGATGGAGCCTGCATACTGTCCGTCGGTGGTGATGGAGCCGTGCATGATGACGTTCTCGAACGTACCGGCGAAGTTGGGGAACAGCGAGGCGTTGCTGCCCATCTCGGTCATCTCGATGGTGATGGCATGGCCGTCGCCGTTGAAGTTACCGTCGAACCAGTTGCTGGTGTTGAAGATGTAGCGTCCGGGCTCGGCTGTGTAGGATACGTCGTTGGCCAGCTTGAGGCTGAAGCGTGCACCGTTTGTGATGCGGTTCCAACCCTCGGCAATGTCGATGTCCGCTGCACTCTTGATGAGGTAGTAGCCGTCCTTCAGGTCGCGTTCGAGGGCGTAGATGTTGAAGCAGCCGCAGACTGTGCAGATACCGAACTTGTCGTACTGGTGAGCGGTGGCCTGCACGGTGCCTTCGTTGGAGAAGGTGAGCTCAGCCTCGCTCTTGCCGTCGCACTCTGTGGGGGCGGAGGCAAATACCTGCTTGCCGCCGAAGGCTGCGGGAACGGGGAACGGGTCGACGCCAATCTCCTGTGTCCAGGCGATGTGGCTCTGGTCGTTGTTCAGCTGATAGCAGATGCGACCGTCAGCCAGCTGGTCGTAGGGGACGATGGTGACGCACTTGGTGTTGCCCCATGCGTTGGTGGCATAGTTGTTGGTGCTTGCACCGCCGGGACGGTTGCCATAGATGTCCTGCTGGTAGGTCTCCATGTTGACAGTCTGGAGCTGGCCATCGTTACGGCCGATGGTGCCGCTGTTGCCGTTGATGTCGAAGTTGCTGCCGTCGTTGATGACAAGGCAGTTGATGACGTTTGTACGCTCGCTGCACCAGCCGACGATACCGCCGCAGTTCTGGGTCGTTGCACCGTTGATGGTGAACTTAGCGAGACAGTTCTCGACCATGGCACCCTGATAGCATACGCCAGCAATGCCGCCGTGAGTGCCATCGCCTGCTACGGCGCTGACCACGTTAACGTCGACGTAGCAGCCACGGATCGTACCGTTGTTCCATGCCACGATACCGCAGGCCTCCTTCCTGTCGGTGGTGATGGTGCCCTGAACCTTCAGGTTCTGGATGAGGGCATTGTAGCCGACATTGCGGAAGATTGCGGTGCCGTCGGCACCACTTGAGAATGTGTTGATGGTGATGGTGTGTCCCTGGCCATCGAAAGAACCTTGGAAGTCTTGGCCGTCGCGACCAATCATGGTTCCGTCGGTGCCCTTGTCGATGTCGGCGGTCAGCACGGCATTGGCATAGGGATTGTCACCGTTCACGAGTTCTGCGAAGGCTATCAAGTCTTCAGCAGTACCGATCTGGTAGACTCCGTTCACTTCTGAAAGAGCCCACGCAGCTGTGGAGACAACGCTCAGCAGAGCGGTCAGACACAGATTCAGTAGTTTTTTACTCATAGAATGTGTAGTTTAGTTAATAAAAAAGGTTAATTGTATGTTTTGTGTTCTTTTCTCTCGCTTTTTGGCGTGAATAGAGCGTTTTTGATGTGTAATGCCTAGCAAAGATAGCAGATTTTTGCATTACATCAAAGTTTTTTCAAGATTTCTTTGCTAAAAAGGTTAAAATCCGTTAATGGACTTTGCAAAAAGGAATATAACCTTAGCTATAATATATATAATGTAAAGGAAAAACGGGTAAAACGGCGCGGAGAGACAGCAGAAGCGCCCCGTGCTTCCAAAATAAGCACGAGGCGCTTCGGAAATAAGCGCAGGGCGCTTCCGAGATAAGCACGGGGATCTTTTGGTAATGTTCTGTCGGATTTGCAATCCGACAGCATTGAATATAAGCATTTGTAATGCGAAAAAAAACGTTGCGGGATTGTAAATCCCTATATTCTCTACGTGCGGATTTCAAATCCGCACGAACGGGGGTCCCGAAATAAGCGCGGGGCGCTTCCCGAGGCGACCCCCCTCCGTCTCCCCCGAGGGGGAGTGGATGTCGCAGCGAAGGAAGCCTCCCCTCGGGGAGGTTTGGAGGGGGTCTCTGAAATAAGCACGGGGCGCTTCGGCAATAAGTTTATGGCAGGAAGGCTGAGACGTCGTGCCCGAAATGAGCGAGCTCGCGGACAATGGAGCTGCTGAGGCTGGCCAGTTGCGGCGATGCGGGGAGCAGGATGGTCTCGATGCCGGTGAGCTGCCGGTTGACATCGGCCAGCTGCATTTCGAACTCGAAGTCGGCCGCTGTGCGGACGCCGCGGATGATGATGCCGATGCCATGCTCGCGGGCGAAGTCGACGGTGAGGCCCGTGTAGCGCTCCACCGTGATGCGCGGCTCGTCGGCGTAGAGCTTCCGTATTGCGGCAACGCGCTCTTCCACAGGCATCCAGCCTGTCTTCTGCTCGTTGTAGCCCACGGCAATGACAATAGCGTCGAACATCTCCAGTGCCCGACTGACGATGTCAGCGTGCCCGAGGGTAAAGGGGTCGAACGACCCGGGGAAGAGAACCAGCCTTTCCATGCGTGAAATCAAAAAATATCAGAATGTGAACCCGGGTCAATCATTATTAGCAGGAGTTCCTTGTCGTGTTGTTCCCAGACAAGCAGCCAGTCACTGTTTATGTGACATTCCCATTTGTCTTTCATATTGCCCGAAGGCTTGTGCGGACGATACTGAGCGGGCAGTGTCCCTGTTTGCATCAGTAAGGAGATGACATGGCGCAAGTCGTCCATCGGAAGGCCGCGTTTCTTCATCTTCTCCACGCTTTTGTCAAAGCGCTTCGTCGTACGGACGGAATAGCTCATGACTATATGCCCAAATGTTCAAAAACCTCGTCAGGCGTGGAGAACGGACCGCTCATGTGTCCCATGCGGACATCTTCCATTGCCTCGTCAATGCCTCTTTTCTTGGCTGTGCTCTTGCGTTGCGGAAGAACCGTCACACCGTCTATGGCGTTCAGAACCTTGCGGATGCTGCTCAGGATGGTAGGGTTCTCAACTTGGATTGTCAGGGTGCTCATAGTATGTTTCTGCTTAGGCTGTCATTATAGTTCTGTGCCAATCTCCTCTTCGGCTCTGTCTTCCTCAATGATGAGGTTGTCGATGATGAAGTTTTGGCGTTCCATGGTGTTGTCGCCCATGTAGAAGTTCAGGAGCTCAGCCACTTGGTCGGACTTCTGGAGGGTCACCTGGTCGAGGCGGATGTCGGGGCCGATGAAGTTGCGGAACTCGTCGGGACTGATTTCGCCCAAGCCTTTGAAGCGCGTTATCTCAGGCTCCGGCCCGAGGTCGTCGATGGCCTGCTGGCGCTCGTCCTCTGTGTAGCAGTACTGTGTGACGAAGTCCTTCGACAGGGTGATGTGGCGCGGACGCTTGCCGTCGCTGTAGGCGTCGGCCTCCTCGGCTCCCTTCTCGCGGGCGGCCAGCTCGGCCTCTATGCCGTTCATCTTGGCCTTGCCCACCTTCGTCCTGCGGGCTCGGACGCGGAAGAGCGGTGTCTGGAGCACGAAGACGTGGCCCTTCTTGACCAGGTCGGGGAAGAACTTCAGGAAGAAGGTCAGCATGAGCAGGCGGATATGCATGCCGTCGTCGTCGGCATCGGTGGCGACAATCACCTTGTTGTAGCGCAGTCCGTCCAGTCCGTCTTCGATGTTGAGGGCAGCCTGCAGCAGGTTGAACTCCTCGTTCTCGTAGACCACTTTCTTGGTGAGCTTCTGGCAGTTGAGGGGTTTGCCGCGCAGACTGAAGACTGCCTGTGTGTTCACGTCGCGGCTCTTCGTGATGCTTCCGCTGGCCGAGTCGCCCTCGGTGATGAAGATGCTGCTCTCCTCCTGCTGCTCTCCCTTCGTGTCGGAGAGGTGCACGCGGCAGTCGCGCAGCTTGCGGTTGTGCAGGTTTGCTTTCTTCGACATCTCGCGGGCCTTCTTCGCCACGCCTGCCATTTCCTTGCGCAGCTTCTCGCTCTCGGCCACTTTCTGCAGGATGATGTCGGCCACGTCGGTGTTCTTGTGCAGGTAGTTGTCGACCTGTTCCTTCACGAAGTCGCCGATGAACTTGTCGATGGAGATGCCTCCGCCGGGTTCCGTCGTCGTGCTTCCCAGCTTCACCTTCGTCTGGCTCTCGAAGAGCGGCTCCTGGATGTTGATGCTGATGGCTGCCACCATGCCGTTGCGGATGTCGGTGTATTCATAGTTCTTGCCGCTGTAGTCCTTGATGACCTCGGCGATGTATTTCTTGAAGGCAGCCTGATGCGTGCCGCCCAGCGTGGTGTTCTGTCCGTTGACGAAGGAATAGTACTCCTCGCCGTTCTGCTTCGTGTGGGTGAAGGCCACTTCGATGTCCTCGCCGCGGAGGTGTATGATGGGGTAGAGGGGCTCGTAGTCCATGCGGTCGGACAGGAGGTCGGAGAGTCCGTCGCGCGAGATGATGCGCCTACCGTTGAACATGATGGTCAGACCCGTATTGAGGTAGGTGTAGTTGCGGAGCATCACTTCCACGAATTCGCTGCGGAAGGCGTAGTGCTTGAACAGGGATGCATCGGGCTCGAAGAAGACGGCAGTGCCGTTCTCGTCCTGCGTCGGCTCGGTGGTGTCGCCTTCCAGTATGCCTTTGCTGAAGGTGGCTCGGCGTGTCTGTCCGTCGCGGAAGCTCTGCACCTCGAAGCGTGTGCTCAGGGCATTCACTGCCTTGAGGCCCACACCGTTCAGTCCCACGCTCTTCTGGAACGCTTTGGAGTCGTACTTGCCGCCCGTGTTGAGCATCGAGACGGCCTCCACCAGCTTGCCCAGGGGGATGCCTCGCCCATAGTCGCGGACCGTGACGCGCAGGTTTTCCTCGATGTCCACCTCGATGCGCTTGCCGGCTCCCATCTTGAACTCGTCGATGCTGTTGTCGATAACTTCCTTGAGGAGCACGTATATGCCGTCCTCGGCCTGTGAGCCATCGCTCAGGCGTCCGATGTACATGCCGGGGCGCGTGCGGATGTGCTCCATGTCGGAGAGGTGTCGTATGTTGTCTTCGCTGTATTGTGTAGTGTTGGTCATTGTCGTTGGTTTTAGGGAGTCTTAGGAAATCCTAGGAAAACCTAGGAATGCCTATGAAGCCCTAGGTTCTTCTAGGAAAGCCTGGGAATTCCCGGGGAAGCCCTATGATATCTCTTTTGCAAAGACGGCTCTGCGCTTGTGTATGCAGCAGTCCAGGTTCTTCCACTGCTTCTGGCTGGCGATGTTGTCCTCGAGCTGGGGGTGTGTCTCGGCCCATTCGTAGCCGCAGCTGATGCCGCCCGGTATCATGTCGGCGAAGAAGAGGGCATTGGCACCCTTGTCGTGGTACTCGGGCAGGACGCCGATGAGGAGCATGTCGAGTATCTGATGCTTGCGTCGGAACCACAGTTCGTAGGCGATATGCCACCAGCCGAAGGGGAAGAGCTTGCTCTTGGCCTTCTGCACGGCGCGGCTCAGGCTGGGCATGCACACGCCCACGCCGATGATTTCGCCCTCGGCGTTCTCCACAACGGAGAGGAAGCGGCGGTCAAGCAGCATAAGGAATCGCTGGGCATACCACTTCATCTGCTGTTCGTCCAGCTCGCTGTAGCCGTAGAGGTCGACGTAAGCGCGGTTGATGACGCCCAGCATCTTCTCCACGTAGCCGCCTTTCTTTATCTCCCGTTTGTTGCGGAAGTGGTGGAGGCGGAAGCCGTAGCGCCGCTGGGCTATCTGTGCCACGAGGAAGTACTTGGCGTTGTTTGCCTCGTGCTCTCCCTTGGGGATGAACACTTTGCGCTCCACCCATCCCGTCTCGCGCACAAAGCCCAGCTGGGCCATGTGCTGCGGATAGTAGGGATAGTTGTAGATGGTGCAGAGGGTAGAGAGCTGGTCGAAGCCCTCGGTGAGCATGCCTTCGGGGTCCAGATCGGTGAAGCCCAGGGGCCCCACGATGCTGTTCATGCCGTGTTCGCGGCCCCAGTGTTCCACTGTGTCGAGCAGGGCGCGGCTCACGTTCAGGTCGTCGATGAAGTCAATCCAGCCGAATCGTACCTCCTTCTTGCCCCAGCGCTCGTTGGCACGGTGGTTGATGATGGCAGCCACACGGCCCACGATGCGTCCGTCGATGCGTGCCAGGAAGAAGGCAGCGTCGCAGAAACGGAAAGCGGGGTTGCTACGGGCATCAAGGGTGTCGAGCGTGTCCTCCAGCAGGTCGGGCACAGCCTGCGGACAGTCCTTGTAGAGCAGATAGTTGAAGCGCACGAAGGCACGCATCTCTTTTCTCGTAGTAACTTGGCTGACCGTCACGTTAGTCATATCTTGCTTTTGTTTGCTATTATTGCATAATTAACGCGCAAAGTTAATAATAATTATTGAGATTATCCCCATCGAAGCCCCAAAAACTAAAAAAAACAACATTATTTAACGCAAAAAGCCCGCAGGAGCAACAGACCAACAAGCGTAATGAGTCCCCGTAGGCCCATAAGCCTCATTGGCTCATAGGCCGCATAAGTCCCATAAGCCCTATAGGTCTCATAGGCTCTTTCAGTTCTATGGGCCCCGAAAAAGAGGCAAGGTTCGCCGAGACCCCGTTCGTGCGGATTTGTAATCCGCACGTAGAGAATATAGGGATTTGCAATCCCGCAATTCTTTTTATCGCATTATAAATGCTTATATTCAATGCTGTCGGATTGTAAATCCGACAGAACATTACCAAAAGCGCCCTGCGCTTATTGCCGAAGCCCCGTTCGTACGGATTTGCAATCCGCACGTCTGAATATAGGGATTTGCAATCCCGCAATTCTTTTTATCGCATTATAAATGCTTATATTCAATGCTGTCGGATTGCAAATCCGACAGAACATTACCAAAAGCGCCCTGCGCTTATTGTCGAAGCGCCTCGCGCTTATTTTGGAGGCGCGGGGCGCTTCGTGTGATTCTACTCGGCCAGGACGTTGAACTCGGCGCCCGAGGCGAAGTCCGCGCCGTTCTGGCTGCTGACGGCCGTGAAGCGGAGGTAGCGGG
>CADCCR010000054.1 GCA_902799985.1 uncultured Bacteroidales bacterium | reverse complement strand
CGCCGAAGTAGAGGCTGTCTATCGTGAGCGTCTGCGGCTTGGCTTTCGTCAGGTTCTTGAGCAGATAGGGATACTTCTCGGGATAGTAGAAGCGATAGTGGTCGGGGTTGAGCGGCGTGGCGGTAATGGTAAGCGTATAGGGGCCGCCAGCCTTCATCTCGGACATCTCCATCCACCACGAGCCATCGGCGCGCGAGAAGGTTTCACCCTCATCCACCACCTTGCCGTCCTTGCTCAGCACGCGTCTTATTTTGCTTCGAGCATTGGCACGGCCTTCCAACAGGAGGGGTTCTTCGCGCGGAAGAACCATTCCGCTGGAATAGACAGGGGGCAAATGCAGGCCGCCGTAGTCGCCCGTAAGAGCCGAATAGACGGTCTTCGCCAGAATCTTCGCGCCTTCGGGATTGGGATGGAGGGCGTCGGGGAAGAGGTCGGGACGATCGTGCAAGGGCGTGAAGAGGTCGATGAGCTGTGCTCCGGCTCCTTGTGCAACTCGTTCGATAGCCTCCTGGACCTGAGCGTGCCAGTCGCGCGTGCCGCTCTGGAAGCGTGGGTGACGGTCGAAGATGGGCGTCATCTTGCAGACGAGGATGCGTGCCTCGGGGTTTACCAGTCGGAAGGAATCAATCAGGGCACGATAGTTCGGGATGAACTCCTCCTTCCAATCGGGCCAGTTGCGCGGGTCTGTGTCGTTCAGCCCAAGATGGATGACCACCCAATCGGGCTTGAAGTCGAGTGCCTGATGGAACTCCGGCAGGCCGATGTACGGCCGATGTCCCTTATATAATAAGGTAGCACCCGAGTGTCCGAAGTTGCCCACCTCGTAGCCCTCGCCCAGCATCTGCTGCAGGCGAACCGGGTAGGAATCGTGCTCGCGGTCCTGCAGGCCGTAGCCGTAGGTCACGCTATTGCCCACACAAGCCACCTTG
The DNA here is from genome assembly GCA_902799985.1 of uncultured Bacteroidales bacterium. Taxonomy (GTDB): domain Bacteria; phylum Bacteroidota; class Bacteroidia; order Bacteroidales; family Bacteroidaceae; genus Physcousia. The sequence goes on along the minus strand of CADCCR010000054.1, from coordinate 11,828 downwards.
ACAGGCTTCGCTGCCTGTGCCGCGAGGGCAAGGAGGCACAGGGCAATAATTACAAGCTTTTTCTTTATCATAGGTCAAACATTTTTAATCGGTTTTAGCCCCCGTGTGCATGGCGTAAGCCTTGCACCCCGACGCTGGTCGTATGGCTGATGGCACAGACCGTCTCGGCTAGCGTGTTGAGGTAATGGAAGCGGCCGTATTCGCTTTCGAACGAGGGCATGTCTTCGGGCCACGGGGCGAGGATGAGGAGCGAACCTGCGGCACAGGCGTCGAAGCGGCTGCGCTCGGGCTTCCAGTATCTGCCAATGGGCGTGGCCTGCAGGTGTATCAATCGCAGTCTCTGCTCGAGAGCCATGTTCTTGATGCGCTTCTCGCATTCCGAGATGCCAGGCGTGACGAGCACGTCGCCACTATTGGCTGCCGCAAGAAGCCGCTGGCTCTCAGTCCTCCAGAAGTCGGAGTTTTCCGTAGGGATGCCGTCGGTACGGCGATGGAAGAACACTTGGTGCTTCTCGGGCTGTCGCAGGAGGAGCAGGTTGCCGAAGGCGCTGTAGCGCACGCCGCCGATGGTGAGGCACAGGGCGCGCTGGAACAGGTCGGGGTATTCGCGCCGCATCATGTAGCGGAGCGGGTTGTCGCGGAGGTAGCACTTCCAGTTCTCCAGCTGGCCGTCGCGCATGAGGATATGGTCGTTGTAGTCTGTCGGCAACCACCATCGTCACTTCGTATGTACCGGGCACGGCATAGTCGTGGCCGAACATGCGTCGTGTCTGGCAACCTTCGCTCACGACGTGCCCTAAAACTCGTTACATTGCTGGAAGAAGCCTATCTCGTCGAGTTCCTTCTTGAGTTGAATCTCTTCTTCTGGTGTAATGTTCTGGAAGGGCGTGCGGTTGGGACCGAGGTCGAGGCCGATGAGCTTCATGATGCGCTTGCCGCCGACGATGTTGCCTCGGAAATGGCAGATGACGTTGATGACGAGCTGCGAATAGTCCTGCAGCTTGCGGGCAGTCTCCAGGTCGCCGCGCTTCCATGCTTCGATGATGCCGACGAGGTTCTTGCCGTTGTAGTTCGTGGTGCCGCCGATGCCGCCTCGTGCGCCGCCCATGGCGAGGCAGGGCAGGATGGTCTCGTCCTGTCCGTGGAGCATGTCGAACTTGCCGCCGCCGTAGAGTCGGCATTGGTTATACTCGTAGAGGCTCTCGAAGGTGTACTTGATGCCTGCGAAGTTGGGGATGCGGCCGTCAACGGCTTCGAGGAACTTCACCATGGGCAGGAAGGCGCCGTTGAAGGCAGGAATGTGGTAGAAGTAGAAGGGCAGATTGGGTGCTCCTGCGGCAATCTCCTCGCAGTACTTCACGAGTTCCTCGATGCGGCCAATCTTCGGGAACGGAGGCGCCATAGCTCCGATGCCCCATGCTCCAATCTTCTGAGCGTGCTCGGCAAGCTTGCGGCTCTCGCGAACACAGCAGCTGCCCACGTGCACGATGACCTTGAAGGACCCTTCCCGGCCCTCCCTTAAAGGGAGGGAGTTAGAAGCTTGTATCCAAGCCTCAGCCAGTTTCATTCTCTCCTCAGGTGTGAGCATATAGCCTTCGCCGCTGCTTCCGTTGATGAACACGCCCTTGAGTCCGTTCTTCTGCAGCATCTTAGCGTATGCAGGGATGGGTTCCAGGTTCACGTCTCCGTTCTCGTAGAAAGGTGTGAACGGCGCGTCGATAAGTCCGATAATCTTTTCCATAGTGTTTCTTTTTCTGTTTTTGTTATTTTGATGTTTTAGGATTTTCGGTATAACGTTATTTCGAGATAACGATATTTCGTTGTCTTGTGTTTCGTTGTTCTGTGCTAATCGTTCTTCAGGACTTTCCGGCCTTTGCCGATGAGCAGGCCGCTCGAGCTGTTTGTGGCTGGCAGTCCGGCTGGGGTGAAGAGTGGGCCGCCGTCCCTTCCGAGGGGAAGAACGATGGCATCCTCGCCGTTCCGTTTGAGAGCGAGCGTGCCGGCGGGAATGTCGGCCCGGACGTTGTAGATGTCCTCGTCGAGCTGCAGGCTCCAGGTGCGTGTGGCGGAGGAGCTTACGGCGAGCGACGAGGTGATGCCTGGCACGAGCGATTCGCCAGCGGAGACAGGTGCGTAGCAGATGTTGTCGCGGGTGGTGGCCGTCTCGGGCTCAAGGACAATCATCGTCCAGAAGTGCAGGGAAGGCAGGTTGAGGGTGACCGTGCCTGTGGCAGACGCGTACTTGTAGTCCGTCAGCTCCTGCAAGGCGCCGCCGCAATAGTCGGGCGAGGCAACCCAGATGCGTCGCACCTTGCCCATGCCCGACAGTCCGGTCAGCTTGATGGAGAGGCTCTCAAAGCGCTGAGGCCAGGGGCGAGTGGCTGCGTTGTCGTGCCAGCAGAGCAGGTAATCGTCGCTGACATTGGTCGCCGACTCCTCTTGTGTGAAGTTGAGCAGGTGGATGACTTGCCGGCCGTTCACTTCGCGGGCGAGCATCGTCACCTGGTTGGCGACCGGCGGCCACGAGTTGATGGTCGCGTCGGAGCAGGTGGCTTTGACGTCCGTCCGCTCTGTCCAGTCGTCGCGCAGCAGGTTCTCGTAGGCCGTGAGGAAGTCGTAGTAGCGCGTCATCCAGTCCTCCAGCTGGCTGTGCCACTTCATGCCTGCATAGGGGAAATACTCGCGGCAGAGCATGTGGTCGCCGCCGAGTTCGAGGTGCGAGCCGCCGAGGGCGAACATCACGGCGTCGGCCATGACGATGCCCGGCGTGTTGAAGTTGCGGTTGTCGCTGGTGTAGTTCATGTAGGCGGCCAGGACTGTGCGCAGGGTGGGACTGAGGCTGCGGTTCTCGTCGATGACGTTCTTCAGGTTCGTGAAGCGTCCGTCGCCGCTCTTCAGGCTGTTGCCGGACTGGTTGCCCCACACCTCGGAGTAGAGGAAGTCCACCTTTCCCGTGCCTGCAATCTGCGACGCGCCCCATTGGCTGACGGCGTTCATGACGAGTCGCTTTGCGGGATGGCGGTTCTTCATGTAGGCGATGAAGGTGGCATAGCCTTCGCGCAGGTCGACGGAGTTGCCGTCGTAGTCGTAGACGTTGCCGCGCGAGCCGAGCTGGTCTATCTGGTATCCGTCGAAGTCGAGCGAGGAGTAGACCTCGTCGTTGCGTTCCCCGAGATAGGAGAGCCAGCCCTCATCGGCCGGATTGACCAGGTAGATGTCGCTCTTCCACGAGTCCGGCAGGTCGTGATGGTCGATGGTCGAGTGATTCTTGTCCTTGTAGATGAACCACTCGGGCTTGACGCCGCGGTCCTGCCATCCGTCGAGCGCGCCGAAGCAGAGGTTGTAGAAGATGCTTTTCATGCCGCGGTCGTGGGCTGACTGTATGTAGTTCCTGACGGCAGAGGTATAGATGGTGCGGTTGGCGACGTCCTTGTAGGTGGTCCAGAGCCCGTCCTGCCGGGTGCCGCCCAGCGGCCAGTCGTGGCAGTAATGCCAGTCCTGGAACTGCACACCATTGATGTGGCAGCGGTTGAGCCACTTCATCTCTGTCCGTGTCTTGACTGTCGTCTTGTCGCTGCCGAAGGTGGCCACGAAGCCGTAGCGCGGGAAGCGTGTCCAGTCGGAGCTGACGTCGATGGCGATGGTGGCGAGAATCTCGTCGGCCTCCTCCGCGGGATGGTATACTTCGGCCAGGTATCCGCGGAAGTCCTCGGGAGGCGTCGTCCACGTCCAGCTGCGGGAGGTGAGCATCGTGTCGCAGATGATGTCGCCCAGGTGACGGTAGCGAACCCTCGTCCCCTGCGGCGGAGCCGTCGACAAGGTCAGCGTGGCCGTCGCCCCCGGAGCATAGCAGCAACGGTCGGTCTCCGCCTGATAGCGCAGTTTGGGGAGCTTGGCTGTGGCTCCCGAGGCCAGCGTCGGCCGGATGGGCCGCACGTCGACCGCCTTCTTGTAGGGCTTGCTGTGCAGGGCCATCGTGCCGGTGGAGAGGGTGAGCGTGCCGCTATAGGTGCCGGCATCGGGCGCGTCCTCGTTGAGGGCAAAGGCGTTCGTCTCGGACCGCTCCGTGCTCGTGGCTGTGCCGACGGGGTAGAGCCTGGGCGGGAAGCGGCGCACTTCGGGCAGGTTGCCCTCGCCGTCGGCTATCTGTATCTGCTTCGTGTTCGTGTCCACCTGCACCCGACAAGGCCCGATGTTGTCGGCGCGGAATTTATAATCGCCGCTGGTGTGGAGGGAGATGCCCTGTGTGCCCGGGGCGAGACGTGTGCCGGCTTTCGACGGGCCCCAGTGGTTGCCCCAGCCCGAGGCATCGGTCATGAACTTCAGCTCGCCGCCGTGGTAGAGGAATCCCTCCCAGGTGTAGATGCCCGCGGCCTGTTCCGTCATGGGCTGACGGCTCCATCCGGACGGTATGGCCGAGCCCACGATGTAGAGCGCCGCCTGTTGGGGCAGGGGCATCAGCACGGTCAGAAGGCAGGCAAGAAAGGCGTGTGCGGTTCGGTTCATGGTATGAAGAAATGGTCGTTGCCTTTGCAAAGTTACGAAATAAAAGGTGAAGTGCAAAATTTCGCGCGCGTTATTTTATAATATGTGTATCGGAACAACTTCTTCGCCCGGCGGACACATTTCCTTCGCCCCTCGGATAAAAACTATTTCCAAGCCTTGGAAATAAATTTCAGAAGCTTGGAAATATATTTCAAAGGCTTGGAAATATATTTCCGAACCACTGAAAAAGTTTTGTCGCTCGGGGCGTAGGATTTTATGCTTCGAGACTAAGTGTTTTATGCCTCGTGGCTAAGGGCTTTGTGCCTCGGAGATAGACAAAAGAATGTGCGCAGAGGACACGAAACTTCCTCTGCGCACAGGATGAAGGTGCTGACGTTCAGCGTGCTATGACGATGCGCGTCATGATGGCTTTGTTGCCCTCGGCGTCGTTGGCTACGACGTGATAGACGCCGCTGGCCACGCGTCGGCCGTTGTTGGCACAGCCGTTCCAGATGCAGGTGCCGCCGGCCGAGGTGCCGTGCCAAACGAGCTGACCGCCCGAGGAGAGTATCTTCACCTCGGTGTCGCTGACCAGTCCGCGGATGGCAATCGGGCCGTTGTAGTCGGGTGTGACGGGGTTGGGGTAGACCACGATGTTGCTCTTCGACAGTTCCTCCTCGGGGGCTGTGGCGTCGCTGATGTAGCTGCAGATTCCCTTGTCTGTGCCGAAGACCACCTCTCCCGTGCCGGGATGTACGGCGATGCTCTGCACGTAGTTGCTCAGCAAGGGGCTGTCCTCGTTGGTGAAGTGGTGTATCATCTCCTGTCCGTCGGCGCTGATGAGGTAGGCTCCGTTGTTCTGCGTGCCTATCCACTTGCGGTTGGCGGCGTCGATGCTGATGCAGGAGATGGAGACGTCGTTGAGCAGATAGTCGGCCAGGCCGCTGCCGTCGTTGCGGTTAATCTTGATTTGCGTGAACGTCATGTTGGGGTCGAAGACTTGCGACACGTCCTCGATGACGAACAGTCCGGACGAAGTGCCCACCCAGACCATGCCGTCCAGGTCCTCGCAGAGGCAGAAGAACTCGTCGGGAAGGTAGGGCGTGCCGTCCTGGTTGGTGATGTTCTGGTGCAGGATGGTGCGGTCGTCTGACGTGCGCTCCGTTCCCTTCGTGTCGAGGCAGAACACGCCTCGCATCTCGATGCGCCGGCTCGAGAAGAGCCTGATGCCGCTGCTGTGGTGCAATATCTGGTCGATGAGCGACACGCCGTCGAGCTCCTTGTAGTAGAGGTTGAGCCACTTGCCGTCGGGCTTGAGCACATGCAGCACGGTATCCCTGATGCTGTTGGCCATCCAGAGGTTGCCGTCGGCGTCGTAGCTCAAGGCAGAGCAGGTCACGTAGTTGTAGTAGTAGCGCGAAGGGTAGAGGACGCTCTTCAGGGGAGAGTTGTCGTGGTTGTAGACCTTCACGAACTTTCCGTTGCGATACTCACAGAGCCCTGTGCGGAAGGGGCTGGCGAAGTGATGCGTGTCGTCGAGCGGGTCCTGCACAAGGTCGGTGGTGTTGTAGACGTTGAGCCTGGGGTATTCGGCAGGCCTCTCCATTTCGATGAAGTTTGTCCATTGCCCGTCCTCGTAGTACATGGCTGTGGCCGGGTTGAAGAAGCCTGTGATGGTGTTGATGCCGCCGGCCACCAGGAGGCGGTCGCCTACCCAGCTGACGCGGTAGCCAAGGTCGCGGATGGGACTGCTCGGCTGTATGACAACACCTGTCGGCACGAACGTTCCCTCGTTTATCTTATAGCTCCTCAGTCCCTTTTCCTGTTCGCTCATCCAATAGGTGCCGTTGGCGTAGGAGACATCCGACCATTTGTTCTCGGCCGAGATGACGGTGGGGTCGGCATTGACATCGGAGGTGAAGCAGACCTGCGATGCGTTGCCCCATATCAGCCGCCCGTCGCTTTCCTTCAGGAAGGTGAAGCTTCCATTCTGGTAGGCCACGTTGTCGTTAACGTAGGGGGCGAACTTGAACAGTCCGCTCTCGTTCATCGCCATCAGGTAGCCCTGATAGAAGTACATGTTCCTCATGCCGCCCCAGTTGAGACGGAACTTCCAGTTGCTCTCCACCAGCATGTTGTCCGACTTCATGCAATAGTAGATGCCGCCCTCGGTGCCGATGAACACGGCTTCGTCCGATGCGGTGATGCTGTAGATGTTGAAGCTCAGCTTGTAGGTGTTGCGGAAGACTCCCTCCTTCATGTCCACTTCGACAAAGCCGAATCCCGTGACCAGATAAGCCATCGAGCCCACGATGCCGACGTAGGTAATCTCCTTGTCCAGGATGCGTTTGTCCTTCAGCGCCGACAGGTTGTGCACGTTGCCGTTGCTGTCGAGCAAGTCGATGTTGTCGTCTTTGTAGACGATAATCAGTTTGTCCGCCTCCTTGCTGTATGCGATGTGAGCGATGCCTACGTCGCTCAGCACGTTCAGGTGGTCGTAGGTTCGCACCTCGCCGTCCTCCGTATCGTAGGAGAGCAGGTTGCCGTTCATCAGCGAATAGACGGTGCTGTGGGCCGTCACGTTCTTCGTGGCGATGTAGTAACTCAGGTACAGTTGCCAGGTGCCCAACTGCTGGGCCGCGGCTGTGAGGCAAAGCATGGAAAGGAGCAATGCCAGGAGCTTCTTATAGTTCATAGTTCACAGTTGATGTTCATCGAGCTAAAGCTTCATGGTTGACGTTCATCGAGCTAAAGCTTCATGGTTGACATTCATCGAGCTAAAGCTTCATGGTTAACCGTTCATGTTTGTATAGAGTTGCAATTGCGTGCGATGGTTGGTTAGGTACTCTTTTGCGAAGCGTCGTTCAGCAGGTATTCTGCCAGCTTCTGCGTGGCGCGTCCGCGATGGCTGATGGCATTCTTCGCCTCGGGTGTCATCTGGGCGAAGGCAAGGCCGTCCGCTTCGGCGGGAGCAAAGATGGGGTCGTAGCCAAAGCCTCCTTCACCGGCTCGCTGGGGCAGTATCGTGCCCTCCACGATGCCTTCGAAGAGTGTCTCCTTGCCTCCCTGCACCAGGGCGATGACGGTACGGAAGCGGGCCGTGCGTGTGTCGGCATGCTCAAGCTTGTCGAGCAGGCAACGGATGTTGGCGTCGGAGTCGTGACTCTCGCCGTAGCCGCACATCGAGCCGAAGCGTGCCGTGTAGACGCCCGGAGCGCCCCCCAAGGCATCGACCTCCAGTCCGGTGTCGTCGGCAAAGCAGTCCAGGCCGTAGTGCTCGTGGACGTAGCGTGCCTTCTGCAGCGCGTTGCCCTCCAGCGTGTCGGCCGTCTCGGGAACATCTTCCGTGCAGCCGATGTCGCTCAGCCCCTTGACCGAAAACGCATCGCCCAGTATCTGCCGCACCTCCTCCAGCTTGTGGGCATTATTCGTCGCCATAACGAGTTCCTTCATAATCCCTTATATTCTTTTAGCCTTCGAATTAGTCTTCAAAACAATCAGACCTTAATCCTTAATCTTTAATTTCAAAAAGCCTTAATCTTTAATCCTTAATCTTTAATCCTTAATCTTTAATTCATTTCTTAATCACATCGAAGCCTTCGCCGAAGACACCCTCCACGTTGCTCATGGAGACGAAGGCCCGCGGGTCGAGGCGCTTGATGAGCTGGAAGATGCCACGGCTCTCGTGCTTCTTGGCCAGGATGAGCAGCACCTGCCGCTTCTCCTTGCTGTAGAAGCCTTCGCCAAAGAGAACGGTCACGCCTCGGTTGAGCCGCGTGTTCACCTCGTCGGCTATCTCTTCGTAGCGGTCGCTGATGATGATGAACTGGACGCTTTGCCGCGCAGAGTTGATGACGAAGTCGAGGAAGTTGAGGCTGATGAACATCGCCATGTAGCCCACCACCATCGTCTCGATGTCGTTCTCGATGAGGTAGCTGAAGCCGATGATGATGATGTCGCACATCAGCAGCAGTCTGCCCAGCGAGATGTTCCAGTACTTGTTGATGGAGCTGGCTATGATGTCCGTCCCTCCCGTGCTGCCGCCGGCCAGGAAGATGGTGGCCAGGCCGAGACCTTCGAGGAACGCTCCGATGACGCAGGCCATGAACTTCTGCTCGCCCAGGATGTGCTTGAGCGTCTGTGTGCCGTCGGCTGACACTTCTGTCAGCTGCACCAGCATGAGGTCGATGGCTCCGGATATCAGCAAGGTGACGATAATGGTACGGACCAGATAGCGCCAGCCCAGGATGCGCATGGCCAACAGCAGCAAGGCAATGTTGATGATGAGGTAAGTGTTTCCGGCAGGGAAGCCCGACATGTAGTATATCACGGTGGAGATACCGGACACGCCTCCGCTGACAATCTTGTAAGGCAGCAGGAAGGTGGTATAGCCAATCGTGTAGATGACGGTGCCCAGAAGCATCTGCAGGTAGTCGCGTGCCAGTTGCCAGGGCGAAGGGCCTATGATGGTTTTGAGATTCAAGGTTTAAAGTGTTATTGCTTAATGTCTGTTGTTAACGGTTAATGTCTGTTGTCTGTTCTCTGTTTGTTTGCCAATTGTCAATCTTCAATCTTCGAGGATGCTTTAGCACCACGGCGCGCTTTTAATGCGCGGAGCAATCTTCAAATGTCCTCATGGCTTGATGGCGCTGAAGCCGTTTCCGTAGACGCCTTCGGCACGGCTCTGCGAAACGAAGGCTCCCGGGTCGGTCTCCTGCACCATGCGCAGTATCTTTATGGCTTCGCGTTTGTGCACGATGGTGATGAGAACCTTTATGCTCTGGTGACTGTAGTAGCCTTCGCCATCCATAGAGGTCACGCTGTGGCACGTCTCGGAAATGATGCGCTGACATATTTCCTCGGGCTTCTTGGTGAAGATGATGAACTGGATGTCCTGCCTGGTGCTGTTGATGAGCATGTCCAGAGCGTAGGTATAGACAACCAGCGTCACATAGCCGAACACAACCATCCGCACGTCGTGGAAGATAGGCCAGCAGGAAGCGATGACCAGGAAGTCGAGGAAGAGCAGGGCACGGCCGAAGGAGATGTTGCGATACTTGTTCACCAGGGCCGCAATGATGTCCCATCCGCCGGTGCTGCCGCCTGTGAGGAAGACGAAGCCGATGCCCAGGCCGTTCAGTATGGCGCCCAGGACGCAGGCCATCGAGTCTTGGCCTTCACCAAGAATCTGCATCAGGTTGCCCGCATCGTCGGTCATCATCTGCTGTCCCAACTGCAGGTATGTGGAGAGAGCCAGCACAGCATACGATGTCTTGATGGTAAACTTCCATCCCAACTTCCAAAGGGCAAACAATAACAGAATGCTGTTGGCAATCAGAATGGCATAGCTCACGGGGAAGCCTGTCAGGTAGTACACAATGGCAAACATACCCGTCATGCCGCCTGTGGTGATGTGATAAGGCAATAGGAAGGCAGCCCACCCCAGAGAGTAGGTTGCCAATCCTATGTTGATAGCAAGGAAGTCGATGACGAATTCCTTTATTCTGTGGTAGTTCACCTTTTGCTTGTCTGCTTGTCAGGCTTGAGGTTTGAGTACGATGTTGACGATGCGTCCGGGGATGGCGATGGTCTTCACCACCTGCATGCCTTCGAGGTACTTTGCAGCCTCGGGTGCTGAGGTGGCGAGCTCAATCATCTGTTCGGGAGTGGCATCGGCAGGGAAGAACATGTCGAAGCGCACCTTGCCGTTGAACTGCACGCCGAGCTTGACGCTGGTCTCCACGAGGTACTTCTCTTCGTACTGCGGCCAGCGGGCATCGCAGACGCTTCCTTCGCCACCCAATGCTTCCCAGAGCTCTTCGGCGATGTGGGGAGCGAAGGGAGCGATGAGGACGGGCAAAGTCTGCAGGACGGTGCGGCTCGTGCACTTCTGTTGGGTGAGCTCGTTCACAGCCACCATGAAGGCCGAGATGCTGGTGTTGTAGGAGAAGACCTCGATGTCGGCCGTCACCTTCTTGATGAGCTTGTGGAGCGTCTTGAGGCTTTCGGCGGAAGGCTCGTTGTCGGTGGCAGCGAGTTCTCCGTCTTTGGTCCAGAAGAGTGCCCACAGCTTCTTGAGGAAGCGGAAGCAGCCGTCGATGCCTGCCACATCCCAGGGCTTCGACTGCTCGATGGGGCCCAGGAACATTTCGTACAAGCGGAGTGTGTCGGCGCCATAGCTCTCGCAGATGTCGTCGGGGTTCACCACATTGTACTTCGATTTCGACATTTTCTCGACGGCATGGCCCACGATGTACTGGCCGCTGTCGTTGAGGATGAACTCGCCTTCGCGGAACTCAGGGGTCCACTGGCGCAGCATCTCAATGTTCAGCACATTGCCGTTCACCATGCTGATGTCGGCATACACGGGGTCAGCCTCTACGCCTTGATAGGTGTAGCAATTCTTCTTTGTCTCATTATCGTACTGGACATCGAGGAGGTCGAAGCTGACAAACTTGTTGGTGCCGCGCAGACGATAGACGAAGCTGGACCAGCCCTGTATCATGCCCTGGTTGATGAGCTTCTGGAAGGGTTCTTCCTTTTTGCTCACGCCGAGGTCGAAGAGGAACTTGTTCCAGAAGCGGGAGTAGATGAGGTGGCCTGTGGCATGCTCCGAGCCGCCGACGTAGAGGTCGACGTTCTGCCAGTAAGCGGCAGCCTCGGGGCTGACCAAAGCCTTGTCGTTGTGCGGGTCCATGTAGCGGAGGTAATAGGCGCTGCTGCCTGCGAAGCCCGGCATGGTGTAGAGCTCGATGGGGAAGACGGTCTTCTCGTCGATGAGTGCCTTGTCGACAATCTTGCGATTCGCTTCATCCCACGCCCACATCTGAGCATTGCCAAGTGGCGGTTCGCCGGTTTCTGTAGGCAGGAACTTATCGACCTGCGGAAGTTCCAGGGGCAGGCATTCCTCGGGTATCATCGTGGGGATGCCCTGCTTGTAATAGACAGGGAATGGTTCGCCCCAGTAGCGTTGGCGGCTGAAGATGGCGTCGCGCAGGCGGAAGTTCACCTTGATGCGTCCCAGCTTGTGTGCTTCGACGAAGCGTTTTGTCTCGGCGATGGCTTCCTTGATGGTGAGTCCGTTGAGGCAGAGGCTCTCGCCGTCGTACTTCATGCTCTTGTCGGGACTGATGGGCGAGTTCATGACGATGCCTTCCTTGGCGTCGTAGCTTTCCTCCGAGACGTCGGCACCCTCCACCAGCGGGATGATGGGCAGGCCGAAGTGCTTGGCGAAGGCGTAGTCGCGACTGTCGTGGGCAGGTACGGCCATGATGGCTCCGGTGCCGTAACCGGCAAGGACATACTCGGCAATATAGATAGGACATTTGTCGCCCGTGATGGGG
>CADCCR010000053.1 GCA_902799985.1 uncultured Bacteroidales bacterium | reverse complement strand
TTCTTCTGCAAATCTTGATTTCCTTTATTTCTTTTATTTCTGCGGGACTTTAAAAATAAATATTTCTGTGTTTTCTGTGTTTTCTGTGTGACTTTAAAACATTTCTGCGTAACATGTTTTCGTGTCTTTCGCATCTTCAGATGTTCATTCTCTGACTTTCGTGTTTTTTGTATTTTTAGATGTTAAATATTTTCTTTCTGTGCTTTGACTTTAACGTCGACCTTCGGTTCTGTGTGACATAAAAACTCTCAACTGACTCTAAACTCTAAACACTAAACTCTAAACTAACTCATAACTTTTCACTTCGCGAAGCGACCACTGACTCTAAACTTTTTTCGTGCATTATGATTCGATTCTCAGAGTGTGGTCGGTTTCGTCGTAGTTGATGCCTTCGGCTTGGAGGAAGCGTCCGAGTGTGCCGTCGGCGGTGAGCGATGCCGTTGTGCCGGCTGTGACGGTGCCCTCCTGGACTATCCAAAGCAGGTCGCTCAGCTGGATAGCCATTTCCACATCGTGCGTGGAAAGGAGAATCGTCTTGCCTGTTTCGTGTGCCAGTCGCAGCATCAATCGCAGGGTGCCGACCTTAGCATGGAAGTCGAGGAAGGCCGTTGGCTCGTCGAGCAGGATGACGGGAGTCTGCTGGGCCAAAGCCTTGGCGAGCATCGCTTTCTGTCGCTCGCCGTCGCTCAGGGTGTTGATGGAGCGCTGGGCCAAGTCGCTTATTCCCACCATCCCGATGGCCTCGTCCACCACTTTCCGGTCCTCCTCGCTCAGAGAGCCGAAGAATCCCGTATAAGGCGAGCGCCCCATTCCCACGAGGTCTTCGACACACATATACGGTACCTCGATATGCTCCGTCAGCACCACAGAGACGGCTCGGCTGCGCCGCATGAGCGAGAGCGAATTCAGGTCGCGCCCCTGCAGGAAGATGTGGCCCGAGAGTGGCGGCTGGAAGCCTGCCAGCGTGCGCAGTAAGGTGCTCTTTCCTGCGCCGTTGGCTCCCAGCAGACAGACCATCTGTCCGGCTTCGATTTGCTGATTGATGTCTGTCAGTACGGCTTTGTTGCCGTAGCCTACAGTCAGTTTTCTGAGTTCAATCATTCGTGTGTGGGGCAATACTTGTAGCCAAGTTTCCGATAGATTTGCTGCAAGGGTTCGAGCCTGCCGAGGAACTGTTCGTAGTCCTTCTGCTGCGGCTGCAGCCATTGCACCTCGCTCATGGCAGCCAGGCGGGGCAGCAGCATGAACTCAACGTGGTCGGGGCTGAGCATATACTCTGTCCAGAGGTTGCACTGAGCCCCCATGATGTACTTGGCCTCCTCCTCGGTCAGTTCTGCCGGGACAGGCTCCATGCTATACACTTTGCTCAGAGGCAGATAGCCGCCGATGCCCAAGGGTTGAGCTTTGCCGTTCTTCAGCTGGTAGTAGTCGAAGTAGCAATGCGAGGTGGGTGTCATCACAACATGGTGATGAAGCTTTGCCGCAGCCTTTCCGCCATCGTATCCGCGCCAGCTCATCACGGCCGCTTTGTCGCTCAGGCCGCCTTCGAGTGTCTCGTCCCAGCCGATAATCTGCCTGCCGCGCAATGCGAGGAAGGACTCCATCTCCTTGTTGATGTAGGTTTGCAGTTGAGCTTCGTCCTTCAAGCCGAGTTCCTTCATCTTAGCCTGACACTTCGGACAAGTCTTCCAGCGAACACGCGGGCTCTCGTCGCCACCGATGTGTATCAGTTCGCCCGGGAACACGGAGCAGAGTTCGTCGTAGACCGTCTTGAGGAACTCCAGCGTCTTCGGATTGCCGGCACAGAGCACGTCGTCCGATATTCCCCAGATGTTCCACACCTCGTATGGGCCGCCTGTGCAACCCAAATCGGGATAGACGCTCATGGCAGCCACCATGTGGCCGGGCAGGTCAATCTCCGGCACTATGGTGATGTAGCGTTCGGCCGCATAGCGCACCACCTCGCGCAGCTCTTCCTGAGTGTAGAAACCGGTCTCGGGCGTATCATCGAAGAGTGTGAGGGCAGGGTCTTTCACGTAGAGGTTGTTGCCAATGACGGTGTTGCGTCGCACGCTGGCCTTCTTGGCCAGTTCGGGCAGAGCCTTCACCTCGAAGCGCCAGCCCTGGTCGTCGGTCAGGTGCCAATGCAGACGGTTGATGCCGTGAAGGGCAAGGATGTCGATGAACTTCTTGATGAAGCTGACGGGGAAGAAGTGTCGGGCGCAGTCGAGTTCTGTGCCGCGATAGCCGAAGCGCGGAGAACCGCTGACGGTTGCATAGGGCAGGCGCACTTCGCCCTGCTCGTTCATGATGCTCTTGCGGAGGGTCTGTATGCCATAGAAGACGCCACTGGGACTGGCTCCCTGGATGGTGATGCCCTTCTTGCCCACAATGATGGCATAGGCATCGGGGCTGTCGCTCTTCAGGCCAAGCGTCAGACTGACATCGGCAGGCTTCTTCTTGTCGGCAGGCTTTGCGGAGAGTTTGAGGTATTCTTCAGCAAACTGGGCATTGCGTTGCATCTGTGTGTCGTCGGCAGGATAGCTGACCGTCATGCCGTCGGCCAGAACGAAGTAATTGCCGCTTGCGTCGATGTCAATCTGCTGAGGCAGGGGAACGACCTGATAGTTCACTTCGGCAGCAATGCTGAGGCTGAATGCTGCACAGAGGACAATGGATAAGGTTTTCTTCATAGTTGTGTAGGGGGGATTATTTGTCTTCGTAGTATATGTGTTTCACCCGAGGGGCAATGCCGGTCAGTATCTCGTAGGGGATGGTTCCGCACCTCGAAGCCAGCTCCGATGGCGACAATCCTTCGCCGAAGATAGTCGCTGTGTCGCCTTCCTTGCAGGGAATGTCGGTGACGTCTATCATGCAGACATCCATGCAGATGTTCCCCACATATTCCGCTCTCTTCCCATTCACCAGGCAGTAGCCCTTGCGGTTGCCGAGCAGACGGTTCAGTCCGTCGGCATATCCGATGGGGAGGCTGGCAATGCGGCTGTCGCGTTCCACTATGGTGCGGCGACTGTAGCCCACGCTTTCGCCTGCCGGCACATCATGTATCTGCAGGATGGTGGTGCGCAAGGTGCTGACATTGTGTATGGTCTCGTTGTTACGGCTGTTGATGCCGTAGAGTCCGAGTCCGAGGCGAACCATATCGAGGTGTCTGTCGGGGAAGCGTTCGATGCCTGCGCTGTTGCAGATGTGTCGCAGGATGGGATGGTGGAAGGCTTCCTGCAAGACCCGACTGCCGCGCAGGAAGAGCTGGTACTGACGGTCGGAGAAGGCATCGAATTCCTCCGAGTCGCTGCCCACAAAATGCGAGAAGACAGAGCGCGGAATGAGTGCCGTCTGTCTTTGCAGTCGGCCGATGAGCTGATGCATATCCTTCTCGGGGTCGAAGCCAAGGCGGTGCATACCGGTGTCCAACTTGATGTGGACGGGGAAGTCCGTGATGCCTTCGTGTTCGGCCGCCCGGATGAGGGCATCGAGCAGGCGGAAGCTGTATATCTCGGGCTCCAGCCGATACCGGAAGAGTGTGCTGAAGCTGCTCATCTCGGGGTTCATTATCATGATGTTGGCGGTGATGCCCTTCTGCCGAAGCGTCACGCCTTCGTCGGCAAGGGCAACAGCCAGGTAGTCCACGCGATGCTCTTGCAGCGTCTTGGCCACTTCCACAGCACCGGCTCCATAGGCATCGGCCTTCACCATGCACACCATCTTCGTCTCGGGCTTCATGAAGGAGCGGTAGTAGTTGAGGTTTCCGACGACAGCACTTAGGCTCACTTCCAGGATTGTCTCGTGCACCTTTCTCTCCAGCCGGTCGGTGATGTGCTCGAAGTGGAAGCTGCGTGCGCCCTTGATGAGGATGAGCTGGTGCTGGAGGGTGGAGAGAAGTCCGTCGCGCAGCAAAGTGTCTGTGTCGGGGAAGAAATGGCAACGGACAGGCAAGTGCCCGAAGCAATCGCGATGAGCGCTGATGACTTCGCCCACGGCAATCAGGTTGTTGATGCCGCGTTGCTCCAACATTTCGGCCAGATGTGTGTAGAAGGTTCTCGGAGGCACACCGCTTTGCTGTATGTCGCTCAGGATGAGTGTGCGCTGTCTGCCTTGCTTCTCGGGCCTGCGATTCATGAAGTCCAGGGCAATGTCCAGACTGTTCAGGTCGCTGTTGTAGGAGTCGTTGATGAGTGTGCAGTCGTTCTGTCCGTCCTTCACCTCGAGGCGCATTGCTACGGGCTCCAGTGCCCGCAGTCTCTCCTCGATGATGTCCTCTCCCAGTCCCATTTCCCGACAAGCGGCACGGCACAGGGCCTTGTTGTCCTCGAAGGCATTCCCGGTGCTTGGGCAGGCTACGAGTCGGCTCTTCTTCCCTTCGGCCCGCTCACTCATCTTCCGGAGGCATTCCTCGATGACCGCATTTCCTTGCAGATAGATGATGACCTCCGCATCCTTCATGAGCTGCAGCTTCTCGTTGCACTTCTCTTCCATCGACGAGAAGTTCTCCTGGTGGGCGCTGCCCAGACTGGTGAAGATGCCGATGGTCGGCTTGATGATGTGTTCCAGGGCTGCCATCTCATGAGGCTCTGAGATGGCGGCTTCGAAGATTCCCACCTGGCTCTTCTGCCATAGTCCCCAGACAGAGAGCGGCACACCTATCTGCGAGTTGTAGCTGCGTGGGCTGCGGGTAATGGTGAAGTCGGGTGCCAGAAGCTGGTAGAGCCATTCCTTCACGAGCGTCTTACCGTTGCTGCCGGTGATGCCGATGATGGGGATGTGGAAGCGGGAACGGTGGTGTGCTGCCAATGCCTGTAGTGCCTGCAAGGTGTCGGGCACAACGAGGAAGTCGGCATCCTGCATGTCCTTCCAGGTGGCGTCTGTTTCGTTCACGACGAAGGCGCGAACCCCTCGCCTATAAAGGTCGGCGATGTATCGGTGTCCGTCGCCGCGACTGGTGCGGATGGCAAAGAAGAGGGTCGACTCGGGGAAACAGAGGCTGCGGCTGTCCGTCAGCAGCCAGTCTATCCTGCGGGAAGAATATTCTCCGCTCTTTGCTCCTATGATGTTTGCTATTTCCTGTGTACTATACATTATTATATATGTGTTCTTAGCTAATGCTGATTCCGTATTTCTCCCGAAGCAACCTGCCTTTCTCCTCTGCCGCTTCGCGGAAGGCAAGGTAGTCGGCTGTCTCTCCCTGCTTGGGCTTGTGCATGAGGGCTGAGCGTATCGGGCCATAGAGCTCCAGGTATTGTCTCAAGGTTTTGTCCATGCAGCTTTCCTTCATCCGCTGCCAGATGTAGCCAACGGCGGCAGGAGCCGGATGTATCATGTCGTCGGCATAGAAGCGGTAGTCGCGCAGGTCGTCGAGCAGCAGCTCGTAGGCAGGGAAGTAGTTCGTCTTCTCCGGATAGAGCCGGCACATCTCGTCGACGGCAAGCAGGAGCGTCGCCTTTGCCAGCTGACTGCCGTGGAAGCCGTACTTCGCATAGCGGTAGGGGCTAACGGTGAAGACCACCCGCAGCTTGGGACATTCCTGCCAGAGCAGTTCCAGCATACCTCTCAGCACATCGGCGCATGTCTCTTTCTCCAGCGCTGCTTCCTCGAAGCAGTTGCCCGGCATCTTGTGGCAGTTTGCCACTGTCATCCCGTTCTCCTTCAGACGGTAGCAGACGTTCGTGCCTAAAGTGATGAAGAGGAAGTCGGCCCGTCGCAAAGCATCTCCGAGCTTCGAGAAGGCATCCTGCACCTCCTTGCGAAGCTCTTCTTCCTCTGTGGCACCAAGGAGAGTCCCCGTCCACCAGCAGTGCCATTGCCCGTTGGCCTGGAAGATTGGGAGCGCAGCCTCCGGCCTGAGTGCCTGCCGCACCTGCATGGCGATGCTCTCGGGATTGTAGATTACGCCCAAGGGGTTGCAGACGGCATTGAGCCCGAAGCTCTGAAAACGTTCGCCAATGTTCTGCGCAAAGCACGAGCCAAGCAGCACGAAATGATGGTGCACTTGCATCGGGACAGACCATTTTGGCACGTCTACAATGGTACGGAAAAGGGCTTCTTCCTCTCTCATTCCTGTAGAAAACTGAAATTTATCGTACAAAATTACATAAAACTCCGCTAAAATGCTTAACTTTGCAAATAAAAAAGAACAAAAAGCGTGAAAGAAGAGCCTTTAGAGCTGTTATCGAAGATACATTTTCCTGCTGACCTCCGGACTTTGCCCCTCGAAGCATTGCCGCAGGTCTGCCACGAGCTGAGGCAGGAAATCATTCGCGAAATGGCCAACAACCCTGGTCATTTTGCCAGCGGACTTGGTGTGGTGGAGCTTACTGTGGCCCTGCACTATGTCTTCGACACGCCTTACGACCGCATCGTCTGGGACGTGGGACATCAGGCTGCCGGCCATAAGATACTGACTGGCAGGCGTGAAGCATTCCCCACTTATCGGCATCTGGGCGGCCTCCGACCTTTCCCTTCGCCCGATGAGAGCGAGTATGACACCTTCGCCTGCGGACATGCTTCCAACAGCATCTCCGCTGCCCTGGGAATGGCGGTCGCTGCACATCAGCGGGGAGAAGACAAGCGTAAGGTGGTGGCCGTGATAGGCGACGGAAGCATGAGCGGCGGACTTGCATTCGAGGGACTGAACAATGCCAGCAGCACCCCCAACAACCTGCTCATCATCCTCAACGACAACAATATGAGCATCGACCGCAGCGTGGGAGGCATGAAGCATTACCTGCACCAGCTTCACACGTCGAACCTCTACAACAGGATTCGCTTCCGCACCTCGCAGAAGCTTGTGAAGTGGGGGCTCCTGAGCGAGAACCGCAGGCGGAAGATACTGCGCTTCAACAACTCCATCAAGTCGTTGATTAACGACCAGCAGAACATCTTCGAGGGACTCAACATCCGTTACTTCGGTCCCATCGACGGCCATAATGTCATCGACCTCGTGAGCACGCTCCGGCAAATAAAGGATATGACCGGGCCCAAGCTTTTGCATCTGCATACCGTCAAAGGCAAAGGCTTCCAGGCTGCCGAGCAGAATCCCACTGTCTATCATGCTCCGGGCAAGTACGACCCCGAGACAGGCGAACGTCTGAAGGACGACACCGAAGGCCTGCCGCCTAAGTATCAGGACGTTTTCGGCGAGACAATCCTTGAACTGGCTCGCAGCAACGACCGCATAGTGGGCATCACTCCGGCTATGGCTACGGGCTGCAGCCTCTCCATCATGATGCGCGAGATGCCAGAACGCACCTTCGACGTGGGCATCGCCGAGGGGCATGCTGTCACCTTCTCGGGCGGTCTGGCCAAGGAAGGCCTTATCCCCTTCTGCAACATCTACTCCTCCTTCGCACAGAGGGCCTTCGACAACATCATCCACGATGTCTGTCTGTGCCGACTTCCCGTCGTCTTCTGCTTCGACCGCGCTGGGCTCGTGGGGCAGGACGGAGCCACGCATCACGGCGCCTTCGACCTGGCTGCCCTCCGTCCCATACCGAACCTGACCATCAGTTCGCCCATGAACGAGCACGAGTTGCGCCGGCTCATGTACACGGCTCAGCTGCCCGGAGGCGGTCCCTTCGTCATCCGTTACCCGCGGGGCCGCGGAGTCCTGACCGATTGGCGATGCCCCTTGGAGGCCATTCCCATTGGGCGCGGACGCTTGCTCAGCGAGGGCGACGACATCGCTGTGCTCAGCATCGGTCCGTTGGGCAACATTGTGGCTGAAGCTGTGCGCCAGCTCCGGGAGGAGGGAATCTCGGTCTGGCACTATGACATGCGTTTCCTGAAGCCTATCGACGAGGACATCCTGCAAGCCGTCGGCACACGTTGCCGTCGCATCATTACGGTGGAAGATGGTGTCGTCCGAGGCGGACTGGGCTCTGCCGTCTTGGAATACATGGCCGACCACGACCTGCATCCGCAAGTCCGGAGACTCGGCCTGCCCGACCAATTCGTCGAACATGGCACGCCCGAAGAGCTGTACCACCTCGTCGGACTCGATGTGGAGGCGATAAAGTCGAAGATTAGGGATTAGGGATTAAAGATTAGGGATTAAAGATTAGGGATTAAAGATTAGGGATTAAGGATTAAAGATTATTCGTCACTCATGAAAATCGTCATTGCCGGAGCCGGAGCCGTCGGCTCGCACCTCGCTGCCCTCCTTTCACGCGAAGACCAGGACATCATCCTCATCGACGAGAGTCCGGAGAAGACTGCACGTCTGCTCAATTCCGGCGACCTCGACCTCATGACGCTCAATGTCTCGCCTACATCCATCAGCGGACTCCGCGAGGGAGGCGTCCACCAGTGCGACCTCTTCATCGCCGTCACACCCGAGGAGACACGCAACATCACCTGCTGCATGCTGGCACATACGCTCGGAGCACGCAAGACCATCGCACGTGTCGACACGGCGGAGTACACGATGCCGCAGTACAGCGACCTCTTCCGGCAGATGGGCGTCGACTCCATCATCTATCCCGAGGGACTTGCTGCACGCGAGATACTCGACGGACTGAAGCGCTCCTGGGTGCGCCAGTACTGGGAGGTGGCGGACAGCGCTCTCGTCATGCTCGGCATCAAACTGCGCGAGAAAGCACGCATCACCGGCATCGCCCTACGCAACCTCTGCGACGCTCAGACTCCCTACCACGTGGTTGCCATCAAGCGAGGCGACGACACCATCATCCCTTCCGGCAACGATGAACTTCGCAACGGCGACATCGTCTACTTCATGACCAAGAAGCGACACATCAGCTACATCCGCGAAATAGTAGGCAAGGAAGACTATGCCGACGTGCGCAATGTGATGATTATGGGCGGCGGACGAACCTCTG
The DNA here is from genome assembly GCA_902799985.1 of uncultured Bacteroidales bacterium. Lineage (GTDB taxonomy): Bacteria > Bacteroidota > Bacteroidia > Bacteroidales > Bacteroidaceae > Physcousia. The sequence goes on along the minus strand of CADCCR010000053.1, from coordinate 4,014 downwards.
TACACGTGGCCGAAGGGAAGCCCGACTTCTACACCGTGAAGATTATCGAACGCAGCGAGGAACGCTGTCACCGCCTCAACGAACTGCTCGAGGACAGCGACATCCGCATCATCCAAGGCGACGGACGAAATACAGCCCTCCTGCTCGAAGAGGGACTCTCCGACATGCAGGCTTTCTGCGCCCTCACGCCCGAGACGGAGACAAACATCCTGGCCTGCCTTGCTGCCAAGCGCATGGGGGTGCGCAAGACCGTCGCAATGGTCGAGAACATGGACTACGTCTCTATGGCCGAGAAACTCGACATCGGCACCATCATCAACAAGAAGATGATAGCAGCCAGCCGCATCTATCAGATGATGCTCGACACGGATGCCCACAACGTGAAATGCCTCACCATCGCCAATGCCGATGTGGCCGAAATCGTGGTTGGCGAGGGGAGTCCTGTTGCCGAGAAGCCCGTTCGCGACCTTCGTCTGCCCAACGGCATCACCCTTGGCGGCTATGTCCGTGGCAATGACCAGGGTGAACTCATCAACGGTAACACCCAGCTCCAACCAGGCGACCGCGTCGTCGTCTTCTGCATGAGCGGACTCATAAAGATGATGGACCGCTACTTCAGCAAGAAGAGCTCCGGCTTCCACATCTTCTGAAGCTTCTCCCTTTCATAATCTTCCTGCACTTTGGAGAACAGAAGGCATAGCTCATGTCTCATTTCTCCGTTCGCTTCTCCGGGAAGCCCCGTGCGCTTCCAAAATAAGCGCGAGGCGCTTCGGCGATAAGCGCAGGGCGCTTCCGAAATAAGCACGAGGCGCTTCCGAAATAAGTGCGAGGTGCTTCCGAAATAAGTCCGAAGAGCTTCCGAAATAAGTGCGAAGAGCATTCTACTCCCAACCACTCCCAAACATACTGAATAACACATCCATCGCTGGCTGCCCCAAATGGTAAATGGTAAATTGTCAAATGGTAAATGGTAAATTGTCAAATGGTAAATGGTAAATGGTCAAATGGTAAATGGTCAAATGGTAAATGGTATGACCTGCAAGGCCGCCGCGTTTACAAAAAGCCTTCACACGGCATCTATATAGAGGGCGGGAAGGTCAAGGCACTTCCATGATTCTTTTCCAATGCAAAAGGCCGCAGACAGAATCTGCGGCCTTTCTTTGTGCCATCGCTTTTGTACTTATGGCTTAGTGACTCCGCTGGGATTCTAACCCAGGACCTTCAGAACCGGAATCTGACGCTCTATACAGCTAAGCTACGGAGCCTTAATTAATTCATAATGTATAATTCACAATTCATAATATAGGCATACGCTGAAGTCTTAGCAATATATTTAATTATGAATAATGAATTGTGAATTATGAATTGCTTAGAATGGCAGGTCGTCGGTAGCCGAAGGAGCCTCGAAGGGGTCTGCTGCTACGGGAGCCGGCTGGGGAGCTACCTGAGGAGCCTGTGCTACGGGTGCCTGCGCTGCGGGCGCAACGGCAGGTGCTGCCTCGGGAGCACCAGGTGCAGGAGCTGCCTGACCGCGGTCGACACGGAAGGCACGAACGTCGTTGAACCAACGGCCATTGTATTCGTGTGCATCGATGTCAAAGTGAACAGTCAGCAATTCGCCTATCTGTATGTTGAATGCCTGCAGCCTGTCAACGCCGAAAACGTCGAAGACGAGCTTGCGCGGAAAGTCGCCCGAAACCTCCAGTACATAGGATTTGGCTTTCCACTCATTACCTGTTCTGTTGCTTACGCCACCGCGTTCATTAAATTCTGCTATAATCTTACCTGTTGCTTCCATTTTTATAGTTTGTTTGTCTATTTGCGGTGCAAAGGTAATGAGTTTAATTCAAAATTCAAAATTAAAGAATTCAAAATTATAGTACTCTGTGTTTTTTTTATTCTTTTTCTTTGGGAAAGCACGAAAAAAACATAACTTTGTAGAGCGAAACAAATATATTTAACTATTGCAATATGAATTTCAAAGTATCAAGTACGGCTTTCTATAGCCGTCTGACTGCTGCCAGCAAGGTGATGGCCAGCAAAAACTCAATGCCCATTCTGGATTGTTTCCTCCTCGACGTGAACGGCGGGACAATCACCATCACGGCATCCGACAGCGAGAAATACTTCATCACGACCGTTCCCACGGTGGAGCAGAACGGCGACGCCCGCTTCTGCATCCCTGCAAAGACCATCATGGAGTCGATGAAAGAACTGGCCGAGCAGCCCCTCAGCATCGGCTACAACCCCGACACACAGGAGGTGAAGGTTGTCCACAGCTCCGGTTCCTTCGCTGTTATGGCGATGGATGCCGCTCCCTATCCGATGGCAAAGACGGTGGGCGAGGATGCCACACGCATCGAGATGCCTGCCAGCGTCCTGCTCAATGGCATCAACCGTTGCCTGTTTGCTACGGCCAACGACGAGATACGCCTCGTGATGAACGGCATCTATGTCGACATCAAGCCCGACTGCATCGTGTTTGCCGGCACGGACGGCCGTAAGCTGGTACGCAACACGAATCGCACGGTACAGAGCGGTCTGACTGCCGGCTTCATCCTGCAAAAGAAGGTTTCTACCGTCCTGAAGGCTGTGCTTACGAAGGCCGACGAGAACATCACCATTGCCTTCGACTCCGAAAAGGCAACCATCTCTTCTGCCGATATGGTGATGCACTTCCGTCTCATCGAGGGACGCTATCCCAACTACAATGCCGTTATCCCCGAGAACAATCCCTTCTCAGCTCGCGTAGACCGTCAGGCACTCATCAGCGCCTTGAAGCGTGTCAGCGTCTTCTGCAACCAAAGCAGCGGACTCGTGAAGCTCGAACTGGGCAACAATAACATCAAGCTCACCGGTCAGGACAGCGAATATGCCACTCGCGCCGAGGAGTTCATCCTCTGCGAATACACCAGCAATCCCATCAGCATCGGCTTCAGCTGCACATTCTTGCTCGAGATTGTCGGCATCCTGGACAGCGAGACACTCAAGATAGAGGTGGCCGACCCCAGCCGCCCGGGTGTGATTCGTCCTGCCGACGACAATCCCGAGGACGAGGTGCTCATGCTCCTCATGCCCATGCGCGTAGAAGACTAGGCAGGATACAGCGATGAAACTCAAGCTCGAAAGACCGATCATCTTCTTCGACCTCGAGACGACGGGGTTGACGATAGGCAAGGACCACATTGTGGAGCTCTGCTTTATCCGTCAGGATCCGAATGGATGCGAGAGGGCCGAGACGTTGCGCTTCAATCCAGGCATGCATATCCCCAAGGCGAGTAGCGACGTGCACGGCATCACAGACGAAGATGTCAAAGACTGTCCCACGTTTGCAGAGAAGGCTGAGGAGCTGGCCCGGGTGTTCGAGGGCTGCGACCTGGCCGGCTACAACAGCAACCGCTTCGATGTGCCTATGCTGGCCGAGGAGTTTGCTTTCGCCGGCATCGATATCCACATTGAGGAGAAGCGGCTCATCGACGTGCAGAACATCTTCCATAAGATGGAGCAACGTACCCTCGTGGCTGCCTATAAGTTCTACTGCGGACGCAACCTTGAGGATGCCCACAGCGCATTGGCCGACACACGTGCCACTCTCGAGGTACTCGAGGCACAGCTCGACCGCTATTCCGATACGTTGCAGAACAATGTCCCCTTCCTGGCCGACTTCACCCAAATGATGCGTGGCGTCGACCTCGCCTGCCGTTTCGTCTATGATGAGAACAATGTCGAGATAGTGAACTTCGGCAAGTACAAGGGGCAACCCGTGCGCGATGTCTTGCGCAAGGACCCAAACTACAAGCATTGGATGCTGCAGGGCGACTTCACGCAGAACACGAAACAAACTCTTGAACGACTTGCATTGAAGTATGCTGCAAAATAAGAAAATAGTCCTTGGCGTGACAGGAAGCATTGCTGCCTATAAAGCGTGCCTTCTGGTTCGGCTCCTCGTGAAGAAGGGTGCTGAGGTGCAGGTGGTGATGACACCTGCGGCAAAGGAATTCGTCACACCCTTGA